>NZ_JBQCCN010000145.1:0-10929 GCF_051962185.1 Sphingomonas sp.
GTGATCGCCGGGTCGCTGGTCGTGTGGAGCGGGTTCACCGCCCTGTGCGGGATGGCGACCGGATTCTGGTCGCTGTTCCTTTCCCGCCTCGGCGTCGGGGTCGGAGAGGCCGGCGGCGTCGCGCCTTCCTACGCGCTGATCGCCGACTATTTCCCGGTCGAGCGCCGGGCGCGCGCGCTTGCCATCTATTCGATGGGCATTCCGATCGGGCTCGGCTCCGGGGTGCTGCTGGGCGCCTATATCGCCGCCCTGGCCGATTGGCAGACGGCGTTCATCACGGTGGGTATCGCCGGCATCGTCGTCGCCCCGATCTTCCTCGCCATCGTCCGCGACCGGCCGCGCCCGGCGGTCGCCGCGGAAGCCGACCGCGTGCCGGTGCTGTCGGTCATTCCGATCCTGACGCGCAAGCCGGCCTATTGGCTACTCGCGATCGGCGCCGGCTGCAGCTCGATGGCGGGCTATGGCCTGGCACTGTGGGTGCCCAAGATCATCGCCGTCCATTACGGCTGGACCGCCAATCACGACCTGATCAAGGTCGGTCAGTTCATGGGCTCCCTGCTGCTGCTCGGCGGGACCACCGGCATCTTCCTCGGCGGGGTGTTGGCCGACCGGCTCGGGACCGTCGACCGCGCCTGGTATGCGCGGATTCCGGCGATCGCCTGGCTGATCACCGCGCCTACCTTCATGCTCGGCCTGTATACGCCGCTCCCGGTGTTCGCGTGGTTCCTGCTGCTGATCCCGAACGCGCTCAACACGTTGTGGCTCGGCCCGATCGTCACCGCCGCCCAGCACCTCGCGCCGTCGCGGATGCGGGCAGGTGCGTCGGGCACGTTCCTGCTGGTCAACAACCTGCTCGGGCTGGGGCTCGGCCCCTGGCTGATGGGCGCGTTGTCGGACGCGCTCAAGGCGAGCTACGGCGCCGATTCGCTGCGTTATGCGGCGATCATCTGTGCGGGCCTGTACCTGGTCGCCGCGTTGCTCGCGTTCCTCGCGATCAAACCCCTCAAGCGCGGCTGGGTCGAGGCGGCCGACTGACCTTTAGGGCCGAAAGTTTTTCTCGCACAAAGACACGAAAGCAGGAAAAGGGTTCGCGCAGAGGCGCAGAGAGAAGCGCCCAACCCGCAAACCCTCCCGCACCGTCACTCCGGCCTTGTGCCGGGGTCCACCGTGCAACCAGACCCAGCCTATCGTATCCCGCAATAAACCTCACCGCACGCGCTTCACGGCACGGTGGATGCCGGCACAAGGCCGGCATGACGGACATGGGCGAGGCCCATCTTCAGCTCCCCGTCTCTCCGCGCTCAACCTACTCTTCTTCGTGCCTTCGTGTCTTTGTGCGAGACAATCACTCAACTCGCACCCCGTGGGCTCACCGCTCTCGCGTCGCGGCGAACTTCACTTTGGCATAGCGGTCGGCGACATAGCCGACTTCCCACGCGGTCTTGGCCATGAAGACCGGATTGCCGTCGCGGTCCTTGGCCAGCGCGCCGCGATTGAGATCGAGGAATTCCTTGAGCGCGGCGGGGTCGTCCGAAGAGATCCAGCGCGCGGTCTCGTACGGCGCCATCTCGAGCCCGGCGGCGACCTTGTATTCGGCCTCTAGCCGGCTGACGAGCACATCGAGCTGGAGCTGCCCGACCACCCCGATCACCCAGTTCGACCCGATCTCGGGATAGAAGACCTGGGTCACCCCTTCCTCGGCCATGTCGTCCAGCGCCTTGCGGAGCTGCTTGGTCTTGGTCGGGTCCTTGAGCACCACGCGGCGCAGGATTTCGGGCGCGAAATTGGGCAGGCCGGTGAAGCGCACGTCGGCACGCTCGGAGAGCGTATCGCCGACCCGCAAGGTGCCGTGATTGGGAATACCGATGATGTCGCCGGGAAAGGCCTCGTCGGCGACTTCGCGATTCTGCGCGAAGAACAGGATCGGCGAATGCACCGCGATCGGCTTGCCGTGCCCGGTCGGGGTCAGCTTCATGCCGCGCTTGAAAGTGCCCGAGCACAGCCGCATGAACGCGATGCGGTCGCGATGCTGCGGGTCCATATTGGCCTGGACCTTGAACACGAAGCCGGTGACCTCGTCCATGTCGGGCGCAACCGGCGCCGGTTCGGCGGGCTGCGGACGCGGCGGCGGGGCGTATTCGGCGAGTGCTGCGATCAGCTCGGCGACGCCGAAATCCTTGAGCGCCGATCCGAAATAGACCGGGGTCAAATCGCCATGGCGATAGGCCTCGGCATCGAACGCGGCATAGCCGGCCTGGGCCAGTTCGACCTCTTCCGCGATGTCGGCGGGAAGCTCGGGCGTATCCTCGACCTTGCCGAGGAATTCGCGGCTGTCGCCCTCCGGCCGGCTGATCCGGTTGGTGGTGAGGTCGAGCACGCCCTGGAACTGACCGCCCATGCCGACCGGCCAGCTCATCGGCGCGACGTCCAATGCGAGCACGTCGGCGATCTCATCGAGCAGTTCGAACGGCGGACGGCCCTCGCGGTCGACCTTGTTCACGAACGTGATGATCGGCACCGAGCGCAGCCGGCAGACCTCGAACAATTTGCGCGTCTGCGCCTCGATGCCGCGCGCCGCGTCGATCACCATGACCGCCGAATCGACCGCGGTCAGCGTGCGGTAGGTATCCTCGGAGAAATCCTCGTGGCCCGGCGTGTCGAGCAGGTTGAAGGTGATGCCGTCCTTCTCGAACGTCATCACCGACGAGGTGACCGAGATGCCGCGTTGCTGCTCGATCTTCATCCAGTCGGAGCGCGCGCGGCGATTCTGCCCGCGCGCCTTGACCTCGCCGGCCAAATGGATGGCGCCGCCGAAATAGAGCAGCTTTTCGGTCAGCGTGGTCTTGCCGGCGTCAGGGTGCGAGATGATCGCGAAAGTGCGGCGGTCGGAAATACTCATGGCGCGCGCTCCTACGGTGTGCGGGCGCTACCGGCAAGGTGACGGGATCAGGCGGCCAGGGCTCGTCGGTCCTCGTCGTCATTGGCGGGCGGGCGCAGGCGCTGAATGCGCGAGCGGCGGGCACGCGGCCGGCGCGGCACGATCTGGTGGCGCAGCCAGGATCCCAGCGCGCGGAAACGGATCGTCGTCGCGGCGATCACCGCCACCGCCGCGAGGTCGAGCAATGCCGAGAGGTCGATCGCAGCCGCGAAGGACAGGAATTCGGGCATGCCCATCGACACCAGCATCCGCCCGTCGCCCTCGAGCAGCCAGACCAGCCCGACGATGATCGACAGAGTGAGCAGCGCGAACAATATTTGGCCGCGCGAAATCCGCGATAGCCACCGCGCGGGCGTCACTACCAAAATGCGGTGGAGGGCGTCGCCGATCGGCGTGCCGCGCGCCATGAACATCGCCAGCCACAAGGTAAGCAACAGCGCGGTCAGCATCGATGATCCCCCAGTTCCTTGGGGGAAGATATGGCGCACGCCGCGCCGGCGACAAGGGTCAGGGTTCGAGCGTGATCGCCATCCGGCACCGCCAGTCGCCGTCCGGCGCGACCTCGAACACGCCCGGCTTGGCGCGGAAATCGCCGTCGAACCCGGCGGGATCGGCATGGCCGTGCCACGGCTCGACGCAGATGAAGGCGGCGCCGGGCTTGGTCCAGACGCCGAGATAGGGCGTATCGGGGAAATCGATCCTGAGGCGCGGCCCGTCGCCGGCGCCATAGGTCACGCTTTGCGAGGCGACCGGATCCCAGATCAGCGCGTCGTCGACGAACAGATCGTCGGCGAGATGGAGCACGCGGCCGTCGAGCGGGGACGGACGTTTCGCCGCGAACAGGCCATTGTCGAGCTCGACGATCGCGCCGGGCTCGTCCGTCGCGAAGACGATACGGTGCTCGGCGCGGGGTTGGCCGTAAGGCAGCGGCCAGGCGAGTGCGGGGTGAAAACCGAAGCTGGCCGGCAGCGGTTCGTCGCCAGGATTAGACAGCCGAACGTCGACCGACAGCGTCGCTGCGTCGATCGCGAAGGCGATATCGAGCACGAAATCGAACGGATAATGCGCCCGCGTTTGATCGTTCGCGGTCAGCCGGAACGTGGCGGCATCGTCGGTGTGGCGAACCAGTTCGAACCCCTGCCGCCGCGCGAAGCCGTGCTGCTTCATCTCGTACTTGCGACCGCCGAGCCGAAGCGTATCGCCATTCAACCGCCCGACGATCGGGAACAGGATCGGCGCATGCCCGGTCCAATAGGCCGGGTTCGCATCTGTCATCAGCTCGCGCCCCTCGGCATCGCGCAAATGCGTGAGTTCGGCGACGAGCGGATTGATCGCCGCCGATAGCTGTCCATTGCCGATCGCGATCAGACCGTCCGTCATCCTGTTCCTCCCGTATGGCGCACCGCACGCCAGGCGGAAACGATCGCGTCGGCGGTCAGGTCCGCGTCCTGCTCGGTCGTCGCCGACGAACTGACCGACAGCCGCATCACCCATTGTCCGCGCCATAAGGCGCCGCCGATCCACGCGACGGCGTCGTCCTGGACGCGCTGGATGGTGGCGAGCGTCGCGGCGTCGTCGTCGCCGAACCGGAACATCGCCTGATTGAGCTCGGGCTCGAGGATCACCGCGATGCCGGGCTCGCGTGCGACGCGCTCTGCAATTCGGGACGCGATCCGGCAGCCGCGCTCGACCATCTCGGCGACGCCGTCGCGCCCCAATTGGCGGATCATCGCCCAGGTCGCGAAACCGCGCGCGCGGCGCGATAATTCGGGGACATAGGAAGACGGATCGCGCTCACTGCCCTCGGCGGGCGGCAGATAGGAGGCGGAGATCGCCATCGCGCGGCGATGCGCCTCGGCATCGCGGACGATCGCGAATCCCGAATCATAGGGTGTCTGCAGCCATTTGTGGCCGTCGGTCGCCCAGCTGTCGGCCAGTTCGATGCCCTTGGACAGGTGCGCACGCGACGGACAGGCTTGCGCCCACAGGCCGAACGCGCCGTCGACATGCAGCCACGCACCGGCGTCGCGCGCCATCGGGGCGATCTCGGCGAACGGGTCGCTGGCTCCGGTGTTGATTTGCCCGGCTTGGCCGATCGCGATGGCCGGCCCCGACGCGGCTTTCAATGCCGCCTCGAACGCGGCGGGCAGCATGCGCCCGGCATCGTCGGTGGCGATCGTCGTCACTCGCTTGGCGCCGAGCCCGAGATATTTGAGCCCCGAAAACACCGTCGCATGCGCATCCGCGCCGATCAGCACAGTGATCGGCGGCGCGCCGAACATGCCGTCGCCCTCGACGTCCCAGCTGGCGCGGCGCAGCACCTCGCTGCGCGCGGCGGCGAGGCAGACGAAATTGGCGACCGTCGCCCCGGTGACGAAGCCGACCGACGCCTCGGCCGGTAGCCCCAGCAGATCGAGCAGCCAGGCGGCGGCCACCGCCTCGACCGCGCTGGCTGCGGGGGCGGCCACCACGGTCGCGGCATTCTGGCCCCAGGCGGCGGTCAACCAGTCGGCCGCGACCCCGGTCGGATGCGAGCCGCCGATCACCCAGCCGTAGAAACGCGGCCCCGTCGAGGCGCGGATGCCCGGTGTCGCCCGCTCGATCAGCTCTGCGATGATCGCCTCGGCATCACCGCCCTGCTCGGGCAGCGGCGCGTCGAACGCGGCGAAGATGTCGGCATAGGTCGCGGCCGGCGTCGTCTCGGCGGTGGCCGTCGCGCGGCGATAGTCGATCGCGGCCCGGGCGGCGCGCATCATGGCGGTGGAATCGGAGTCGTTCATGCGCGCGGTGTCGGTGCGCGGGCGATTCCGCGCAATCCGGAATCTGCGCCCGAACTCAGCTTCGCGCGACCTGGAACCCGGCGAAGGACTGGCTGACCGGCATCAGCTCGAGCGTGTTGATGTTGAGATGCGGCGGCAGCTCGGCGACCCACAGCAGGGTCTCCGCGATATCCTCCCCGGTCATCGGATCGGCACCGCCATAGAGCTTGTCCGAAGCGTCCTGGTTGCCGCTGGTGCGGACCAGGGTGAATTCGGTCTCGACCATGCCCGGCTCGATCGAGGTCACGCGCACCCCGGTGCCGGCCAGGTCCGAGCGCAGTCCCAGGCTGAACTGGCGCACGAACGCCTTGGTCCCGCCATAGACGTTGCCGCCGGGATAGGGGTAATTGCCCGCGACCGACGAGATGTTGATGATCGCGCCCTTGCGCGCGACCAACTCGGGCAGCAGCTTACGGGTCAGCGACACCAGAGCGGTGACATTGGTGTCGATCATCGTCTTCCATTGATCGAGCGAAGCGCTCTGCGCGGGCGCGGTGCCGAGCGCGAGCCCGGCATTGTTGACCAGCAGGTCGAAGGCGCGGAACTCCGCGGGCAAGGCGTCGAGAGCGGCATCGCGCGCGGCTTCGTCGCGGACGTCGAACGCCGCGGCCTGCACCTTGTCGGCGCCGAGCTCGGCGACCAAAGCATCGAGCCGCTCCTTGCGCCGCCCGGTCGTGACCACGCGCCAGCCGGCCTTCGCGAACACGCGCACCGCCGCCTCGCCGATACCCGAGGTTCCGCCGGTGATCAGGGCCGTGCGCATGGGTCTTCTCCTTCTTCTAGTTCCGACAGGCCCTCACCCTTCCGGCGCTTCGCGCCTCCCTCCCTCTCCCGCATGCGGGAGAGGGAAGGGGCCCGCCGCCGTAGGCGGTGGGAAGGGTGAGGGCATGTGTTATCCCCTGAGCGTCGCCCCGAGCTTCTCCGCCGCGGCGACGACCTTGTCGGCCACTGCCTTCAGATCGGCATCGGTGAAGCTCTTGTCGCTTGGCTGCAGCGTGATCTCGATCGCCATCGACCTGACCCCGTCGCGTTCGAACAGGTCGAACACGCGCGCGGCGGTGATCGCCGCCTTGTCGCTCCCGCGCACCGCACGGGTCAGCGCGTCGGCGGTCAGGCCGGTCGGGACGGTGAAGGCGAAATCGCGCTTCACCGCCTGGAGCGCGGGAGGCGTGTAGGCCGGGCGCATGAAGCCTGTGGACCGTTTGCCCGGGATCGCGTCGAGATAGAGCTCGACCGCGGCGACCGGGCCGTCGAGGTCGAATGCCTTGGCGGTCAGCGGGTGGAGCATGCCGAATGCCGCGAGCACGGCCTTCGGCCCGAGCCGGAGCGTCCCCGACTGGCCGGGGTGCCAGGTCTCGCCGGCGTCGCCCATCACCTGGAGATTGTCGACCGGCGCGCCCGCCGCGGCGAGCAGGGCCAGAGCCTCGGCCTTGGCGTCGAACGCGTCGAACGCCGCCGCCTTGCCCGCCTGCCAGCCGCGCGGCCGGCGGTCGCCCGCCAGCACCACGCCGAGCGTCGGGCGCTCGGCATCGGCGAGATAGCGGCGGCCGAGTTCGAACAGCCGCACGCTGCCCGCGCCGCGATTGAGGTTGCGCGCCGCCGCCGACAGCAGGCCGGGCAGCAGCGACGGCCGCATGACCTTGAGGTCCTCGCTGATCGGATTGGCCAGGCTCCACGCCCCGCCGCCGAACGCATCGGCCTCGGTCTGGCTCAGGAAGCTCCAGGTCACCGCCTCGTCGAGTCCGCGGGCGGCGGCCGCACGGCGGACCTTGCGCTCGAGCTTCTGCTCGGGCGTCGCGGTCGGGCGCGCCACGCCGGGGGCACGGTCGAGCGGGACGGTGGGGACGTTGTCGATCCCCTCGATGCGAATGACTTCCTCGACCAGGTCGGCGGGGCCGTCCACGTCGCGACGCCAGGTCGGGATCGTGACCTGCCAGTCGCTTCCGACCGCGAAGCCGAGCCGTTCGAGAATGTCCTGCTGCCGCTCGGGCGCGACCGCGAGGCCGCCGAGCGTCTCGGCGCGCGCCGGATCGTACTGGACGGTGCGCGGCGCGACCGGCGGCTGACCGGCGCGCGTGATCCCGCTGGCGGTGCCGCCGCAATGGTCGAGCACCAATTTGGTCGCGATCGCCAGCCCGTCGTCGAGGAACGCTGGATCGACTCCGCGCTCGAACCGCTGACGGGCATCGCTGGTCAGGCCGAGCTTCTGCCCGGTGCGCGCGATATGGTCTGGGTCGAAATAGGCGCATTCGATGACCACGTCGACGGTCGTGTCCGACACGCCCGAATGCTCGCCGCCCATGATCCCGCCGATATCGTGCACCGCCACGTCGTCGGCGATCACGGTCATCGTCTCGTCGAGCGTATAGGTCTTGCCGTTGAGCGCCAGCACCTGCTCGCCCGCCTTGGCGCGCCGCGCGACCAAGCCGCCCGACAGCTTGGCCTTGTCGTAGACGTGCAGCGGCCGGCCGAGATCGACCGAGACGAAATTGGTGATGTCGACCAGCACCGAGATCGGCTTCTGCCCGATCGCGGTCAGGAAACGCCGCATCCACTCGGGCGCAGCGCCGTTGGTCACGCCGTGCACTTCCTGGCCGTAGAAAGCGGGGCAGCCGGCGGTATCGTCGGTGCGCACGTCGGGGCCGGGGCCCTCGCCCTGGACCGGCGCGATCGCCTCGACCCGATAGACCTGGGCGAGCGGCTTCAGCGTGCCCAGCCCGGCGGCGGCGAGGTCGCGCGCGATACCGCGCACGCCCATGCAATCCTGGCGGTTGGGGGTGATCGACACGTCGATGACCGGGTCGTTGAGCCCGGCATAGTCCGGGAAGGTCGTGCCGATCGGCGCATCGGCCGGCAGCTCGATGATCCCGTCATGGTCGTCGCCCAGCTCGAGCTCGCGCGTCGAGCACATCATGCCGTTCGACTCGACCCCACGGATCGCCGAGACCTTGAGCTCCATGCCATTGGCAGGGACGATCGCGCCGGGCAGGCCGAGCACGCCGACTAGGCCGGCGCGGGCATTGGGCGCGCCGCACACGACCTGCAATGGCGTGCCGTCGCCGGTATCGACGGTCAGCACCTGAAGCTTGTCGGCCTGCGGGTGACGTTCGGCGGTCAGCACCTTCGCGACCTTGAACGCCGCCAGTTTCTCGCCGGGATTGTCGACGCCCTCGACCTCGAGCCCGACCCGGGTCAGCGCCTCGACGATCGCGTCGAGCGAGGCCTGAGTCTCGAGATGCTCCTTGAGCCAGTTCAGCGTGAATTTCATGTCAGTTTCCGTCGCCCCGGCGGAGGCCGGGGCGGTTGGGTTGGAGAGCGATTCGCGCTGCCACGCAGCGGCCCCGGCCTGCGGGGTCCCCGCAAAGTAGTACTTTGCGGGGTGCCCCTGCGCCGGGGCGACGGGTATGCGTCATGCGCCCACTCCTCCGCTGAGCGTCGGCACATCCAAAGCCGCGAACCCGTAATGCTTCAACCAGCGGATATCGCCGTCGAAAAAGGCGCGGAGGTCGTCCATGCCGTATTTGAGCATCGCCAGGCGATCGATGCCGCAGCCGAACGCGAATCCCTGCCATTGGTCGGGGTCGAGCCCGCAGGCGGCGATCACCTTGGGGTGGACCATGCCGCTGCCCAGCACTTCCATCCAGCCGCCGCCATTGCCGCCGCCCGATCCGCCGATCACGCGCTTGCCGTTGACGACGGAGTAGCCGACATCGACCTCCGCCGAGGGCTCGGTGAAGGGGAAATAGCTCGGGCGCAGCCGCAGCACGATGTCGTCGCGCTCGAAGAACGCCTTCAGGAACGTCTCGAGCGTCCATTTGAGGTGGCCGAGCGTGATTCCCTTGTCGATCACCAGCCCTTCGACCTGGTGGAACATCGGCGTGTGGGTCGCGTCCGAATCCGAGCGATAGGTGCGCCCCGGCGCGATGATGCGGATCGGCGGCTTCTGGTCGACCATCGTGCGGATCTGCACCGGGCTGGTATGCGTGCGGAGCAGCATCTTGCGCTCCCCGTCCGGCTGGTCGGGGAAATAGAACGTGTCGTGCATCGCCCGCGCCGGGTGCGATTCGGGGATGTTGAGCGCGGTGAAATTGTGCCAGTCGTCCTCGATCTCGGGGCCGGTCGCGACCGCGAAGCCGAGATCGGCGAAAATCTCCGCCAGCTCATCCATCACCTGGCTGACCGGATGCACCGTACCGGCGGCGGGAACGTCCGCCGGCAAGGTCATGTCGAGCGTCTCGTCGGCCAGCCGCGCGTCGAGCGCCGCGCGCTCGAGCCCGGCCTTGCGCCCGGTCAGCGCCTCGGTCACCGCCTCGCGCAGCGCGTGGATGCGCGGGCCCGTCGTCTGGCGCTCCTCGGGCGACATGCCGCCCAAAGTCTTGAGCAGACCGGTGACGCTGCCCGATTTGCCCAGCGCCGAGACGCGCACCGCCTCGATAGCGTCGGGTGTCCCGGCCGCGGCGATCTGGGCCAGCAGGTCGGCCTGCATCTGATCGATATCGCTCACGTCGCCCACTCCAACACCCATTGATCCACCATCCCGTCCTCCGGATGATCATACTGCCCGATGCAGACGAACCCGTTGCGCCGAAGCACGCGTGGAGAGGCTCCACTGTCGGGCAAGGTCTCTGCGGTCAAGCCGCTCGCGCCGCGGGCGCGCGCGATCCGCGCCAGTTCGGCGACCGCCGCGCTGGCATGGCCGCGGCCCTCGCGCGTCGGCGCGACGCCATAGCCGATGTCCCAACGCCCCTCCGCGTCGCGTTGCTTGACGCTGATCATGCCGACGGCTTCGCCCTCGACGACCATCATCCACGCCGCCTCGCCGCCGACCTCCGCCGCGACGCCGCGCAGCAGGTCGACGATCTCGCCGGGCGCCAGGCCGCCGTCGGCCACGCGCGGCGCATCCGCGGGTGCGGGACCGCCCAGCAGCCAGGCGAAATGCGCATCGGTCATCGGTAACAATTGCATGATCGGCTTTCCGGAAACGAAAAGGGCGCCGGTGTTGCCACCGACGCCCCGAAACTTTCGCTCGCTACAGGTCGCTCAGGCGGCCTGGGGCAGAGCCGCCTTCGCCTGCGCGATGATGGCGGTAAAGGCTTCGCTCTCGTTCATCGCGATATCGGCCAGGACCTTCCGGTCCAGCTCGATGCCGGCGAGCTTCAGCCCGTGCATGAA
>NZ_JBQCCN010000146.1:0-4528 GCF_051962185.1 Sphingomonas sp.
GGCTGATCGCGGCGCACAAGGTGCGGCCGGCAATCCTGGTCGCGGTGTGGAACAACGACAACCGGCTCGGCGAATACATGCCCCAGGCGGCCGTCCCGGCGGTGGGCGCGAAGGGCGACCCCAGGGCCGACGACCTGTTCCGCAAGCTGCCGGTCGAGCGCGCGAAGATCGCGGGCGATGCCTATGTCCGGTTTCTGGCGACCGAGCTCAAACCGATGAGCGACCGACAGTACAGGACATGGAGCGGGCAGACAGACACGATGCTGATGGGGTCGAGCATGGGCGGGCTGATCTCGGCTTATGCCCACACCCGCTATCCCAGGGTGTTCGGCGCCGCGGCGTGCCTGTCGACCTCCTGGCCGATCGGCGACGGCTTCGCCGAGCGCTGGTACGAGGCGCATCTGCCGCCCAGGACTGCGCGGCTCTATTTCGATTACGGCACGGGCACCAATGACGGCACGATCGAGCCGTTCCAGCACAAGCTCGACGCGGCGGCGGGCGCGCGCGGTGGCCATTGGGTCAGCCGGGCGTTTCCCGGCGCCGAGCCTAGCGAACGCGCGTGGCAGGCGCGGGTCGATGTCCCGCTGACGTTCCTGCTCGGGCGCTGACGGGAAGCGGCGGCGCTTCCCAAAAAAGAAGGGCCGTCCCCGGCCCCGGCGCGGCCGCCCCGATGGCGGCCGCCGGTTGGCGAGTGCGTGATCCGGCCGCTCCGTCCGCTCGCCGCGGAGGGGCGGCGTCCCGGTCAGGCGACCGGGACGAACGAGGTGGCGGCGTTGACCAGGACCATGGTGCAGACGAGCGCGCTGAACACCGAGAAGGCAACCTGCTGAGCCGAAGCGAAACGAAGCGACATGACCTTAACTCCCTTGATCGTGCCGGTCAGCGGACCATCCGATGACCGATGCCGATACGATTGCAGGGAGCGTGCCAGTTTTGTAAGCGATTGAAATCACTGCAATTGAAATTTTAGCAAAGCCACAATTGGTGGTTTCTGCTAAAGTATCAGCGCAATTTTCACCGTTTATCGGCAAAAACTACTGATCGATGTGGATGCAATTCCGTCCATCTTCCTTGGCCGCGTACAATAGCCGGTCGGCGCGACCCAGCGCCGAGCCGATCGTGTCCCCCGGCTCGACCGCGGTGAGGCCGGCCGAGAAGGTGACGGCGCCGAGCGGCGCATCGGTTTCGCGCAGGCGATAGCGCTTCGCCGCGACCGCGGCGCGCGCGCCCTCGAGCGTCGACAACGCGTCGGCCGGCGCCAGCCCGGTGAACATCACGACGAATTCCTCGCCGCCATAGCGCGCGACGAGATGCTCGTCGCAGCCCGAGCGCAGCGCCTCGGCGATCGCCTTGAGCACGCGGTCGCCGACGACGTGACCGAAGCGGTCGTTGACCGACTTGAACTTGTCGACGTCGCAGATCGCGACGCTGACATTGGCGCGCTCAGTCAGTGCGGTGGTGAAGGCGTCCTCGAACGCGCGGCGATTGGGCAGCCCGGTCAGCGGGTCGCGGCGGGCATCGTCGCGCGCTTCCTCGAGCTCGTGGCGGAGCTTGTCGGCTTCCTGGGTGACTTCGCTCAGCTTGGCTTCCGCGGACAGCACGCGGTCGAGCATCGAACTCGCCATGCGCACGACCTCGTCGATCGCGCTGCTGTCGCCGGTGGCGCGGATCGCGTCGCGCGACGCGCGCAGATCCCGGCCGAACCCGCGCGTGTCGGCATGGAACGCGCGAACGGTGTCGCTGAAGCCTTCGACCTGCATCTGGGCGCGCGCGACCAGCGACTGAACCTTGTTGTCGGCGACGACGGTCAATTGCGGTGGAGAGGACGGTTCGGGCGGCGCGCCCGCGGGTGTACCGGCCACGGCATGCCCGCCCAGCTCCTCGATATCGCGCGAGCTCAGCCGGACGCCGCCGTCGGTCAGCCGCGCGACCGTCGCCGCGAGCGGGCCGCGTTCGTCGCTCAACACCTTGTGCGCGAAGGCGTAATGTGCCGGGTCGACACTCAGGCGATGCCGCGCGAGGAACTCGCCGATCGCGGCATACAGCCGGTCGGATGCTCCGTTCGAATTGTGTACGGCGCTCGCCACCGTCCGCTCCCTTGCCAATCGCCTGTCCATCGACGGCAAGGAGAGCTAGCGGCGATTGGCTAAGATCGCGTTTGCGAACCTGTCCGACAGGTGGCGGTCATGCCGGCGTCGCTGCCCATTTTGGCGGCGTCGGCGATCGCTCTATTTGAGCGCCTTCACCGCCTCCAGCGTCAGCGTGATGTGATCCGCCGGCGACATGTTCGAATGGACGAAGGTGATCTTGCCGTCGCGGTCGATGACGTAACTCGTGCGACTGGTGATGTCGCGCGCCTTGCCGGTCTTGGGATCGGTGAACTGACGGCCGAGATTGACGTCATAGGCGGAGACGATGCGCGGACCGGCGCTGGCGACCGGGAACTTACCGGCGCATTTCTCGGACGAGAATTTGACCAGGGTCGGGACGTCGTCGGTCGACATGCCGATCACGGTCGCGCCGGCGGCTTTGAACTTGTCGATATTCTCGGCGAAGTCGTGCGCTTCCTGGTTGCAGCCCGAGGTGTAGGCGGCGGGGAAGAAATACAGCACCACCGGGCCCTTCTTGAGCTGGTCGGCGAGATGGAGGCGAAACACCTTGCCGGCGATCGCGCCGCGCGTGTTGAAGTCGGGCGCCTTGGCGCCGGTCGACAGCGAGGCGGCGGCGGGCATCGCGATGGTGGCGAGCGCGAGGGGGATCAGGCGAAGCGGCAGGCGCATGGACGACTCTCCGAAGGACGTGGGGCGCGGCAAGGCGTGCGCTTCCTAGACCCGGTCGGGTTGGGATGCCAGAGCGGAGATAGCTGCCCAAACCTTCCTCCCCCTCGACGGGGGAGGATACGGAGACTTGGGTCGGCGTCAGCCGGCCCTAGTCGTAGTTGGAGAGGGTGGGGCCACAGGAGACACCATCGCCGTCCACCCTCTCCAAGCTACGCTAGCGAACAAGTTCGCAAGCTTCGCTATCCTCTCCCGTCAAGGGAGAGGATCGGCTGGGGCATTGCCGCCCTCTCCCTCACCCCCTATCGCCAAGCCATGCGCATCACCGATACCGACATCGCCCTTGCCAATGCCCTGGCCGACGCCGCCGGCGCCGCGATCCGTCCGCATTTCCGCGCGCGCTTCGATGTCGAGATGAAGGACGATGCGTCCCCCGTCACGATCGCCGACAGGGCCGCCGAACAGGCGATGCGCGCCTTGCTCGCCGCCGAGGCGCCGCGCGACGGCATCGCGGGAGAGGAATTCGGCACCACCGAGGGCTCGACCGGGCGGCAATGGGTGCTCGACCCGATCGACGGGACCCGCGCCTTCATCGCCGGGCGGCCGTTGTTCGGCACCTTGATCTCGCTGGTGATCGACGGCTGGCCCGCAATCGGCATCATCGACCAGCCGATCCTCAAGGAACGCTGGGTCGGCGCGATCGGGCGGCCGACCCTGTTCAACGGCAAGCCCGCCCAAACGCGCCCCTGTCGCGAGCTGAGCCACGCGCTGCTCGCCACGACGTCGCCGGCCTTGTTCGACGATTCGCAGCTCCATGCCTTCGAGCATCTCGACGGCGCGGTACGCTCGGTCGTGCTGGGCGGCGATTGCTACAATTACGCCACGCTGGCGTCAGGCTGGCTCGACATCGTGGTCGAGGCGGGCCTCAAGCTCCACGACTTCGCCGCGCTGGTGCCGGTGGTCGAGGGCGCGGGCGGGCGGATGTGCGACTGGTCGGGCGATCCGCTGACCGCGGCCAGCTCGGGCGAAGTCGTCGCCGCGGGCGATCCCGCGCGGGTCGAAGAGGTGCTCGAAGCGCTGGCGTGCCGCGGCCATTGATCCGCCGGCCGGGCTATGCGCTCGCCGCGCTGGCGGTGTTCCTGATTGAGGCCGCGATCGCGCTCTGGGTCCATGACGCGATGGTCCGTCCGCATGGCGGTGACGTGCTTGCAGTCATATTGGTCTATCTCGCCCTGCGTGCGGTGACGCCGGCCGGCGTCAGGGCGAGTGCCGCCATCGCACTCGCCTTCGCCTTCGCGGTGGAAGCGGCACAATGGATCGGGCTGGCTGCGATGCTGGGGCTGCGGCCGCACGGTGTCGGCGAAACCATGCTCGGATCGAGCTTCGACACCGGCGACCTGATCGCCTATTGCCTCGGCGTGATCGCGATCCTGGTGGTCGAAAAGCTGCGCGCCCGACGGTCCTGACGCGCGACGCCGCCACGTCGCAGTTGCATTTCCCGAGACTCGCCGCTATGCGCGCCAGCTTCCCGAGCGATGCGTGGAAAGAACGGCCCGGCCATCAAGGGCTGCCGCGGCTGTTCCAGTCTCGCTCAAACCGAAAGGACCAAAATGCCCAAGCTCAAGACGAAGAGCGGCGTCAAGAAGCGCTTCAAGCTCACCGCCACCGGTAAGCTGAAGCACGGCGTCGCCGGCAAGCGCCACCGGCTCATCAGCCACAACGGCAAGTACATCCGCCAGAACCGCGGCACC
>NZ_JBQCCN010000147.1:0-41795 GCF_051962185.1 Sphingomonas sp.
TCTCGATGGTTTTCGCCTTGGCCGGCGATTCGACGATGACAAGCTGCATGGCGGTGAAAAGCGGTCCTTACGTGTACGCGCGAGGATGGAGAGTCGGAATCGGCCCCGTCAAGCGGGGGGCTTGAGGCTCCGCCAGGCGAAAAAGAAGGCGATGCCCAGGACGAGATCGACGTTCACGAACACAAAGGTGGAGGTCGGCGTGCGTCCGTTCAACCACAACAGGAAGGTCGGAAGCCAGAAACCGAGCTTGGCAATGACGCCCAGCGGCATGAACGCGCGATAGCGCAGCGGCTCGCCGCCGATCGTCCAATAGACCAGCTGCCACGCCGCTGCGGCGCCGACGAAGCCGTAATAATATTCGGGATGCGGCAGCGACGCGGCCGGCGCGGCGACCTGATGCTCGAGCAAATAGAGCGGCAGCAGGACGATCAGGCCGTAGATCGCCGCGCCACGGAACAGCCAGCTTGCCGCGCGCGGCGTCATGCGAACACCGGGCCGAGTTGCGTCTCGGCGGGCGCGGCGAGCAATTGATAGATTGCGACGCCGAAATACCAGCTCGTCACTTGCGACACGTAGATCAACGCATTGAAGACGGCGTCGAGCGCGACGATCGTCCCGCCGTTCCCCTCCGCATTGGCGACCATCGTGCCGAGCCCGTTGATCAAAAGGGCGCCAGCCACGAGGGGCAGCGCGATCAGCGCCCAGACCAACGCGATCGGCAGGATGTGATCCCGCGTCGCATCGGCGCTCCGCCGCATCGCTTCCCCCGAGCCTTCGTTCTCGGCCAACAGCGCGGGGCCGGCCATCGACCAGCGCGCGCTGAGATAGATGCCCGGGACGATCAACAACACGAAACCGAGCGCGATTCCGAGACCGGTGATGAGGCCCAATATGAAGAACGAGCCGAACCCTGCAAACCGATCCGCGGAGCGAAGCTCGTATCGATCGATCAGCCGACGGAGGAGATAATATTCGGCGACCAACGCGGCGATGCCTATCGCGAGGCCCGCCATCGGCGCCGCGATATCTGTGTAGGTCGCCCCGATCGTGAGCGCGGCGATGACGCAGAGGATCACCGCCAGGTCGCCCGACATCAGCGAGAAGGTCGTGCCGATCAGTTCATTGAACGAAGGCCTGCGATCCATCTGTCCCCCTATCGCCAGCCTGCCCCGGGAAACAGGGCCGGGCAAGCGCTGTCGAAGTCGATTCGGATCAGGTCGCGCTGACCCGCCCGCCGGCGTGCCGTTCGATCCGCCCGGCCAGTTCGAGTTCGAGCAGGATCAGGGCGACCGTCGCGGGCGCCAGGCCGGACTGGCGGATCAGTTCGTCGATCGCGACCGGCACCGGGCCGAGCAGGCCGTGAAGCTTGCGGCGATCGCCGTCGTCGGGTTCGGCCGCCGCGGTGCCGTCGAAGGGACTGACCGGCGATCGTACCATCCGCGCGTCGATCGGGCGGATCGTCTCGAGGATGTCCGTCGCCGACTGGACCAGGGTCGCGCCGTCGCGGATCAGCTGGTTGCAGCCCTGCGCGCGCGGTTCGAGCGGGCTGCCGGGTACCGCCATGACGTCACGTCCGGCTTCGGCGGCGAGTCGCGCGGTGATCAGCGATCCCGATCGCGGGGCGGCCTCGACCACGACGGTGCCGGTGGCCAGTCCGGCGATGACGCGATTGCGATGCGGGAAATTGCGCGCGAGCGGCTCGCTGCCCGGCGGTTGTTCGGCGATCAGCAGGCCCTGTTCCGCCACCTGGCGCTGCAGATCGCGATTCTCGGGCGGGAAAGCGATGTCGATGCCGCTCGCGATCACACCGATCGTGCCGGTCGCCAGCGATCCGTGATGCGCCGCGGTATCGAGCCCGCGCGCCAGGCCGGAGACGATCACCACGCCCTCTCGCCCCAGTTCGACCGCCAGCCCGCGCGCGAAGCGGCACGCCGCGGCGGAGGCATTGCGCGCGCCGACCATCGCCACGCCGGTGCGCGCGAACAGCGCGGTATCGCCCTTCACCGTCATCGCGGCGGGAGGATTGTCGAGTTCGGCGAGGAGCGGCGGATAGTCGGGATCGTCGACGAACAGATAGCGCGCGCCGAGCTTTTCGACCGTGGCGATCTCGCGCTCGACCGTGCCTGTGTCGGCGATCCGCGGCGCCTTGCCGCCACCGCGTGCGGCGAGTTCGGGCAGCGCCTCGATCGCGCGCTCGGCGCTGCCGAACCGGGCGAGCAACTGGCGATAGGTGACCGGCCCGATCGACGGCGTGCGGATCAGCCGGAGGCGTGCGACCCGTGGATCAGCCATCCTTCTTGGCGCCGATCCGCGGCTCGTTCCCCTGGATCAGCCGTTCGATATTCTCGCGATGCTTCCACAACACGATCAGCGCCAGCGCGACCAGCAGGAACACCGAATCGAAATCGCTCAGCACCGCGGCGGCGATCGGCGCGGATATGGCCGCGGCCATGCCGGCGACCGACGAGATCCGCAGCGTCGCCAGCAAACCCAGCCACACTAATGCGTAGATCAGCCCGATCGGCCCATGCAGCGCGAGCACGATGCCCATCATCGTCGCCACGCCCTTGCCGCCATTGAACTTCAGCCAGACCGGATAGCAATGGCCGATGAACGCGGCGGCGGCGGCCGGGATCTGGTGACCGTGGAACAGCCAGCCGGCGACCAGGACCGCGGCGGCGCCCTTGGCGAGGTCGAGCAGCAGGGTGGCGGCGGCCAGCCCTTTGCGCCCGGTTCTCAGCACGTTGGTCGCGCCGATATTGCCCGATCCGATCTGCCGCAGGTCGCCCGCGCCGAACGCCCGCGTCAGGATGACGCCGAACGGGATCGACCCCAGCAGGTACCCCAGCAGCACCGCACCGGCCGGTGCCGCCCACAGATATTCCGTCGCCACCTGAACGCTCCCCAATCGCCCGGATACATAATCGAGGCGTCCCCCGCGCGCCACTCATCTTGATCAGAATGGATGCATCCTCTTAAGGCGACCGAGATGGACGAGCGCCCGTTATTGTTGTTCGATTCTGGCGTGGGCGGCCTGTCGGTGCTGGCTGAGACGCGGAGGCTGCTGCCCCATGCGCCGCTCGTCTATGTCGCGGATTCGGCGGGGTTTCCCTACGGTACCAAGACCGAGACGGAGATCGCCGCGCGCGTTCCCGCTTTGCTCGGCCGGCTCGCCGAGCGATTCGACCCGCGGCTGATCGTCATCGCCTGTAACACCGCCTCGACCATCGCCCTTGGCGCGGTCCGCGCCGCGCTCGACGTGCCGATCGTCGGCACCGTGCCGGCGATCAAGCCCGCCGCCGAACTCAGCGAGACGCGAGTGATCGGCGTGCTGGGGACCGAGGCGACGGTACGCCAGCCTTATGTCGACGCGCTCGCCGCGCGTTTCGCCGGCGATTGCCGCGTGTTGCGCCACGGCTCGGCGGCGCTGGTCGAGCTTGCCGAGGCCAAACTCCAGGGCGAACCTCGGCCGATCGACGAGTATCGCGCCGCGCTTGCCGGCCTGTTCGACAGGCCCGGCGGCGATCGTATCGACGTCGTCGTCAATGCCTGCACGCATTTTCCCTTGGTGACCGAAGAGCTTGCCCAGGTGACGCCGCACCCGGTCCGCTTCGTCGACGGCGCCCCGGGCATCGCGCGCCGCGTCGCGCCTCTGACCGAGGGGCAGGCCAGGCCCGAAACGCCCCGGCCCCGCGCGGGGTTCACCCAGTTCGGCGGCGCCGAACGCCATCTCGCGCCGGCACTGCTGCGCTACGGCATCGATCACGCCGAGTCGCTTTAGGCGCGTTCAGGCGACTGGCGGCGGGGTCGCTCGCAATCTTTCGGCATAGCGCTCGGCGAGTACCTCGTGGACTCGCCGCGCGGAAAGATCGCCCGATCGTTCCGCGGCGAGTCGTTCCTGCGCCTCGCGGCGCGTCAGATAATCGGAATCGTGAACCAAGGGCTTGTTCTTGTTGGACATCGCACTGCTCCGGCATGCGCCAAGCGGGAGCTTTCCCTTTGCTCTCGGTCGCCGCGATGCTCGACCTCGATCCGACGGCGATGCTCTTCTATAGCATGCCAATGCGACAGCGGCGTTGACTCAAGGCAATTTCGCGCATGCAGTTTTTGCACGCGTTACCAATGGAAAATCCGCCGAAGCGCGGCTAAGGGCATGCTTCATGAGCGATTCCACCGCGCGGCCCGTCGACTATTCGCGGGTGTTCACCCAGGCGATCGACCGGCTGCATGCCGAGGGACGGTATCGCGTCTTCATCGACATATTGCGCAACAAGGGGATGTTCCCGAATGCGCGGTGCTTCGCCGGGCACAACGGCCCGATGCCGATCACCGTATGGTGTTCGAACGACTATCTCGCGATGGGCCAGCATCCCAAGGTGATCGCGGCGATGGAGGAAGCGCTGCACGATGTCGGCGCGGGCTCGGGCGGCACGCGCAACATCGCCGGCAACACGCATTACCATATCGACCTCGAGGGCGAGCTGGCCGATCTCCACGGCAAGGAAGGCGCTTTGCTGTTCACCAGCGGCTATGTCTCGAACGAGGCGACCCTGGCGACGCTCGGCAAGATCCTGCCCGGCTGCATCATTTTCTCGGACGAATTGAATCATGCTTCGATGATCGCGGGCATCCGCAATTCGGGCTGCGAGAAGCGCGTGTTCCGCCACAACGACCTCGCGCATCTCGAGCAATTGCTCGCGGCCGAGGATCCGTCGGTGCCCAAATTGATCGCGTTCGAGAGCGTCTATTCGATGGAGGGCGACATCGCCCCGATCGGCGCGATCTGCGACCTGGCCGACAAGTACAATGCGCTGACCTATCTCGACGAGGTCCATGCCGTCGGCATGTACGGCCCGCGCGGCGGCGGCATTTCGGAACGCGACGGGGTCGCCGATCGTATCACGATCATCGAGGGCACGCTGGGCAAGGCGTTCGGGGTGATGGGCGGCTATGTCGCCGCCGACCAGACGATCATCGACGTGATCCGCAGCTACGCGCCGGGGTTCATCTTCACGACCTCGCTGTCGCCGGTGCTGGTCGCGGGCGTGCTGGCGAGCGTGCGGCATCTCAAGGCCTCGACCGTCGAGCGCGACGGCCAGCAGGCGGCGGCGCGCCGGCTCAAGGCGATGATGACCGACGCCGGGCTGCCGGTGTTGCCGGGCGACACGCATATCGTGCCGCTGATGGTCGGCGATCCGGTCAAGGCGAAAAGGATCAGCGACATCCTGCTGTCCGAATACGGCGTCTATGTTCAGCCGATCAATTACCCCACCGTGCCGCGCGGCACCGAGCGGCTGCGCTTCACGCCGGGGCCGACACATGACGAGGCGATGATGCGCGACCTGACCGACGCGCTGGTCGAGATCTGGGGCCGGCTGGAACTGGAATTGCGCAAGGCGGCGTAAGGCTGGCCCTGCCTAATAGCCGTCATCCCCGCGAAAGCGGGGACCCATCTCCTACAGTAGCAACATCGACAGCCGGCTAATTTGCCTGCGGGCCGCGCCGCGCGCCATTCCAGCCGTCCGTACTCGTAGCCCGTTCTGGAGATCGGTCCCCGCATTCGCGGGGATGACGAGGAGGCCGTCTTCTCCCACTGTCATGCCGGCATCCGCCGAGCCGCAAGTCATGAGGCTTGTGGCGCGGCAGACCCCGGCACAAGGCCGGGGTGACGGCGCAGCGGGGTCGAGCGGAGCAGACTCGAGCCGAGCGCGGGAGGGCAGCTTTAGGGCTTCCCCCCGATCTCGCTGACCGACCCGGCGAATTCCTCGAAATCCTTCGCCTCGGTGAAATCCTTGTAGACGCTCGCGAAGCGGATGTAGGCGACGGAGTCGAGGCCCTTCAGCCCCTCCATCACCATCTGACCGATCTGCTGCGCGCGGATTTCGGGATCGCCGGCGGTTTCCAGCTGGCGCTGGATGCCCGACACCAGTTTCTCGACGCGCACCGGGTCGATCGGCCGCTTGCGCGTCGCCACCGAAATCGAGCGCATCAGCTTCTCGCGATCGAACGGCTCGCGGCGATCGTCGCTCTTGAGCACCACCAATTCGCGCAGCTGGATGCGCTCGAACGTCGTGAAGCGCGCCGCGCAGCCTTCGCATTGCCGCCGCCTGCGGATCGCGGCGCCATCCTCGGTCGGACGCGAGTCCTTTACCTGGCTGTCCTCATGTCCGCAGAAGGGGCAACGCATCGTTTATTTGGCGAACCGGTTGTAGGCCATGATCCCGGCGCCGATGACCGCACCGGTCACCATCGAGATCGGCAGCACGATCGCCGCGACCGCGCCGACCGCGGCAGCGCCGGCGATCTTCTGCGCGTCCTCGTTCTTCATCAGGTCGCGGGCGGTCTTCTCCGCCTCGGCCGCGCTGTTCATGACGAACGCCTTGGCTTCCTCATAGGTGGTCGAGCCGTCGCCGGTCGCCACGCCGCATGCCGGGCAGAATTTCGCGCCCTCGGGCAGCGCCGCGTCGCAATGCGCGCACATCCGCTTCAGATTGTCCTCACTCATGACTTACGCCTCCGGATAAATCGGGAAACGGTGACATAGCGTATTAACACGCTCACGCACAGCCATTTCGACTTGAGCATCGCCCTGCTCGCCATTCTTGGCGAGTCCGTCGAGCACGTCGGCGACCATATGCCCGATCTCGCGGAACTCGGCAGGGCCGAATCCGCGCGTGGTGCCGGCGGGCGAGCCGACGCGGATGCCGCTGGTCTTGACCGGAGGCAGCGGGTCGTTGGGAATGCCGTTCTTGGTGCAGGTGATGGCGGCACGCTCGAGCGCTTCGTCGGCGTCCTTGCCGGTGACGCCGAGCGGGCTCAGATCGATCAAGGCGAGGTGGGTATCGGTGCCGCCCGAGACCACGGCGCAGCCGCGCTCCTTGAGCGTCGCGGCCAGCACCTTGGCATTTTCGATCACGGCAGCCGCATAGAGCTTGAAATCAGGCCGCAGCGCCTCGCCGAACGCGACCGCCTTGGCGGCGATGACGTGCATCAGCGGGCCGCCCTGAAGCCCCGGGAACACCGCCGAATTGATCTTCTTGGCGATCGCCTCGTCATTGGTGAAGACCGCGCCGCCGCGCGGGCCGCGCAACGTCTTGTGCGTCGTGGTGGTGACGACATGGGCGTGGCCGAACGGCGTCGGGTGGACGCCGCCCGCGACCAGGCCGGCGAAATGCGCCATGTCGACCATGAACAACGCTCCGACCTCATCGGCGATCGCGCGGAAGCGGGCGAAGTCGATGTGACGCGGATAGGCCGAGCCGCCGGTGATGATCAGCTTGGGCTGATGCTCCTTCGCGAGGCGCTCGACCTGGTCGTAATCGATCAAATGCGTGTCGGGAGTGACGCCATATTGCACCGCGTTGAACCACTTGCCCGACATCGCCGCCCGTGCGCCGTGCGTCAGGTGCCCGCCCGAATCGAGGCTCAGGCCCATGATCGTGTCGCCCGGCTTGGTCAGCGCGAGCATCACCGCGCCATTGGCCTGCGCGCCCGAATGCGGCTGGACGTTGGCGAACTCGCAGCCGAAGAGCTGCTTTGCGCGGTCGATCGCCAGCTGCTCGACCTCGTCCGACGGGTGGCAGCCCTGGTAATAACGCTTGCCCGGATAGCCCTCGGCATATTTGTTGGTGAACACCGATCCCTGCGCCTCGAGCACCGCCTTGGAAACGATATTCTCCGACGCGATCAACTCGATCTGATTCTGTTCGCGGGCGAGTTCGTGGCGCACGCCGGCGAACACCGCCGGATCGGCCTCGGCCAGGCCGCGCGTGAAATAGCCGTCGGGCTGAACGTCACTGATGGCGGTGGGATTGCTGCTCATCGGTCAGGCTTTCATTGGGAGCCCGAGCTTGTCGACCCGGTGCTGGTGGCGGCCCCCGGCAAAGGGGGAGGAAAGGAAAGCGTCGAGACAGGCGATGGCCATCGCCTCGCCGGTCAGCCGCGCGCCCATCGCGAGGACGTTGGCGTCGTTATGCTCGCGCGCCAGTGCCGCGGACAGTGGTTCGGAAACCAGCGCGCAGCGGACCCGGGGATGGCGGTTGACCGCGATCGAGATGCCGATGCCCGATCCGCACAGCGCGACGCCGCGCTCGGCCGCGCCCGAGGCCACCGCCTCGGCCAGCTTGTAGCCGGAATCGGGATAGTCGACGCTCGTCGCGTCGTGGGGACCGAGATCGTCGACCTCATGCCCCGCCGCACGCAACCATTCCGCCAGAATCGCCTTGAGCGCGAGGGCGGCGTGATCGGACGCGATGGCGATGCGCATGAACTGGGCGCAGGTCCTTTGAGCTGTCGTGTGCGGACGCCCTTACCGGCCTCGCGCGCGTTACGCCACCCCGACTTTGGCTTTTATCTCGCGGCCGGGTCGCGGGCTCGAGAAGCGCCGCCCCGAGCCGGTCGCCACCGGGCGGCGACGCTCGCCCGGCTCGCCTCGTCGCGCGTCGGGCGATGGTCATCGAAACGTCACCGGATTGGCCTAGCGCGCGGAATAGCGGCGCGGTACAGCCGCGCATCCCTGGGACAATTCGCATGGCCACAGCCCTCGCCTCGCAAAAGAATCGCGCCGTCCAGGACGCGGTCCACCGCCACGACCACCTGACCAAGCAAGGCATTCTCGAACGCGCCTTCACTTTCGCGTTCCGCGGCCTGGTCTATGCCCAGATCTGGGAAGATCCGGCGGTCGACATGGAAGCGCTGGCGATCGAGCCCGACAACCACGTCGTGACGATCGCCTCGGGCGGGTGCAACGCGCTGAGTTATCTGACCGCCAATCCGCGCCGGATCACCGCTGTCGACCTCAACACCGCGCATATCGCGCTCAACAAGCTGAAGCTCGCCGCGGCGCGGCATCTGCCCGATTACGACGCCTTCCACCGCTTCTTCGCCGAGGCGAACACCAAGGCGAACATCGCGGCGTACAAGACCTATATCCGCCCGCATCTCGACGAGCCGACGCGGCATTATTGGGAAAGCCGCGACCTGATCGGCCGCCGGCGGATCGGCGGGTTCGCCAAGGGACTCTACAAGCGCGGATTGCTCGGCGGCTTCATCGGCGCGGCGCATGTGCTGGCACGGCTTCATGGGGTCGATCCAAAGGCATTGCTCAAGGCCAGGACGATCGAGGAACAGCGCGAGATTTTCGATCGCGAATATGCGCCCTTCTTCGACAAGGCGTTCGTGCGCTGGCTGACCGACCAGCCGGCGTCGCTGTTCGGGCTCGGCATCCCGCCGGCGCAATATGAGGCGCTGGCCGGCGACGCCAAGATGGCGACCGTGCTGCGCGAGCGGCTCGAAAAGCTCGCTTGCGATTTCGATCTCAAGGACAATTATTTCGCCTGGCAGGCATTCGGGCGCGGCTATGGCGAAGGTCCGGAAGCGCCGTTGCCGCCCTATCTCCAGGCCGATAATTACGCCGACGTGGTCGACCGGCTCGACCGGATGGAGATCCTCCATTCGAATTATGCCGAGTTCCTCCGGCGTCAGCCCGACGCGTCGCTCGACCGCTACATCCTGCTCGATGCGCAGGACTGGATGACCGACGAGCAATTGACCGATCTCTGGACCGAGATCACGCGGACCGCGCGGCCGGGATCGCGGGTGCTGTTCCGCACCGCGGGCGAGCCGACGATCCTGCCGGGGCGCGTGTCCGACGCGATACTCCGCCGCTGGACCTATCGCGCCGAGCAATCGCTCGATTACACGCGCCGCGACCGTTCCTCGATCTATGGCGGCGTCCATCTCTACGTTCTGGGGGACGCCGCCTGAACGCGCCGCACGCGGCGCACATGGATGCGATCTATCGCAGCCAGCGCCATTTCTACGATCTGACCCGCAAATATTATCTGCTGGGGCGCGACGCCTTGATCGAGGGGCTCTCGCCGCCGGCCGGCGGGCACGTGCTCGAAGCGGGCTGCGGCACCGGGCGCAACTTGATCGTCGCCGCGCGGCGCTGGCCCGATGCTTGGTATTACGGTGTCGATATTTCCGAAGCGATGCTCCAGACGGCGCGCGCCAATGTCGCCAAGGCGGGATTGAGCGACCGCATCAAGGTCGCGCAGGGTGATGCCACCGCGTTCGACGCGTTGGCGATGTTCGGCCGCGCCGAGTTCGACCGCGTGTTCCAATCCTATACCTTGTCGATGATCCCCGACTGGCAAGGCGCGATCCGCGAGGCGGCGGCCAAGCTCGCGCCGGGCGGCCGGCTCGATATCGTCGATTTCGGCCAGCAGGAGCGGCTGCCGCGCTGGTTCCGCGCGATGCTGTTCGCCTGGCTCGCCAAGTTCGACGTCAGCCCGCGCGCCGACCTGTTCGAGGTGGTGGACAAGGTCGGGCTGAAGGCGCAACACCGCGCGCTCTATCGTGGCTATGCCTGGAGCGCGCGCCTCTCCCGTGACTGATACCGACCTTCGTCAACCCGTCATCGTCCTCGTCCGCCCGCAGCTTGGGGAGAATATCGGCAAGGCGGCGCGCGCCATGCTCAATTTCGGGCTGACCGAGATGCGGCTGGTGGCGCCGCGCGACGGCTGGCCCAATCCGCAGGCGGGGCCCGCGGCATCGGGCGCCGATGTCGTGCTCGAACGCGCCCGGGTGTTCGACAGCGTCGCAGATGCGGTCGCCGATTGTCCCCATGTCTATGCGACCACCGTCCGCAAACGCGGCATCACCAAGCCGGTACTGACGCCCGAAGCGGCCTCGCGCGAAATTCACGAGCAGGCCGGGCGCTCGGCGATCCTGTTCGGCCCCGAGCGCTCGGGGCTCGAAACAGACGACGTCGCGATCGCCCGATCGATCGTCACCGTGCCGATCAACCCGGAGTTCGGCAGCCTCAACCTCGCCCAGGCGGTGATCCTCGTCGCCTATGAATGGTCGAAGGGGGTCGCGCTCGCGCAGCCGACCGATACGGATCTGCCGGACCGGGCGCCGCAGGAGGAACTCGACGGCATGATCGGCCAGCTCGACCAGATGCTCGATGCGGCGGGTTTTTACTTTCCGCCCGACCGCGTGCCGGCGACCAAGCGCACGTTGCGGACCTTGCTGACGAAGCCCGGCTGGTCGAGCCAAGAAGTTCGCACGTTGCGCGGCGTGCTTTCCGCACTTTCCAATCCGCGTCAGCGTTCCTGACTTTTTCACTTTGATGCGGACGCCGAAACCGATACAGGTCGGCCATCCCGAATCTTTGGAGTTACTGATGCGTTTCAAGATGATGGCGTGCGTCGTCGCGATCACTGTCGCGATTCCCGCGATGGCTCAGGAGACCACGACGAGCGACTCGGCGCCGAAACCGGTCAAGGAAAAGAAGATTTGCCGCCGCGAGGCCCAGACCGGGTCGATCCTGGGCAGCCCTGCCGTTTGCCATACCAAGGCCGAATGGGAAAAGATCGACGCGCGCAATTCGGCCAATGCCGACAATGCGCTGTCGAACTCGCGCAACACCCAGAATGGCGGCATCAACCGCTAATCGCGGTCGGACGTCATAGCTTGACTCGGGCGGGCGTCTCTGCGAGAGGCGCCGCCTTCGCAAGCGGCCCCGCATTTCCGGTGAAGCGGTGGCCCTGCAGATCCCAGCGATCATGTGCAGAGCGATGACCGGAAGATAGCGCCGCCTTCGGGCGGCGTCGTTGTTGGCAATTGCAAAGGAATATCCGATGTCGAAGCGCACCAGCGCCAAGCACAAGCTCGATCGCCGCATGGGCGAGAACATCTGGGGCCGTCCCAAGTCCCCGGTGAACAAGCGCGAATACGGCCCCGGCCAGCACGGCCAGCGCCGCAAGGGCAAGATGTCGGACTTCGGCATCCAGCTGCGCGCCAAGCAGAAGCTCAAGGGCTATTACGGCGACGTCACCGAGAAGCAGTTCAAGCAATGCTATCAGGAGGCCGCCCGGATGAAGGGCGACACCTCGCAGAACCTGATCGGCCTGCTCGAGCAGCGTCTCGACATGATCGTCTACCGCGCCAAGTTCGCGCCGACCATCTTCGCCGCGCGCCAGCTGGTCAGCCACGGCCACATCCGCGTCAACGGCGTGAAGTGCAACGTCGCGTCGCGCCGCTGCTTCGTCGGCGACGAGATCACGCTGGGCACCAAGGCCAAGGAAATGGCGCTGGTGATGGAAGCGCAGCAACTCGCCGAGCGCGACATTCCCGATTACGTCTCGCCGGACGGCAATGCCAAGGTGACCTTCACCCGCGTGCCGACCCTCGACGAGGTGCCGTACCCGGTGAAGATGGAACCGAACCTGGTCGTCGAATTCTATTCGCGCTGATGACGCGGATCGGCGCGAGCCGGTCCCGACAGGCAAGGAAAGAGGGCGGTCCCCGGTGGGGCCGCCCTTTCTCTTTTGGTCCTCTCTCCAGCGGCGGCGATCCACTCTACTGACCGCCTCGCCGCCGGCGCATCGGCGAGCAAACGGCGCAGCGGCTGGCGCCGCGCCGTTCGCCGTCACATCCCCATCGAGGCCCGAAGGAAGGCGTCGGCGCGGCCGAGCAGCGTCGCGCGCGCGGTGTCGTCGTCGAGCTGGTGGTCGAGGCCCTTGAACTCGACCAGTTCGACCTTGTCGCCCGCGCTCTTGAGCTTGTCCTCCATCAACCGCGATTCGGCGATGCCGACGTTGGTGTCGCGGTCGCCATGGAACAGGAGCACCGGCGCCTTGATCCGCTCGGCGTTCTTGGCCGGCGAGCCTTCATTGACCCAGGGACCGTGGCCGATCATCGCGTCGACCTGGGGGAAGTCGTAGCTGTTGCGCGCCTCTTCCCGGATCGCATCGAGATCGGTGACCGGCGCGACGGCGACGACCGCCTTGAACAGATCGGGGTCGAGCACCGAGGATTGCAGCGCCGCATAACCGCCATAGGACCAGCCGACGATCGCCAGTTTCTTCGGGTCGGCGATGCCGGACTTGATCAGCCAGCGACCGGCGTCGTTGACGTCGCCGATCGAGGTGCGCCAAGATTGGAAGCCGTTCTTCAGGAACCAGGCGTCGCCATAGCCGGTCGATCCGCGATACTCGGGCTGGATGACGGCATAACCGCGCGCGGCGAAATATTGCGCCAGCCAATCGAATCCCCATTCGTCGCGCGAGGCGGGGCCGCCATGCGGCATGACGATCGCGGGCAGGCTCTTGCCGTCGCTGCCAGCGGGGAGCGTCAGATAGGCCGGGACGGTCGTGCCGTCGGCGGCCTGGTAAGTGATCGACTTGACCGTCGCGAGCTTCACTTGCGCCAGATCGGGCCGGACGGGTGAAATGATCGCGAGCGAGTGCGTCTTCTTGTCGAACAGGTAGAAGCGCCCCGGATCGACGTCGCTGCCCGCGAACAGGACCAGCTTGCTTTCGTCGGCACTGGCGTCGACGAAGGAGATCGCGCGGCCGGGCAGGACCTTGGCCAGGCTGGCTTGCAGCGTCTTCAGTTCGGGATCGAAGAAGATCGTCTGGCGCTTGTCGGTGACGAAACTGGCTCCGACGACCCGATTTTGCCGCCCGATGCCAATCAGGCCGTCGATGTCGACATCGGGGCGCGCCACGATCAATTTCTTGGTCAGGCTCCCGTCCAGCGCCACGCTGTACAGCGCCGTATGGCCGTTCTGGTTCTCGAGGCCGTAAACCAGATTCTGGGTACGATCGATCGCCACGGGCTCGAACCCGTTCAGCCGGTCACCCCCCTCGATGGTCGCGGTGCTCAACGGCTTCCAGCTGCGATCGCCCTGCAGGCGATAGGAATAGATCAGGCGATTGCCGCCATAACCGACGCTGGTGTCGGGGCGGATCGCCATGATCCGGACATTGCCCTCACCGTCGCTGATATAGCCGGCCGCGCCGTCCTTCGGGGGTTCGACCGACTTGCGCGCCGCGGTATTGGTGTCGACCAGCTCGACGCCGAGACCCTGGCGCGTGTTCGACACGAGCGTGCCCGTGCTCATTTCCGGCACGTAATAGCGGGTCAGCAGAGCGGAGCCGTTGCCGTTCGCGCCCCAATCGATCAGCTCGCCGCCATAGCCCAGGAACCCGAGGGCCTCGCCCGTCGCCTTGGCGCTCAATTCCTTGATGCCCGAGCCGTCGGCATTGATCGCGACGATGCGGTTGTATCGTATGATCGACTTGCCGCTGCCGTTGCGTAGCGCGATCTGGCAGATCAGCCGCGTATCGGTCGACCAATGGCAGCCGGCGAGCTGATCGCCGTCGCCGGTCGATGCCAGAATCGCCTTCATCGATCCGTTCTTGGCGATGTCGCCGACGATCAGCGCCAGCCCCCGATGCTTGGCGGGCACCAGCATCGCGATCTTGGTCCCGTCGGGCGACAGGCTGACTTGCTGAATATATTCGCGTGCGCCGAACGCCGCGGCGAGGTCCGCGGGTGGATTGGCCGGCGTATCTTGCGCGACCGCAGCCTGTCCTGCCAGCGCCGCCAGCCCCAGCGCCGCCGCCAACCCGATTTTTCGCATATATATCCCCCAACTCCCTGATCCCGCGAAGTTTAACGAAGACGTGCTGGCCGGCAAGAGAGCGGAGCGAAACGACCAGAGAATTCGCGCCGTTGTGGATTGAATGATCGGATGGGTCCGATGGCCCTGACGGCAGACGCTTGCGTGCCCAGCGGCGCGCTGCCAGACAGCGACCTTTCCACGCGAAAGACCATCGATGCGCCGTCTCATCCTTTCCCTCGCCGCTTTCGCCGCCGCGCCGGCGCTCGCGCAATCGAGCGCGCCCGCGATCTCGGTCGACACGCTCAAGGACGTGACGAAAACGCTGTCTTCCGACGCGTTCGAAGGCCGCGCGCCGACCACCCCGGCCGAGGACAGGACGGTCGGCTACATCGTCGAGCGGATGAAGGCGGCGGGGCTCAAGCCCGGCAACAACGGCAGCTGGTTCCAGGATGTGCCGATGGTCCAGATGACCGCGGAGAACATCACGCCGATGACCTTCACCGGCGGCAAGGCGCCGGTCAGCCTCGCCTATCGTACCGACATGGTGGTTTCGACCTATCGCGTCGTGCCCAGGGTCGACGTCCGCAATTCCGACGTCGTGTTCGTCGGCTATGGCATCAACGCTCCCGAAAAGGGCTGGAACGATTATGCCGGCGTCGACGTCAAGGGAAAAACCGTCATCGTGCTGGTCAACGATCCCGACTGGCAGACGCCCGGACTGAACGGTTTGTTCGACGGCAAGGCGATGACCTATTACGGCCGCTGGACCTACAAATATGAGGAGGCGGCGCGCCAGGGGGCGGCCGCGGTGATCATCGTCCACGACACCGACCCCGCCGCTTACGGCTGGGGCGTGGTCGAATCGAGCTGGTCGGGATCGCAGCTGGAACTCGACGAGAAGGGCGATCATCTCGACCAGAGCCAGGCGATCGGCTGGATGCAATTGGCCAAGGCGAAACAAGTGTTCGCCAGTGCCGGCAAGGATTTCGACCGGCTATCCGCCGCCGCCAAGGTCAAGGGCTTCAAGGCCGTCCCGCTCGGGGTCAAATTCTCGGTCGGCTTCACCAACGCGATCCGCCGCCAGGCGTCCAAGAACGTCGTCGGCATCCTGCCCGGCACCGAACGCCCCGACGAGACGGTGATCTATTCGGCGCATTGGGATCATCTCGGCCATTGCGCGCCGGTCAAGGGCGACGGCATCTGCAACGGCGCGCTCGACAATGCCTCGGGCTCGGCCGGGCTGATCGCGCTGGCGGAAGCGCAGGCCAAGGCCGGGCCGGCGAAAAGGACGATGGTCTTCCTGTCGGTCACCGCCGAGGAATCGGGGCTGCTCGGCTCGAAATATTATGCCGAACATCCCATCTTCCCGCTCGCCAGGACGGTGGGAGGGGTGAACATGGACGGGCTGAACGTCGTCGGCCCGACCCGCGACGTGGTGGTCACCGGCTACGGCAAATCGGAGCTCGACGATCTGATGAAACCGCTGATCGAGGCGCAGGGTCGAGTGATGAAGCCCGAGCCCAATCCGGAACGCGGCGGCTATTATCGCTCGGACCATTTCAGCTTCGCCAAACTGGGCGTGCCGATGTTCGACGGCGGGTCGGGCGAGGACCAGGTCGATGGCGGCGTCGCCAAGGGGCACGCCGCGACGCTCGATTATATCGAGAATCGCTACCACAAGCCGCAGGACGAATATGATCCCAATTGGAACTGGGCGGGCGCGGTGCAGGATCTGACGCTTTATTATCAGCTCGGGCGCGAGCTCGCCGACGGCAATGCGTGGCCCAAGTGGTACAAGACCGCCGAATTCCGCACGATCCGCGATCGGTCGCGCGCCGGGGTATCCGCCGGCAAATGACCAAGCTCGCGCCTCCCAAGCCCGAATGGGCGCCGCACAAGGCGGTCTGGATCGGTTTCCCGAGCCATCCCGAATTGTGGGAGCTCGACCTCGAGCCGGCGCGCGACGAGGTCGCCGCCTTCGCCCGGGCGGTCCATGCCGACGGCAAGGGCGAGCAGGTGCTGCTGGTCGCCGCCGATGACGAGGCGGCCGAAGCCGCGCGCCGCCGCGCCGGCGATTTCGCCCGGGTCGTGGTCCAGCCGTTCGGTGACATCTGGTTGCGCGACACCGGCCCGATCATCCGCGGCGACGGCGTCGCCGCCGATTTCGGTTTCAACGGCTGGGGCGGGAAATACGACCTGCCGGGCGACGACGATATCGGCGCGCGATTGGCCGAGGCGCGCGGCAAGACGGTCGAGACCTTCAACTGGATCCTCGAGGGCGGCGCGATCGACGGCGACGGCCAGGGCCTGGTGGTGACCACCGAGCAATGCCTGCTCAATCGCAACCGCAACGGGTCGATGTCGCGCGGCGAGATCGAGGAATTGCTGCGCCGCGACCTCGGTTTCGGCGAGGTGCTGTGGCTCGGCGACGGGCTGCTCAACGACCATACCGACGGCCATGTCGACAATCTCGCGCGGTTCGTCGGCAAGCGCCGGCTGGCGATCCCCGAAGCCAGCGAGAACGATCCCAATTGGCAGGTCTATCAACGCGCGACGACACGCGCGCAGCAGCATGGCGATATAGAGGTCGTCGCGATCCCCTCGCCCGGCCGCGTGCTGCGCGACGACGAGATCGTGCCCGCGAGCTACATGAACTTCTATATCGGCAATGCCAGCGTGGTGGTGCCGCTCTACGGGACCGAGAACGATCAGGCGGCGGTCGAGGCGATCGGCGCGCTATTCCCTGGCCGCAAGACGGTCGGGCTGCGCGCCGACCATATCCTGACCGGTGGCGGCAGCTTCCATTGCATCTCGCAGCAAATCCCGGTGTGACCGGGCCGGTACGGGCGTATCGGCGCCGGTAACAGGCCGAGATATCGACAATTTTCTCCAATTGGCGCCAAAATCGATCCAACTGACGCTTGACGCGCCGTCGGCCTCGCGGGCAGCTTGCCGGCAATCAAGGAGGGGGTCGTCATGTCAGATTTCCATACGCCCGGCGCGCAGCCGCCGGGTAGCGTGCCGCCGAAAAAGAAGATGTCCGGATGCGTCCTGGCGATTCTCATCGTCGTCGGATTGTTCATCTTGTTCACGATCCTCGGCGCGATCGGCGCGCTGAGCGGCGTTGGCGGGACGTCGGGGAACGTTGCGGCGCCGGCGGCCACCGGGACGGCAGCCGCCGATGCGACCGCCGGCGCGGCGAACGACGGCTCCTCATGGACCTATACGACCGACAAGGACGAGGTCCGCAACGCGACCAACAGCTTCGCGTCGATCACCAGCGACAACAAGGTCGATTTCGACTTCCCGTATAATGGCGGGTCGTCGCTGCAGATGACGGTTCGCCACGATCATCGCGGCGACAATGTCTATTTCACGATCTCCAAGGGCCAGTTCGTCTGCGGCATCGAATCGTGCAGCGGTGAGATGAACGTCGACGGGGCGACCCGGCGCCTGTCGTTGAGCACCTCGTCCGACGGCAGTTACGACACGCTGTTCGCCAATGGCGAAGCGGGGATCATCAAGGCACTGAAAACGGGCAAGAAGATCATCGTCGAATTGCCCTTCTATCAATCGGGCAACCAGCAATTCACCTTCACCACCGCGAAGGGACTGACCTGGCCGCCGGCCAAGGCGGACCAGGCGGCGAAATAGTCGCGACGGCGCTCCGGACTCCGGGGCGCCGAAGCGCCGACGCTAAAGCGGAGCGTCTGATTTTCGAATCACGCGCTCCGTTCCAATTTGGTAGCCATCGCGTCGCATTCTGCGCGAAACCGGAAACCCACTTTCGCGCGCGGCTTCACTGCAACGTGACGCGATCCTCGCCGTCGTGGCGGCCGAAGAATTGCATCAGCTGCACGGTCAGTTCGGCGCGGGCGGCGAGATCCGGCGCCTCGAGCAAGGCCTGCTTCGCCGCCGAATCGAACGGCGCGATCTGGGCGATGCCGTTGACCAGCGCCTCGTCGTCCAGCCGCGCGACCGAATCCCAATCGACCGCATAGCCTTGCGCGTCGGCGAAGCGCCGCGATTCGGTTTCGAGCGCGGCGCGATGGCCGAGCGACAGCGTCTCCGATTCGGCAGGCAACGGCAGCAATTCGGCCTCGACCTGGCGGAACGGCGTCGTGACGTCGAGCTCGCGCGCGACGCGGAACAGCGCCTGGCCTTCGAGCACGATATTGTAGCGGCCGTCGTCGAGCGCCTCGACCTCGGCGATGCGGCCGACGCAACCCAGGTCGAACAGCGGCGGGCGCTCGCCCTCGCCGCGCGGCTGGATCATGCCGATGCGGCGGTCGCGCGCCATCGCGTCGGACACCATCGCGCGGTAGCGCGGCTCGAAAATGTGCAGCGGCAGATGCATTCGCGGGAACAGCAAGGCGCCCGCCAGCGGAAAGATCGAGAGCCGCGTCGTCGTCACGTGAACAAGATCGCCGACAGGCGGCGGCGCTGTGCCGAGACCCAGGGGTCCTCCAGCCCGACCACTTCGAGCAGCTTCAGGAATTGCGCGCGTGCGGCGCCCTCGTTCCACTCCCGATCCTTGGCGACGATCGCCAGCAGCGACTCGGCCGCAGCGTCGCGTTCGCCGGCCGCCATCTGCGCATTGGCGAGATCGAATCGCGCCTGCAAATCGTCGGGATCGGCCTCGGCCGCGGCCACCAGCGGCGCCAGATCCTCGGCGGGCGGCGCCGAGCGCGCGAGATCGAGCGCGGCGCGCGCGCGATCGATCTCGGGGCCCTTGGCATCCTCGGGCAAGGCGGCGAGCGCCGCATCGGCCTCGTCAAGTCGGCCCAGCGCGACCAAGGCGCGGGCGCGGCCAGAGGCGACCTCCGCATGGTCGGGCGCGATCTCGGCGATCTGGTCGAAGATCGACAGCGCGCGTTCGGCATCGCCCTCGCTCAGCACTTGTTCGCCCATCGCGATCAGCGGCTCGAGCTCGGCCTCCTGTTGCTGCTCGGCGCTGTCGACGGGCAATTGGCGAAGCAATTGGTCGAGCGTTGCCTTGAGCTGCGATTCCGTGCGCGCGCTGGTCAGGTCGGCGACCAATTGGCCCTGGAACATCGCATAGACGGTTGGAATCGAGCGAATCTGGAATTGCGCGGCGATGAACTGGTTCTTGTCGGTATCGACCTTGGCCAGCACCACGCCCTTGTCGGCATAATCGGCAGCGACCTTTTCCAACACCGGGGCGAGCGCCTTGCACGGCCCGCACCATTCGGCCCAGAAATCGATGATCACCAGCTTGCTCATCGACGGTTCGACGACGTCACGGCGGAACCCCTCGACGGCTTCCTTCTGCTCCGGGGTCATTCCAAGCGTGGCCAAGTCTCTTCTCCGTCAGCGGCAAAGGTCCTTATGTGGGCGCTGCGCCCGCGAAGCCAAGGCTTTTTGCGGATGGCGCGACAAGGGGTTGCGGACCCGCGGGAGCGCTGCTAATGGCCCCGCTCCTTACCCGCCCGTGACACCACGGGCCGGCGCCAGAGCGGGCGTAGCTCAGGGGTAGAGCACAACCTTGCCAAGGTTGGGGTCGAGGGTTCGAATCCCTTCGCCCGCTCCAGTTCTTGCCGCGAAATAGCGGCGCTGTTTCGCGACGGAGCAAGAAGTCGGCCGGCGCCGCTCGCGGCGACCGACGGCACGGCTTCGCGGTGCCGGAACCCCCGCTCTTTGCTGGTGCTTCCCCTTCGCCCTTCGCCCTATGCGGACTCCGGATCCTCCGCCCGCCATGCGGGCGAACTTCCCGCGAACCATCTTTCCGCAGTCACAAAAAAAGCCGCCGAAGATCTTCGGCGGCTTCTTTCGATCGGCGCTGTCGCCGCGTCAGGCCGAGATATACTCGACCTTGCCGTTGCCGCGCAGATGATTGCCGAAGGTCGCGCGCAAGCGCGCCAGATCGGCGAGGTGCGCGTCGCGCCCCGCGAGCGCCGCCGCCCCGCCATAGGTCGCCGGCATGTCGGGCACGATCGCCAGCTTGCCGGCGCGGGCATAGCGGTGCGCCAGCGTGCAGATGCCGGCATCCAGCCCCCCTTCGCCATGCAGCAGAACGACGACGTCCAGGCCGGTTCCACCCTTGGGCGCGACGAAATAGCCGTCGATGATCCGGCCGCCCCTGAACGCGTAGCGGCCCTTGAAGACGCTGAGATCGCCGTCGCCGCCGAGCGCGGCATGCGCCGCAGGGGTCAGTCCCGGGGCGACTGCGCCCGCCGCCGCCGCCAATGCCATTCGGCCCATCGCTCCGCGGCGACTGATGGAATTCCGGGAAGTGCCCATGTCGATTTCCCCTAACAAACTATTACCGTCAGCCTAAGCCGCCGTTGGCCTCAATACAACCAGTATGAACGATTGAGCCGTGTCGTTTTCGAGCAATAACCGGACGCGCGAGGATAGTAAGGCGACGGGCGACAGGCCAACCGAACAGGAAAATTGGCGAGCGTTATAGGTCGGCGCTGATCGCGGGGTGAGAAAAAATCCATCTCGATCAGCTTGTTGGGAGACTCGGCTGTGGATCGGCGGGTATTGTGCGCGGCACGGCCGAAAAAATCCCGCGGATTCTTGCCGACGGAAAGTCGAGAGCGGCAGCGGCAAGTCGATCGCCTTTTCGACCGCCGACATTGTCCGCAAAGGGACTACCCATCTCGCGAGAAGTGCAATAAATCGCGGCACAGGGCCGGGGGCGGGATCCGGTAGCGGATGGATAGGCCGATTTCTCGTCGAGCCCTGGCTGCGCGACCGGGACGCGGCGGCACGTCGATCGCATCGATACGGCCCCATCGCGGGTCGGGTTCGCGCCGCGCAGGCGCTCGAATGAGGAGGGGAAAATCATGATGAGATTGAAGCGTTCGATATTGTTCGTCATCGCCGCGGCGATGGGGGCGATGCTATGGAGCGCGCCGGCCGCGGCGCAGGCTACCCGGACGTGGATTTCGGGGGTCGGCGACGACGTCAATCCCTGCAGCCGCACGGCGCCCTGCAAGACCTTCGCCGGCGCGATTTCCAAGACCGCCGCGGGCGGCGAGATCAACTGCCTCGATCCCGGCGGGTTCGGCGCCGTCACCATCACCAAGTCGATTTCGCTGATCTGCGACAATACCCAGGCCGGGATCGTCGTCGCGGGCAGCAGCGCGATCGTCATCAACTCGACGACCGCCTATGTCGTGATCAGCGGGCTCGATCTCGAGGGGCTCGGCAATGCGCCGACCACGGCCGGTATCAACGGCGTCTACGTCATAAACGCGGCGGCGGTACACGTACGCAACACCAAGATTCGCGGCTTCCGGAACGGCTATGGAATCAATTTCTCGCCGCAGAGCGGCAATAGCCAGCTGTTCGTCGACAATGTCACGCTGACGGAGAATGGCGGCAGCGGCTCGCCGACGACCACCGGCGGCATCACCATCAACCCTGCGGCAGGCTTCACCGGCAATGCGACGATCACCAACACCCAGGTGGTCGACAATATGAACGTCGGCATCCGCGTCGACACCACCGGCATCGTCGGTTCGGCGATCAACGCGACCATCGACAACGTCACGCTGTCGAACGACAGCGCCGGTATCCTGGTCAAGGCGCCGAATGGAACCGGCACGGTGAAGTTCCTGCTCACCGATTCGCGGGTGACGCTCAACGCCAATCAGGGGATCATCGTCAACGGCACGCCGACCTCGGTCAATGCGCGCGTCGGCGGGACGTCGATCACGGGCAACGGTACCGGCCTGATGATCCTCAACACCGCGCAGCTCTACAGCTACGGCGACAATCGTCTCGACGGCAATGGCGTCGACGGCGCCTTCACCGGGACGATCCCGCGGCACTGATCCGTCAACACCAAGTGCTTCAAAACAAGGGGTTCCGGCCGGCAATGGCCGGACCCCTTTTTACTTCAGCCTTACCCGAATTGAGAGTTCGAAACCGGCGTCAAGCCTTGGATCGGCACGGTCGAAGACTTGAAAAGGAGGACTATCTCTCCCTCCAAAACTGCAATAGACTGTTAATCATCTGGCGCGCGCGAGAGTCGGCGCATTGAAGATTGGGGGAGAGGATGTCTCACATTAGCAAACGGTTGATGCTGCTGATCGGTGCGCTGTTCGCGGCTTCGTTGCTCTACAGCTCGCCCGCCGCGGCGCAGGCGACCCGTACCTGGATTTCAGGCGTCGGCGACGATGCCAATCCATGCAGCCGCACCGCGCCGTGCAAGACCTTCGCCGGCGCCATTTCCAAGACGGCCACGGGCGGTGAGATCGATTGTCTCGATCCGGGTGGCTTCGGCACGGTGACGATCACGAAGTCGATCACGTTCGACTGTCGTGAAACCGAAGGAAGCATCCTGGCTTCCGGCACGACCGGCATCAATGTCAACGGCGCGAATGCCGTGGTGATCCTGCGCGGATTGGCGATCAACGGCGCCGGCACGACCCCCGGGACTTATGGTGTGCACATCTTTCAAGCGCAGAGCGTGACCATCGAGGATTCCTATATCTTCGGGTTCGGTTCGGGCAGCGCGCGCGGCATCAGCGTCGACGGCACGACATCGAACGTCCAGCTTTTCGTCAACAACAGCACGATCAACAACAATACCGGTGGCGGCATCGTCGTTCAGCCCGGTTCGGGATACACTGCGGGTCTCGAGCTGCATAACGTCCGGTTGCTGAACAACGGCGTGACCGGCCTGGCCGTTTCGACCGCCAGCGGCGGTACCGCGATCGTGGCGACGGTCGTCGACAGCGAGATCGCGGGCGGCGGCACCGCTGGCGCGAGCGGCGTCGTGGCAAAGGCGCTGACCGGCACCGCGACCATCCTCATCAAGTCGTCGTCGATCTCGGGCAACCCGATCTATGGCATCAATTCGAACGGTGCCGGCGCGGCGGTTCGGGTGGGCGGCACGGCGATCACCAACAACGGCACCGCACTCAACAGCGCGAACAGCGCCAAGCTGGAGAGCTTCGGCGACAATGACGTGACCGCCAACAGCAATCCGGGCGCATTCACCGCGACGATCCCGCACAGCTGATCGTCGCACGGATCGGGGAAAAGGGGCTCGGCCGGAGACGGCCGGGCCTTTTTTCTGGAGCGGATAGCCGGACCGCTCGGGAGCGATCGCTCCAGTCCTGGCTTGGCGCGACTTCCTCGCTGGCGGGCGCCTCCCCGCTCCGACATCGCTTCAGCGTGCCAGCACGACCTCGGCGACGTGGCGGCGGCCGCCGGTGCGCGCGAGCTGGACGAACACGTCGACCGTGCTGCGGACATAATGATGGACATCGTCGCGGCCCAGCCGGGTGCCGGTCTGCAGCACCAGCAGGGCGATCTGCTCGATCGCGCGCTCGGCGCTGTCGGCATGGACCGTGGTCATCGATCCGGGATGGCCGGTATTGACCGCGCGCAGGAAGGTATAGGCCTCCGGACCGCGCAACTCGCCGACGATGATGCGATCGGGCCGCATGCGCAGCGATGCGGCGAGCAGGCTGTCGGCGGTGACTTGTGCCTCGCCCAGGGCGCTGCGCGCGGCGAGCAGCCCGACCGCATTGGCATGGCCGAGATGGAGCTCGGGCGTATCCTCGATCAGGATCAGCCGCTCGTGCGGCGGGATTTCGCGAATCAGCGCGTTGAGAAACGTGGTCTTGCCGGTCGAGGTGCCGCCCGACACCAGGATGTTCTTGCGCGCCGTCACCGCCTTGGCGAGCATTCCCGCGATGTCGCCGCTATCGAGCAGGCGTGACAATTCGATATCGACCGGCGAGCGTTCACCGACATCGCCGCGCCTGGTCTCGGCGAACGACCCAGCCGCGACATAATCGCCGAGACTGAGGTCCGAGGAGATATGCTTGCGGATCGCCAGCGCGAGGTCGCCGCGCGTCGCTGGCGGCGCCACGACCTGGACGCGCGCGCCGTCGGGCAGCGTCGCCGAGAGCAGGGGATGTTCGCGGCTGATCCCTTGATGCGACAGCGCCGCGATCTGGCGCGACAGCCGGTCGAGCGTAGCGCGGTCGAGCGCCGGCGCTTCGTGCCGCTCGGTGGCGCCGCCCAGCGTCTCGACCCAGATCTCGCCCGGCCGGTTGACATAGATGTCGGTGACGTCGTCGCGCGCCAGCACCCCGCCCAGCGGCGCGAGGTAGCTTTTGAGATAGACGGGATCGCTGGCGGCTATCGCTTCGTCTCCACGGCGGTGAAATCGAGGTCGCGCGCGACGAACACGCTGACCGACACGCCTTGCTTGACGCGGAGCGTGCGCTGGATCTGGTCGCCATTGGTCAGTTGCGGGGTGGTGCCGCCGAGCGCGCCGGGCAGCGTCAGCACCGCGACCGAATTGCTGCTACCGATCCGCGACGCGAGCCCGACACCGACATTGAGCGTGGTCTGGAGCAGCGCGCTGGCGAACCGTTCGAGGAAATGGCTGTTGACCTTGCCCTTGATGCCGATGCGTCCGAGCGGGTCGGCCGAAGGCGAGGACAGAGCGATCGTCGCACCGTCGGGACGGACCAGCCGCGTCCAGATCACCAGCGCGCGATTCTGCCCGGGTTGGAGGTCGGCCTTGTATTCGCCGATCAAGCGGCTGCCGCGCGGGATCAGCACCTTGCTGCCGTCGAATCCGCGCACGTCGCGCGTGACCAGCGCGCGCGCCGGGCCCGGGCGCGTCGAATCGAGCGCGGTCTCGAGCACGGCCGGGATCAGCGTTCCCTGCGGCACCGTGGTCGCGCGATTGCGCAGGACCGAGGCGCGCGCGCGACCGCCGAGGGCCCCCGCGCTGCCGCCCGGGTTGGTCGTCGCCACGGCACCTTGCGCGCCGCCTTCGCCCGCCGGCGCCGCGGGGCCGGTCGCTTCGCCGGTCGTCGTGTCGAGTACCAGCACCGGCTCGGTCGACGCGCGCGGCGGCGGCGCCGGTGGCGCGACCGGCTGAGGCGGCGGCGGCGCCGGTACATAGACGATCCTGGGCTGTGCCGGCGGCGGCGGCGGGGGAGGCGGCGGTGGCGGGGCTGGCGGCGGTGGCGGCGCCGGTACCGGCGGAACGTACAGCGCCGGGGGCTCGGCGCCATTGCGCAGATCGGCGGTGCGCACCCGCGTCGCCGGCGCCGACAATTGGCGGCGGCGTCCGTCGAGGATCAGGAACAGGATCAGCGCGGCGACGACGATGCCGGCGGCGATCGCCCAATTGGGCAGGCCTCGGCCCGGGCGCGCGACCACCGGGCGCGCGCCGGGCTCGACCTCGACCGGCGGCGGCAGCGCGCGCGGATCCTGGCCGGCCACCGCCATCAGCGCGCCACCTGCGGCACCCGCGCCGCGGTCGCCATCTTCTTGTCGAGGCGGAAGACCAGTTTGTTGTTGATGCTGTCGAGCACGTAGCGCCCGTCGCGCATCGCGCCGTCGGCCAATGTCTCCTTGCCGTCGCGGTCGATCACGAACACCGCGGGCAGGGTCTGGCTGTCGCGCCAGATGATATAGGTCTTGGACCCGTCGTCGGAGATCGCGTCGGGCCGGATGTCCGCCGATCCCGCCAATTTGTAGCGCCCAGGCTCGACCGGCGCCGGGCCGGTATTGGCCGGGGTGGGCGGCGGCGGGAACTGGAAGCGGACGATATAGGGCGCGCTGCCCGGGCTGCCCGGCGACAGCTCGAAGACATAGGTGCGCGCGTCGGTCACCACCGTCATGTTGGTGGTGCTGCCTTGGATCGGCTTCAGGAATAGCCGGTCGCCGCGCTTGTTGGGCGTGACTTGCCAAGCGGCGCTATCGCCGACCGCGACATTCTCGATCCGCTCGTCGGGGGCGAATTCGACCGTCAGCTCGTAGCCGGTCGGGACCTGGAGCAACACGACCTGGTCGGCATCGTACATCACCGTCTGGATGCGCGGATCGCCGGCGCCTGGCTGCGGTCGCACCTGGGCATGCGCCGGCGCCGCCACGATCGCCGCGGCCAGCAGAAAAGCGGCAAAGCGCCTCAAAGCACGACCTCTGGGGTATTGGCGGGACGCGGCGCCGGGGTCGGCTGTGCGCCGGGAGCGAGCACTTGCGGCTGGCCCGACGCCGGCGGAGGTGGGGTGACGACGGCGGACGCCGGCGCCGGCGCGAGAGTCTCCTGGCTGCGATTGTAGCGGAAGACCTGGAATCCGAGTGGATTGACGAAGCGATCCTCGGCCCGCATCGGCCCGGTCGAGAAGCGATAGCTGATCACCACCACCCAGCTTTCGGGCGGCTGAACTTGCCCGCCCTGGTCGCGGCGCACCGTGTCGAACCGGACCAGCGCCTGGTTGCCGCCCATCGCGCTGATGCTCTTGACTCGCGTGTCGACGATCGTGCTGCGCGGGTAGCGCGCCAGCGGGCTCGCGGGATTGGCCGCCTGCATCGTGTTGACGTAATCGGCCCTGGCCACGTCGACCGACCACAATTGCACCTTGCGATACTGCGATTGCAGCGTGGTCGCGTCATAGCTTTCGCGCGCGATGACATATTGCACCAGGAACGACTGGGTCAGCGCGGTGTCGGGCGCGATCTTCTCGGCGTCGAGCGGCTTCAATTCCTGGACATAGCCGGTCTGCTTGTCGACCATCAGCGTATAGGGAACGACGGTCTTGAGCGGCATCAGCACGATCAGCGCGATCGCCTCGAACAAGGCGATCGCCACCGCCACGCCGGCGACGATCCACGCCGTGCGGCGCGACGCGCGCAGCATGTCCTGCCGGTCGTCGGCCCAGCTGTCCGCTTCGCGGTAATAAGCGTCGAGCGACTCGCGCGCGGCCTGTTTCATCTGTTGCTATCCCGCCGTGTTGCCCCGGCCGACACGCGCCCCCGCGTCCGCCGCCTGAAACTCTGGCCGAGCGGCACCGCGGCCGCAACGGCGATCTCTCGCGTATTGGTGGGCGAAATCGCCGCGCGGCCGAGCGAGGCCGGCGCCGGCTGCGCGGCGTGGCTCTCGCGCCGCTGCGTCGCGGCGACCGCATCGGCGATCGCGATCGCGCGCGAACGCTGGTCGTGGATATTGCCTTCTGCCGCGCTCGGCCCGGCGAGCAACGGCACCGCGGGCACCAGCCCGCCGACGATGCGCTCGCGGGCCTGCCCCCAATTGTCGGGAATGCGGAAGCCGTGCGCAACGCGCGCGACCGCGACCAGCACGGCGATCAGCGTGACCGCGAACACCAGCGACAGGGCAAGCAACTCGACCGGCACCGCGGGCGTCGCGATCTCCTGATGCCGCAGGTCCATCACCGCGGCGAGCCAGGGTTCGAGCAAGGCGAGCTCGACGCCGAGGACGATCGACGTGCCGAGTGCGCCGAGCGCCGCGCCGGCCAGCCCGCGCACCCAGCCTACGAACAGGCCGCGCGTCCCTGCGAACAACAGGAAGATCGCGAACAACGGGCCCAGCGCAAGCAACAGCCCGGCGAGCAACCGCACGCTGGCGAAAGCGGCGATCGTGCCCGACAGGAACAACGTTCGGGCGCTGCCCAGCAGCGACAGGTCGCGCGCCGGGTCCCAGCGCGCATGGCTGGCGAGATCCTGCAGCCGACGGCGCTCCTGCGCTTGCTGGTCCGGGGTCATCGGCTGGGTGGTCGGGCCCGTGACCAGGTCGGTATTGGGCGGCCGCCCGGTCCCGATCACGGTGAGTTCGGCGATTTCGTCGTCGATCACCTGCAGCCGCGCAACCAGTCCGCTGCCCGCACCCGGCAGACCCGACGCGCCGCCGATCGCGCCGGCCAGCTCGGCCGGCCCCTTCAGCGCGACGTCATAGGTAAGCGTGCGAAACGCTGGCCAGCTCGTCGCCAGCACCAGCACGACGCCCAATTTGACCGCGGTCAGTATGCCCGAGCGCACGTCGGGCGTGTCGCCCAGGATCAGGCGATAGCCGAACAAGGCGATGAAGATCGTCAGCACGCCGCCCAGCACCAGCGACGACGCCGATCCCCCCGCCGCCATCGCCTGATAGCCGGCCGCGCCCAAGGTCTGCGCCTGGCAATCGATATGGCCGAGCACGCTCGACAGGAACTGGCTGTCGTTGATCGCGGGGCAGGTCACCTGCATCACGCGCGCTCCAGCAAGGCGGGGATCCAGTCGGCGGGATCGTCGCCCTTGGCCGCGCGGATTTCGTCGAGCAGCCGCACCGTGCGTTCGCGGCCCGACAGGATGGTCAGGATATCGTGCTCGCCGGTCAAGTTGAGCCGCACGACGACGCTTTCGGTACCGTGCTTGATCAGGAAGCAATGCGCGTCGTCGGGCAAGGTCCGCACGATCTCGTATTCGTGCGGGGTCAGCCCGAAGCCGTCGATATAATCGGCCGCGCGCGCCTTGGGATTGGTCATGAAGATCTGCGTCGCGGCTTGCTCGATGATCGCCGAGGCGATCCGGCTCTCGAGCGCGTCTTGCGCGCTCTGCGTCGCGAAGCCGACGATGCCGTTCCTTTTACGGATCGTCTTTTCCCAATCCTTGATGCGGCGGACGAACACCTCGTCGTCCAATGCCTTCCACCCTTCGTCGACGACGATGATCGCCGCCGACCCGTCGAGCCGCTCCTCGACGCGGTGGAACAGATACATCATCGCCGGGGTGCGGACCGCGGGATCGTCGAGGATCTGGGTCATGTCGAACCCGACCGCCTCGGCCGATAGGTCGGTCAGGTCGCGCTCATTGTCGAACAGCCAGGCGCGCTCGCCCTCGCCCCACCAGGGCCTGAGCCGCGAATAGAGGTCGGCCGCGGTCGGGCGTGAGCCGCCGCGGAACAATTCGGCGAGGTGGCGCAGGCGGCGATGCTCGATCGGCTGATCGAAATTGGCGTCGATCGCGTCCTTGATCCGCGCCATCTCGTCGATATCGGCGCCGCCGGCCAATTGCGCGACCCAGTCGATCAGGAACTGGCGATTGGCCGGGCTGTCGTCGATCTGCAGCGGGTTGAGCCCGGCGGCGAGATCGGGGCGCAGCACGTCGTAGCGCCCGCCGATCGCGCGGATGAACAATTCGGCGCCGCGATCCTTGTCGAAGAAGATGATCCGCGGGTGGAATTTGCGCGCCTGGGCGAGCAGGAAATTGAGCACCACCGTCTTGCCCGATCCCGAGGGGCCGATGACGGTGAAATTGCCCAGGTCGCCCTGGTGGAAATTGAAATAATAAGGGCCGGCCGCAGTCGTCTCGAGCAGGCTGACCGCCTGGCCCCAATGGTTGGCCTCCGGCTTGCCCAGCGCGAAATTGTGGCTCGAGGCGAAGCCGGCGAAATTGCCGGTCGAGATCAGGCCGCGGCGTGCGATATATTTGAAGTTGCCGGGGAATTGCGCCCAGAAGGCGGGCTCGATCGCGATCTCCTCGCGCACCGCGATGATCCCCAGGTCGGACAGCGAGGCCTGGACCTCGGCGACGCCGGCATTGACCTCGTCGATCGTCTCGCCGTGCACCGCGACGGTCATGTGATGCTCGCCGAACCCGGCGCGGCCAGCAGCGACGTCGTCCTTGGCGTTGGACAGCTCGGCGCGCAGGCTGACGGCCTCATCCTCGGCCGAGCGCATCCGGCGGAGCGCGAGGTTCATCTTGCCGAGCGCGGCCTGGCGATCGACGAAGCCGAAGCTCTGCGACACGGTGATCTCGAACGGGAGCCGCAAGAGTTCGTCGAGCATCCCCGGCGCGGTCTGCGCGGGGTAATCCTTGATCGACACCATGCCGACGAAGCTGCGCGGCGTGTTGCCCGCCGGGCCGAGCTCGACCGTCTCCTCGCCGAAGCTGACGCGGCGATAGGGGAGATAGGCGCCGGCATCCTGCATCGGCATCAGCACCGGGCGCATCTCGGCATTGTACAGCGCAGAGAGGAATTCGAGCGGCTCGGAGCAGAAGCCGGCCTTGGTCTCATAGGCCGACAGCAGCCGCGGATCATAGCTGCCGAGCTGTGCCAGCAAGGCGTCGCGCGCGGTGTCGAGCTGGTGCACTTCGTGGCTGCGCGTCACGTCGGGATCGACCCCGGTCGAGCCGAACCAGCCGCGAATGCGATCGGCGATCCCGACGCGGCCCTGCATCGGCCGGCGGACCAGGGTCAGGAAGATGTCGTTGACGTAGAGCCGGCGCGCCGACAGCCGCGCGCGCCAGGCGGCGTCGAGCCGGGTCGAAAACTCGTCGGGGAATTTGTCGCTCAGCTGGGCATCGGCCTCGCGCCGGATGACGTGATGATAGACCGCGAAGCGCGACGACCCGATCGCCTGGAGCATCGCGTCGCGAAGCGACTTGCGGTAATTGATCTCGTCGGTGTCGGCGGTCTCGAACAGCAGGCCGCGCAACTGGATGACCTGCATCAGCAGGCCGTCGCGCGTCTCGATCGTGTGATCGTCGACGTGCCGCGCATAAGGCAGATGCGCGCCCGCCGCTTTCTCGCGAGCCACCGCTCGCCGGTCGCTGGTCAGGGGCGGTAGGAGTTGCATCGCCAGATCGCATAATTGCGGACGCGCGGGCAGCGACTGACCTTGGTCAGCCACAAGTCGAAAAAGCGCGGCTCGCGCACGCACAGGATCATGCCGACGACATGGATCAGGGCGGCCGCGGCCAGCACCCAGATCGAATGGAAGATCAGGAACAATTCGGTCGCGATGACGCCGTTGACGACGAAATAGCTATAGGTCACGCCCGCGAACATCTGCGGGCGCGTCAACGCGACGAACAAGGGATCGCGATCGAGCCCCCCGGCCATGGCTCAATTGCCCAAAGTGGCGGTGGACTGGATTCCCGCGACGATCGAGGCGGCGCCGAACAGGATGAAGCAGCCGACGATGACGGTCGCGCCATAGCGCCAGTTGATCCGCCCGGTCAGCATCAGGAAGCCGACCGAGGCGACCGCGATGATCGCGACCACGGTGGCGACGGTGCCGAGCAAGGTGCCCTGCAGCCAGCGCACCGCCGACACCAGCACGCCCGACCCGGCGGGATCGCCGACCGTTTCCTGCGCATAGGCGACGCTCGCGTTGATCGTGGCGCCCAACGCCACCAGCAGGGGAACAATCCGTGACTTGATCGAACGCAACACGCCTTACCCTCTCACTTGCTGGAGTGACGGCGCGCTGGACCGCATTTCGCGGTTTCAGGCACCCCCCACACCCGAGTCGCGGGTGTGCACCAGCGCGCCATGCGATTCAAGCGGCGCGCCTTTCCCGTCGTGAAACGTCGCGACGGCCAAATGCGTTGAGGAATCATGCCGTCCAGCGTGATCCGATCGTTCGACTACGACCCTGCCGAGCACCGGCTCGACATCCACTTCGTCAGCGGGCGGCTCTATTCCTATCTCGACGTTCCCGAACGCGTGGTCGCGGCGATGCGCCGCGCGACCTCCAAGGGCGGATTCTTCAACCGCCGCATCCGCGACCGCTATCGCTTCGTGAAGCGGTAGAGACCTCGATATTCAGACTGGCGTCCAGTCGTCATAATCCTCCCCTTGGCTGGGGAGGATAATTTGAATGTCGATGCGACCTGGGTTTATCCATCGGGCATGACAAAGATACGAGTCGGCATCGGCGGCTGGACCTACGAACCCTGGCGGGGGACCTTCTTTCCGGACAAATGGCCGCACAAGCGCGAGCTCGAATATGCCTCGCGCCAGCTGACCGCGATCGAGATCAACGGCACCTATTATTCGGGGTTCAAGCCGGCCACCTTCGCCGGCTGGCGAGAAGTCGTGCCAGACGACTTCGTCTTCACGGTCAAGGCGTCGCGTTTCTGCACCAATCGCAAGGTGCTGGCCGAAGGCGGCGAATCGATCGCCCGCTTCGTCGGCCAGGGCATAGTCGAGCTGGGACCGAAACTCGGCCCGATCCTGTGGCAGTTCATGGCGACCAAGAAATTCGACCCCGACGATTTCGGCGCCTTCCTCAAGCTGCTGCCCGCCAGTCACGGGGGCGTCGCATTGCGCCACGCGGTGCAAGTGCGGCACGACAGCTTCCATGTTCCCGCCTTCGTCGACCTGTGTCGCCAGGCCGGCGTCGCGATCATCTATGCCGAATCGGCCGACTATCCGGCGATCGCCGACGTCACCGCCGATTTTGTCTATGCCCGGCTGGAGAATGCGGTGGAGGAAGAGCCGCAGGGCTATTCCGCCGCCGCGCTCGACCGCTGGGTGGCGGTGGCGAAGGACTGGGCGGCGGGCGGGTCGCCCGACGGACTGCCTTATGTCGCCGACCCCGCGCCGAAGCGGCCGCGCGACACCTTCGTCTTCATGATCAACGGCGCCAAGGTCCGCGCGCCCGCCGCGGCGCAGGCTTTGATCGCGCGGTTGTAGGATTCTCCCGACCCCAAGCCGTCGTCTCCGCTTTCGCGGCGATGACGGGACGAATTCTGTCGTCAGGGCTTGGCCGGCGCCGCTGCCGTATTGCCCTGCAACGCCGCGGCCTCGAGCGTGTCGAGCGCGCGACGCGTCGCGACATAACGATTGGCGCCGTCGAGCCACGCCTTGGATTGCGCCGCGCCGGGCAGGCGCTTCACTTCCTCGACCGCGGCCTCGACCTGTTCCTGTGCGAGCAGGCGGCGGATCCGTGCCAGCCGTTCGCCCGGCACTGGCGACAGCGCGGTGCGCGGATGAATCACCACCAGGCTGCCGAGCATGCGCAGGAACGATCCGCCCCAACCGTCACCCGCCGGCCCCAATGCGAGTTGCGACCCGATCTGGTCTAGTCCCAGCCGCAGGTCCTCGACCGTGATCGGATGGCGCCCCGCGTCGATGATCGCGGCGACCTCATTGGGCCGGGTAGCGCCGAACCGGTCCTTCAATTGCTGTTCGAGATAGCCCAGGCCCAGCCCGCGATCGATCGCGCGGCGCGACGCGAAGGCGATCATCAGCCCTTCGGCACGCGTCGCATTGCCGTAGGAATTGGCGGCCTCTCCGGTCACCGCCGCGGTCCGCTGTTCGAGCGCGGTAAGCTCGGCGGCGAGCATCTGCTGGCGCGCCGACAGGGAGGCGGGATCGGTCGCGACGGGCGGGGCGACGATGACCTTGGTCGCGGCCGGGGCTGCCGTCTGGGGTTGCGGCGCGGGCGATGCCGGCATCAGGCGCCACGCGATCAATCCCGCGATCAGCAGGCCGACGACGAACGTGGCGAGTGCGATCCCGGCGGTCGCGGTCAAGGTCAGCTGCCGGTTCTGTTCCGGCGGGCTTGGCGCGATGTCGGTCATGGCGCCCTTATCCGTCGCGACGTGGAAGCGGTCAATCGGCCAGCGTGCGGGCGAGATCGATCAGTGCGGCATCCTCCGGCGTGCCGGCAACGGCGACCCGGTCCCAGCCGCCACCCGCCGCCTCGGCGGCCGCCGCGCTGATCGCCGCGAGCCGCACTCTGCGGCGGTCGAGCCCGGCGCGACCGGCCAGCTCGGCGACGCGGCGCGCGGCGCGCGGCGAATGGAGCAATGCCACCGATCCCGCGAGTCGATCGATCGCCGCGACCGCGATGGCGATCGGCTCGCTGGCATAGACCGCGATCGTCGCGGCGATGATCGGATGGTTGTCGACCGCGCGATGGCGCCCGCCGAGCAGCAAGGCGCGCCGCACGCCGCGCTCGGCGGCGGTCGCGAGCAAGGCGGCGCCGTCTCGTGCCCCGACCGCGACGACGTCGAGGCCCGCCCCGCGCGCGGCCGTAGCGGTCGCTTCGCCGACGGCGTGAACGGGAAGCTGTGCCAGCGCCGCGAGCCCCGACCCGGCGTGACGCACGGTATTGGCGCTGGTCAGCAGGAGAGCGTCGAACCGCGCGGGATCGGGCGTTGCCCAGTCGAGCGCCCGCACCTCGAACAGCGGCAGCCGGATCGCGGCCAGCCCGAGCGCCTCGATCCGGGCGACGGTCGCGGCGTTGCCCGGCTCGGGGCGCAGCACCGCGAGCGGGCGCGTCATCCGCCGAACCCCGCGCGCACCGCCGGGGTCGCACGCTCAAGCAAAGCGGTCGCCAGGTCGCGCGCCAGAGCCTCGCCGTCGAGGCCGGCGGCGTCGCCGGCGACATGCTCGGCGCCGTCTTCGGAGAACAATTCGCCGCGCAGCGTCAGCGTATCGCCGTCGGTCATCGCCAGCGCCCCGACCGGCGAATGGCAAGTCGCGCCGAGCGCCGCCAGGAACGCGCGCTCGCAGCGCACGGCTCGGCTGGTCGCCTGGTGGTCGATCGCAGCGAGCAAGCCTCGCGTCATGGCGTCATCGGCGCGGCATTCGATCCCCACTGCGCCTTGCGCCGGGGCGGGCAGCATCTCCTCGATCGCGATCGGCACGCCGACATCGTCGCGACCCAGTCGTGCGAGGCCCGCCGCGGCGAGCAAGGTGGCATCGGCCTCGCCCGCCGCCAGCTTGGCCAGCCGCGTGTCGACGTTGCCGCGGAACAGCACCACCGACAGGTCCGGCCGGGCGCGCCGCACCTGGGCGCTGCGCCGTGGGCTGCTGGTGCCGACCACCCCGCCGTGGCGGATCGCCGCCAGGCTGTCGACGCCGACCAGCCGGTCGCGGACATCGGCGCGTTCGAGCATCGCCGCGATAGTGATCGTGTCGGGCCGGATCGTCTCGACATCCTTCATCGAATGCACCGCCGCGTCGATCTCGCCATCGAGCAAGGCGCGATCGAGTTCCTTGGTCCACAACGCCTTGCCGCCGATTTCGGCCAGCGCGCGGTCCTGCACGCGGTCGCCGGTGGTCTTGATGACGTGGATCTCGCACGCGATGCCGTGCGCGGCGAACAGCGTGTCCTTCACCATATCGGCCTGGATAAGGGCCAGCGGCGATCCACGCGTGCCGAGCTTGAGGATGGTCATAGCCCAGCCTCTAGCGGGTCGTTTCGGTCGTGTCGAAGGGATGACACTGCGCCGAACTCTATCGTCGTCCCCGCGAAAGCGGGGACCCATCTCATGCCCTATCCCACCTTACGGTCGAAGTGGTTTGCCGATCGCGTCGGAGATGGGTCCCCGCTTTCGCGGGGATGACGTGGATGTGAACTGTCTGGCACCCTAGATCATTCCCCATGGCATGCCTTCGACAAGTCCAACCCGAACGGTGTAGGGCAATCCGATGACTCTGATCCTTGGCCTCGAATCCTCGTGCGACGAGACCGCGGCGGCGCTGGTGACCGGCGACCGGCGCATCCTGGCGCACAAGCTGGCCGGACAGGAAGCCGCGCACCGCCCCTTTGGCGGCGTCGTGCCAGAGATCGCCGCGCGCGCGCATGTCGAGGCGCTCGAGCCGCTGATCGAGGCGGCATTGGCCGAGGCAGGCTTGACGCTGGCGGACGTAGACGCGATCGCCGCGACCGCCGGCCCCGGGCTGATCGGCGGGGTGATGGTCGGGCTGGTCACCGGCAAGGCGCTCGCCCACGCGGCGGGCAAGCCGCTGGTCGCGGTCAATCATCTCGAGGGCCATGCGCTGAGCCCGCGGCTCGCCGATCCCGATCTCGATTTCCCCTACCTGCTGCTGCTCGTCTCGGGCGGGCATTGCCAATTGCTGCTGGTCGAGGGCGTCGGGCGCTATCGTCGTCTCGCCACCACGATCGACGACGCGGCCGGGGAGGCGTTCGACAAGACGGCCAAGATCCTCGGGCTCGGCTTTCCCGGCGGTCCCGCCGTCGAGCGCGCGGCGGCGCAGGGCAGGGACGTGGTACCGCTGCCGCGTCCGTTGGTCGGCTCGGCCGAGCCGCATTTCTCCTTCGCTGGATTGAAGAGCGCGGTGCTGCGCGCGCACGAGACCGGGCAATGGCGGGTCGAGGACATCGCCGCGAGCTTTCAGCAGGCGGCGGTCGATTGCCTCGTCGACCGCACGCGACGTCAATTGGGCGATACCGACGCGACGGCGCTGGTGGTCGCGGGCGGGGTCGCCGCGAACGGCGCGGTGCGCGCGGCGCTCGAATCGCTCGCTGGCGACTATGCCTTGCCGTTCAGCGTGCCGCCGCAATGGCTGTGCACCGACAATGCCGCGATGATCGCCTGGGCCGGCGCCGAGCGTTTCGCCGCGGGCTTCACCGATCCGCTCGACATCGCCGCGCGCCCGCGCTGGCCGCTCGACCCGGACGCGGAAAAGGTGCGCGGCGCGGGAGTGAAGGCATGAGTAGCAAGGCGGTTGGTGTCGTTGGTGGCGGGGCGTGGGGCACGGCGTTGGCACAAGTCGCGGCCTCGGCCGGTCGTGACGTGCGGCTGTGGGCGCGCGAACCGGAAGTGATCGGTGCGATCAACGGAACGCGCCAAAATTCGCTTTTCTTGCCGAACATTGATCTCTCTCCGCGTATCGAGGCAACCGACGATATCACTTGGGTCGGCGAGGCGGAGGTGGTGCTGGTGGTTACGCCGGCACAACATATGCGTTCTGTGCTCGCCGACATGCCTTGCCATGGGCAACCACTGGTCCTGTGTTCCAAGGGCATCGAAGCGGGCAGCTTCAAATTGCTCCATGAGGTTGCATCCGAAGAAGTAGACGGTTCTCCGATCGCGGTATTGTCCGGACCTACTTTCGCGCACGAAGTTGCCGCCGGATTGCCAACGGCGGTTACGTTGGCTGCCGATGACCTAGATCTTGCCGGCTATCTTGCCGAGTTAATCGGCCGACCCACCTTCCGTATCTATGCCTCGGACGACGCCATCGGCGCGGAGATCGGCGGCGCTGTCAAGAATGTGCTGGCGATCGCCTGCGGCGTGGTCGAGGGTGCCGGGCTCGGCCAGAATGCGCGCGCCGCCTTGATCGCGCGCGGGTTCGCCGAGATGACGCGGTTCGGGCTGGCGCGCGGGGCGCGAGCGGAAACCATGGCGGGACTGTCGGGGCTCGGTGACCTCGTCCTGACCTGTTCCTCGACCAGCAGCCGCAATTTCTCGCTCGGCGTCGGGCTGGGCGAGGGGCGTTCGGCGCGCGAGTTGCTCGCGGATCGCCGCACCGTGGCCGAAGGCGCGTTCACCGCGCCGGTGTTGCGCGAAGCGGCGGCAGAGGCGGGGATCGACATGCCGGTGTCGGAAGCGGTCTGCGCGTTGCTCGACGGTGCGCCGGTCGGTGACGTCATCGGCGCCCTTCTGTCCCGCCCTCTCCGTGACGAACGGGGCTAACCCAGTACGTCATCCCGGCCTTGTGCCGGGATCCGCCGTGCTACCCGTCATGCCATTGAGCCCCTTGTCCATGACGCGGGGCCAGGCAGACCCCGGCACAAGGCCGGGTTGACGGTGCAGGGTTGGAGGGTTCAGGGCTTCCGAAACTTATAGATAAATTGGTCAGTGTGCCCGCGGATCGCCTTGTCGAACACCGGCTTGCTGTGATCGTCCTGCGGATTGGCCAGCAATTTCGATTCTCCGGCGAACACAAATCCCGCCGCGGTGACCTGCTTGCGGACGATCTCGGGATCGATCCGGTGCAGCGTGTCGGTGTCGCGCAGTCCCGATCCCGCGGCCGCGACATGGTCGATAATCAGATAGATGCCGCCCGGCTTGAGCGCGTCGAACGCCGCCTTGTTGAGCAAGGCGGGATCGGTCGGGCCCATGAATTTGTCGGGATAATCGTGATAGTTTTGCGAAGTGAAGACCAGGTCGACCTTCTCCGGCACGGCCAGGCTGGTCGCCGGCTGGGTGCTCGCCGACACATTGGCGAAGGCCGGGCTGCCGGCGAGCGCGGCATAAGTTTTGACATCGCTCGCCGCTTCATGCGCGTAGGGCTCGGCCCAGATGCCGTAGACATGCCCGGTCGGCCCGACGATCCGCGCGAAGGTGCGCGTCCAATAGCCGCCGCCCGGGATCAGGTCGATGACCTTGTCGCCCGCCTTCAGCCCGGCGAACGCCGCGATCTCCGGGCCGTGACGGCGCGCATCCGCCGCGACGTCGCGCGCCAGCCGGGTGTCGGCGGTCGCCGTGTTGCCGGTATCCCATTTGGCCGTGCAGCCGCCCAGCATCGCGATGCCCATCAGCACCGCCAGCCCGGCCCGCATCACTTGAGCGGCTTCCGGAACTTGTAGACGAACTGGTCGGTATGGCCGCGGATCGCGGGGTCGAACACCTTGAGGCTGTGATCGTCCTTGGGATTGGCCAGGACTTTGGACTCGCCGGCGAAGGTGAAGCCGGCGGCGAGCACTTCCTTCTTGACGATCGCCGGGTCGATCCGGTGCAGCGTCTCGGTATCGGAAAGGCCGCTGCCCGCGGGAGCGACATGGTCGATCACGACATAGGTGCCGCCGGGCTTGAGCGCCTTGAACACCGCGGCGTTGAACGCGTTGAGCGCCGCCTCTCCGCGGCCGCCATTGGAGATGTCGTGATAATTCTGGACGGTCCAGACCAGGTCCGCCGGCTTGTCGAGCGTGATCATCGCCGGGTCGCGCGCGGCGGTGACGTTGCCCAGCTTGCGTCCGTTCATCGCGTCGATCGTGGCGTTGGCGCCGGCGCCCGCGACGCTCGGCCACAGCGCATAGACATGGCCGGCCGGGCCGACCACGCCGGTGAAGATGCGCGTCCAATAGCCCTGGCCCGGCAGGTAATCGACCACCCGCCAGCCGGGCTTCACGCCCGAGAATGCGACCACGGCGGCCGCCTGGCGCCGGGCGTCGTCATTGGCCTGATCGGCACGCGCGGGATCGGCCAATGCCTTGGCGATCGTCGGCGATCCGTCCGATTTCGCCATCACGCCGACCGGCACCGCGACCGCGGCAGCCGCCGCCAACAGGATTCCAAAGCGCATCGACCCTCTCCCCGTGACCATGGTTCAGTGACAATCGTTACGCCCTTGATCTAGATCGGCGCGGCGGCGGTTCAATGCCCGCGGCGCGTCACACGTCCAAATTGGCGACGTTCAGCGCATTCTCCTGGATGAATTCGCGGCGCGGCTCGACCACGTCGCCCATCAATCGGGTGAAGATCTCGTCGGCGACGTCGGCCTGGTCGACCGCGACCTTGAGCATCGAGCGGTTGGTCGGATCGAGCGTGGTTTCCCACAATTGCTCGGGATTCATCTCGCCCAGCCCCTTGTAGCGCTGGATCGACAGGCCCTTGCGCCCCGCCGCCAGGACGGCCTCGAGCAATTGCGACGGCCGCGCGATCAGCGCCTCGCCCTTGCCGACGGTGACCGGCAGCTCCTCGCCGTCCTCGTCGGTCTCGACGGCCTCCTCGGCCGCCGTTGCGCCCTTGTTCGGGACCAATTTAGTCGGCGCGGCATAAGCGTCGGCCTGTTCGGCGGCCAGCGCGTGGAGCTTGCGCCCCTCGGCCGAGGTCAGGAACGCCGCCTCGATGATGTGATGGTCGGTGACGCCGCGCCACAACCGCTCGAAATGAAGCGAACCTTCGCCGGTGACACGTGCCGACCAGGTCGCCTCGGGATCGCCCGCGTCGAGCCGCGCGGTCGCCGTCGCCAGCCGCTCGGCGCGCTCAGCGCTGCTCGCTTCGGGATCGAGCACGCGACCGAGTGCGAGGCCTTCGATGATCACCGGATCGTAGCGCCGCGGAACGAAGCGCATCAGCGTCCGCATGCGGCGGGCATGTTCGACCAGATGACGCAGCGCGTCGCCCCCGCCGATGCTCTCCAGCGCGCTCGCCGCGACGCCGGCTTCGACCAGATATTCGTCGAGCGCGGCCTCGTCCTTGAGATACACTTCCGAGCGCCCGCGCGTCGCTTTGTAGAGCGGCGGCTGCGCGATGTAGAGGTGTCCGGCCTCGATGATCTCGGGCATCTGGCGATAGAAGAAGGTCAGCAGCAAGGTGCGGATGTGCGCGCCGTCGACATCGGCGTCGGTCATGATGACGATCTTGTGGTAGCGCAGCTTTTCCAGGTTGAAGTCGTCGCGCCCGATGCCGGTGCCCATCGCCTGGATCAGCGTGCCGATCTCCTTCGACGACAGCATGCGGTCGAACCGCGCGCGCTCGACGTTGAGGATCTTTCCGCGCAGCGGCAGGATCGCCTGGAAATGGCGGTCGCGGCCCTGTTTGGCCGAGCCGCCGGCCGAATCGCCCTCGACCAGGAACAGCTCCGACTTGGCCGGATCCTTCTCCTGGCAATCGGCAAGCTTGCCCGGCAAGCTGGCGATGCCCAGTACCGACTTGCGGCTCGCCTCGCGCGCCTTGCGCGCGGCTTCGCGCGCGGCGGCGGCGTCGATGATCTTCTGGATGATCTGACGCGCATTGGCCGGATTCTCTTCCAGCCACTCGGCCATCTTGTCGGCGAGCAGGCTTTCGAGCGGTTGGCGCACCTCGGACGAGACGAGCTTGTCCTTGGTCTGCGAGCTGAACTTGGGGTCGGGCAGCTTCACGGAGACGATCGCGGTCAGCCCCTCGCGCATGTCGTCGCCCTGGAGCGTGACCTTCTCCTTCTTCATCAGCCCCGATTTCTCGGCGTAATTGTTGATCGTGCGGGTCAGCGCCGAGCGGAACGCGGCGAGATGGGTGCCGCCGTCACGCTGCGGGATGTTGTTGGTGAAGCATAGGACGTTCTCGTAATAGGAGTCGTTCCACTCGAGCGCGACGTCGATGCCGATATCTTCGCGCTGGCCGGAGATCGCGATCGGATCGGGGAACAGCGGCGTCTTGGTGCGGTCGAGCCACTTCACGAACGCGGCGATGCCGCCTTCGTAATAGAGTTCGATCGTCTTGACGTCCTCATGCCGCGCGTCGGTCAGGAACAGTCGCACGCCCGAATTGAGGAAGGCGAGCTCGCGATAGCGATGCTCGAGCTTCTCGAAGTCGAATTCGGTGATCTTGAACGTGGCCGGGCTCGGCAGGAAGGTGACGCGGGTGCCCTTCTTGCCTTCGGCCTTGCCGACGACCTTGAGCGGAGCGACGGCATCGCCATGGGCGAAGCGCATGTAATGCTCCTCGCCGTCGCGCCAGATCGTCAGGTCGAGCCATTCGCTGAGCGCATTGACCACCGACACGCCGACGCCGTGCAGGCCGCCCGAAACCTTATAGGCATTGTCGTCAGACGTGTTCTCGAACTTACCCCCGGCATGGAGCTGGGTCATGATGACCTCGGCCGCCGACACGCCTTCCTCGGGGTGGATGCCGGTCGGAATGCCGCGGCCGTTGTCGGTGACGCTGACCGATCCATCCGGGTTCAGCGCAATGTCGATGCGGTCGCAATGACCGGCCAACGCCTCGTCGATCGCGTTGTCGGAGACCTCGAACACCATGTGGTGGAGACCCGATCCGTCGTCGGTATCGCCGATATACATGCCGGGGCGCTTGCGGACGGCGTCGAGGCCTTTGAGCACCTTGATCGACTCGGCGCCATATTCTGAATTCTGCGGGGGTGTTGCCATAGCGAGCATATAGGGAGTCGCCCCCGTAAACGGAAGCGAAATGGGCGAGTCGCGCACGGCTTTCCGGCGAGTCGATCCGGGACCGGATCGCCGTGGTTTCAGCGTTCCCTGACTCGCTGGTTCATCGTCTGGCCGCCACCGACCGCGTCGATGCTGATGTCGGGCGGCAGGGTCGACGTACAGACCGCGTTCGCCATCGCTGCGCCGACGCTGCCGTCGCGGATCGGGCGATA
>NZ_JBQCCN010000148.1:0-3429 GCF_051962185.1 Sphingomonas sp.
CGCGCGGGTCGATCCGGCGGCGCTCGACCAATTGCTCCACCCGACGCTCGATCCCAAGGCGCCGCGCGACGTGCTGACCAAGGGCCTGCCGGCGTCGCCGGGCGCGGCCTCGGGCAAGGTCGTGTTCGACGCCGACACCGCGGAAAAGCGCGCCTCGGCGGGTGAGGCGGTGATCTTGGTCCGCGTCGAGACCAGTCCCGAGGACATTCACGGCATGCACGCCGCCAAGGGCATCCTGACCGCTCGCGGTGGCATGACCAGCCACGCCGCGGTGGTGGCGCGCGGCATGGGCCGGCCTTGCGTGTCGGGGGCGGGGACGCTGTCGATCGACGCCAAGGCGAAAGTCATGCGCTGCGCAGGTCGCGAGGTGGGCGAGGGCGATATCGTCACGATCGACGGCGCCAGCGGCGAAGTGATGATCGGCGAAGTGCCGACCGTTCAGCCCGAACTGGCGGGCGATTTCGGTACTTTGATGGGCTGGGCCGACGAGGTCCGGCGTCTGAAGGTCCGTGCCAATGCAGAGACTCCGCTCGACGCTCGCACCGCGCGCGATTTCGGCGCGGAAGGGATCGGTCTCTGCCGTACCGAGCATATGTTCTTCGACGCCGCGCGGATCACCGCGGTGCGCCAGATGATCCTGGCCGAGGACGAGAAGGGCCGCCGCGTCGCGCTCGACAAGCTTCTGCCCGAACAGCGCGGCGATTTCGTCGAGATTTTCGAGGTCATGGCCGGCCTGCCGGTGACGATCCGCCTGCTCGACCCGCCGCTCCACGAATTCCTGCCGCACGAGGAAGCCGAATTCGCAGAGGTCGCGGAGGCCGCCGGGGTCGAGGTCGACTATCTCAAGCGCCGCGCCGCCGAGCTCCACGAATTCAACCCGATGCTCGGGCATCGCGGCTGCCGGCTGGGCGTGACCTATCCCGAAATCTACGAAATGCAGGCGCGCGCGATCTTCGAGGCGGCGGTCGCCGTCGCCGAGAAGTCTGGCCCAGATTCTGATAGCGCGCCGATCCCCGAGGTCATGATCCCGCTGGTCGCGACGCGCCGCGAACTCGAGCTGATGAAGGACCTGATCGACCGCACCGCCAAGGCGGTCTTCGCCGAAAAGGGCCGCGAGATCAGCTATCTGATCGGCACGATGATCGAATTGCCGCGCGCCGCGCTGAAGGCCGGGGAGATCGCCGAGGTCGGCCAGTTCTTCTCGTTCGGCACCAACGACCTGACCCAGACCGCACTGGGCGTCAGCCGCGACGACGCGGCGCGCTTCCTCGGCATCTATGTCGACAAGGGAATCTATCCCAAGGACCCGTTCGTCAGCCTCGACGTCGAGGGCGTGGGCGAACTGATCCGGCTTGCCGCCGAGCGCGGGCGCGTCACGCGCCCCGACATCAAGCTCGGGATTTGCGGCGAGCATGGCGGCGATCCCGCGTCGATCGCATTCTGCGAGGAGGTCGGGCTCGATTACGTCTCGGCCTCGCCTTATCGCGTGCCGATCGCCCGGCTCGCCGCAGCCCAGGCGGCATTGGCCAGCAAAGCGGGTTGAGACGGGCTTGACTTCGCCCATGCGGCGACCGCACTCAACCGTCATGGATCGAGCCGCGACGCGCTGGTGGGTTTTGGCGATGGCTGCTCCGCTGGCGGCGTGCGGCAGCTTCGGCAATGACGGCCCGTCGGAAAAGGACATCGCCGACGCGCTGACGCGATCGGGCGCCAAGGTGCAGTCGGCCGAGCGGATCGCGTGCAAGACCGCGCCCGACCGGCCGGGGTATGTCTGCGACTATCGTGCGACGACCTGCAGCCCGTTCACCGGCAAGTGCGACAAATCGGCGACGCGGACCGGGCGGTTCGTGCGCTATGGCGACAATTGGATGTTCCGCGACGATGTCGCCGACCCCAATCGTTACGTGCCGCCCGCCACGCCCAGCACTGCCGCGAGCCCGGCGGTGACCGATCTGGCCCCGACTCCGTCCCCGACGCCCTCGGCCGGCCCGTCGCCGGCGCCTAGCCCGAGCGCATCGCCGACGCCCAAACCCACGCCAAAACCTTCCCCGTCGCCGACCCCGAAGGGGTCACCGACGCCGAAACCCTCGCCGACGCCCAAGCCCTCGCCGACCGCCAAACCGACACCCAAGCCGATACCCGGCGGGGTCAATCGCACCTGGCTGTCGGGTCGTTGGGGCGCCGAGAATGGCGATTGCACGGCGCGGCGCGCGGTCAATTTCGGCCCGGGCGGCGGCTTTTACGGCAAGCGCGGCATGGGCCGCTGGTCGCTCGACGGCAAGACGGTCAAGGTCACCGGCAACTACAGTGCCGACAACAAGGAATTCGACCAGATCCTCAAGGTCGAGCGTACCGGCGACGACGCGATGGTGATGGAAGGCAAGCGCTACCACCGCTGCCCGAACTGACCTGGGCTGTTTTTTGGGGGGAGAGGGGGCATGAGGCCCTGGATCCGATACACGATCTGCGGGGTGCTGGGACTGGCGCTGGGCGCCGGCGCCGCGGTGCAGCGGGTGCGCACCGGCGTGCTCGGCGCCAATCGTGCGATCGGGCCATGGACGACGGGAAGCGATTTCGGCACGGCGCGGGCCGGGGCGCTGACCCGCGCGATCGTCTCGCTGCGGGGGCTGCTGGCGCTGCCGGCGCAGGAGGCGCGCTATTACAACGCAGCGGTCGACAGTGCCGGCGATCCGCTCGACGGGCGCTGCCGATACCGCGTCTCGGGCGGCGGCATTCCAGCCAGATGGTGGAGCCTGACGCTCTACGACCATGACGGCTATCTGGTCGCCAATCAGGCCAATCTGTTCTCGGTGGCGAGCGCCGCTCTGCCCAATCCCACCAAATGGGAAATCGTCGTGGCGCCGGCCGAGCAGGCGGGGGCGTGGTTGCCGACCGGGCGGATCGATCGGTTCGAACTGACCCTGCGCGCCTATCTGCCCGACGACGGCGGGGTCGGCGCGATGACCCGCGAGCAGCTTCCCTCGATCGTCAAGGAGGGATGCTGATGCGGCGCTGGTTCTTCCCCGTGCTGATCGGGCTGGTGCTCGCCTTCGTCGGATATGACGTCGCGATGGCGCAGTTTCCGCGCGTGCTGATGGGCCTGGCCACGCATCGCATCGCCAAGGGCGCCGGCTACAACACCATGTTCGCGGCGCCGCTCGCCACCGACAAGGCGCGTGCGATCGTCCGGCCGAGTCCCGATCTCGCTTATTCGACCTGCCCGTTCGATCTGTCCGACGGCCCGGTACTGGTCGAGGTCGCCCCAGTGCCCGCGCCTTACTGGTCGCTCTCCGTATTCGACGAGCGCACCGACGCCGCCTATGTCCGCAACAACGTCCAGGCCGGCAACCAGCCGATCCGCATCGCGATCGCGCGCGCGGGGCAACCGGTGCCCGACAGCATGACCGCGGTACGAGTGAAGGGCAACAC
>NZ_JBQCCN010000149.1:0-4930 GCF_051962185.1 Sphingomonas sp.
CGAGGCGGTCCACGGCTTCGAGGATCGCGGCCAGGTGACGTTCGAGCAATATCTCGCCACCCGCGTGCGCGGCGCGATGATCGACCAGCTCCGCCGCCAGGCGACCCTGACCCGCGGCGCGATGCGCCGGCGCAAGCAATATCAGGAAACCGTCGCGGCGCTGACCGTCGACCGCAAGCCGCCGGCCGAGACCGACGTCGCCGACAAGCTCGGCGTCAGCGTCGAGAAACTGCGCGCCGATTACGCCAGCGCGGAGGCGGTGCGGTTCGATTCCTTGGATGAGGTCTATACCGACGACGGCCCCTGGTTCATGTCCGACGAGCCCGACGCGTTCGAGCAACTCGCCGAGGCCGACCTGCGCGACACGCTCGTCACCGCGATCGCCGCGCTCCCCGAGCGCGAGGCGCAAGTGGTGCAACTTTATTATGTCGAGGAATTGAACCTCGAGGAGATCGGGCATGTGCTCGGCGTGGGTGCCGCGCGGGTGTGCCAGATCAAGGCGTCGGCGCATGCAAGGCTGAAGAAGGCGCTGGCGCGGGCGGTTTGAGGGGCTCATTCCTCGCCCCGCATTTCTAAGACATCCGCCGATCGGTTCGATTGCCTGAGTCGCGGACGAAACCGGCGCGTCAAGCCCTAACCTGCTCTAAAATGGATGCATCTTTCGTTGCATCCGATTGGCCGGCGATGCTGTCTGCTCCCATCGGGTGGAGCATCCATGAAACGAATCGTACCGTGGTTGGCGGGATCGGCCGCCACCGTGACCATTTTATCGTGCAGCGCGCTGGCGCAGGAAACGACAACCTATTCCTATGATGGGTTGGGGCGGCTGAGCGGGTCGACCATTTCCGGCGGCTCCAACAATGGGCGGGTTACCGGCACGTGCTTCGACGCGGCCGGCAATCGCACGCGCTACGACGTGGCCACCGCCGCACCCGGCGCGTGTCCGACGCCGACACCCACGCCTACATCGAGTCCCACACCCACGCCAACACCAACTCCAACCCCGAGTCCGACACCCACTCCGACCCCCACGCCCACACCGACGCCCACCAACCAGCCGCCCGTCGCGAACATGGACAACGCGTCGTTCAATTGCTCGCTGACCAAGACGATCAATGTCACGGCGAACGATACCGATCCTGAGAATAATCTCCCGCTGGCGGTCGTAAGCATGACCTCGAACAATCCGGGGACGGTCTGGGGTTCGGTCGTCAGTGCATCGTCAATCCAGGTCTCGTCCAATTCGGCGGGTACCTTTTCGGTCAGCTATGTCGTTGCCGACAGCCTCGGTGCGCAATCAACCGGGACCGTCGTCCTCACAATCACCGGAACCGTCTGCCAGGATGGGCCGCCTCTGGATGGATAGGAACTCGCCGCCGCCAGCAAGGATGATCTGACAGCGGAAAACTCGTGATGACCTCGAAAAATCTCATTCGAATACTTGCAACGGTGCCGCGCCAGATGTTGCGACCGGGCGAGCGCCCCAGGGGCGGCGCATCGACCGCGCCGGATTAGCGCCGTGGGAAGGTTGAAGGCGCAATTTATTATCGGAATTTTGGGCGAAGCGGGGCAGCGAAATGAAGCTTGATTGGCTAAATATGCTGGCGGGCGTCGCTGCAGCGACAGCGGCGGTGCCGGCCTGCGCGCAGGACAATGTTCAGAACCAGGCGCTCGTGCCGCCCAACAAGCTCATCAAGTCGCCCGGTGGAGTCGACATGGTCAGCGGAAAATATGGCGAAAGCGAAACCGATCTTTCGATCGGCGGCGCGGCGACCGCCGGCATTGAGTTGCAACGAAGTTTGAGCGTTGGAGCGCCTGGCCATGTCGATCAATTCGGCGACGCGACGTCCAATTTCGACATCATGATCACCGAACTCAAATATGACGCCACTTTGCCCGACCCGCTGGCCGGGGGGCCGGATTACCGTCTCGGCGTGCGGTTTGGCGGATTGTCGGGCACTTTTAACTCCACTCGCAACAACGGCGGCTACCCGATTTCGGCGTCAAAGGAGACAGCCGACACGCTCCTGATTTCAGGCGACAAGGCATCCGACACCGCGATTTATACGTACACTGCGCAAAATGGGACCAAGGCCGTGTTCCGGCCGATCGGCAGCGGCGATTGCTCGAGCACCGAGCGCTGCGCTTTCGTCAATTACGTGATCTATCCTGACGGCACCCGGATGGACTTCAACTATCAGGCCGCGGCCGCCGGCACGACCAACAAGACGTTGTTGCGCTCGGTGGTCAGTTCGCGCGGCTACGCGATCCTGTTTGATTACACCGCGCTCGGCGGGAAAAACCTCGTCACTCGCGCCTGTGCGATCAATCTCGCGGTGCAAACGCTGGCGTCGGTAACGTCGTGCGCTGGCGTCGCGCGGCAGTCGAGTTATTCCTACACGTTGGTCGACGGCGCGTACCGCATCGCCCAGGCGGTTGGTCAGGATGGCGCGCCCTACACCTTTACCTATGGACACGATGCCAGCGGCAATCTGACGAAGGCCTATATCAAGCCGGGTGCGACGCAGCCGTGGATGACGAACACCATCGTCCCGCATCGCAATGCCGACGGCATCTATGAGGATGTCGTCAATTATCAGGCGTTCGCTGATGGCCAGACGCTGACCTATCTTCATTGGGAAGCGGTCACCGTCGGCGCTAGCTCGCCGCCCCTGGTCGGCGGGTCTTACACCGACGCGGCGGGCGCACAGACCCTGATTACATATAGTTTCCCGGCCAATCCCAACCCGCCGCCATCGGGATCGACCGGGCAACCCGGTTTCGGCGATTGCAGCAATACGCCCTGCGTCATCAATTACATGCAAATGACGCCCGGCCCGGCGCATGTCAGGGATCCACTGGGCCGTATCACCCAATATGATTATTGCGATCGCGCCGCCTATCCGAGCGACCCGAGCAAATGCCTGGTGACGGCGCTGCAGCGGGTGATCCAGCCCTCGGGGATGATCACCGAAGTCTACTACGCCGGAAAAGGAATTATCAGCGAACTGCATGACATCGATCCGGCCGGTGTTCTGCCTACTCGGATCAAGCACTATGATTATGGCTGCGCCGGCGATCTCTGCCGCGACAAGCCGACCCTGATCCGCGATGCCAAAGGCAATGAAACGCTCTACACCTATAGCGCCGACCACGGCGGCGTCCTGACCGAACTCGATCCCGCCGATGCGAACGGCGTGCATCCGGCGAAGGTCTATACGTACGTCCAACGCTATGCCTGGATCGCCAACGGAGCCGGCGGCTATGTCCACGGATCGGCGCCGATCTGGCTGATTAGCAGCGAAAGCACGTGCCGGACCAGCGCGACAACACTCAGCACCGGCGCCTGCGCTGCTGGCGCCGCCGACCAGGTGCTGACGACCTATGACTACGGACCTGACACCGGCACGGTGGGTAATACGCTGTTGCAGAAAGGGGTGAAGATAACCGCAGCCGACGCCTCGGGGGCGATCGTCAGCAGGCTGACCTGCTACGGTTACGATTCTGCCGGCAACCGCATCAGCGAAACCAAGCCTCGCGCTGGCCTGACGGTGTGCCCGTGAAGCGCGCTCGGATCGCAGCCGCATTGGCGGCCAGCTTCGCGTTCCTGCTGCCGGCATCGGTACTCGCGCAGACCTCCCCGTCAGACTTCACCACTGCGTCGCGCTACGACGCGGGTCGGCGGGTCACCGGTACCATTGCCCCCGATCCCGATGGCGCGGGGCCGCTCCATTATGCTGCGGTTCGCACCACCTATGACAGCGCCGGGCGTCCGATCCGGGTCGAGAAGGGCGAGTTGTCGAGTTGGCAATCGGACGCGGTGGCGCCTTCGGCGTGGCCGGCATGGAACGGCACCAGCGGGTTCAGACTCTTCACTAAGGTCGAAACGACCTATGACGCGCTCGATCGGAAAGCTGTCGAAGCGACATGGGGGTCGGGGGACGGCGGCGTAACCTGGGTCGAGAGCGGCGTCACGCAATATAGCTATGACCTGCAAGGGCGGCTCGACTGCACCGCGGTCAGGATGAATCCGGCGATGTGGAGCGCCTTGCCCGCGTCGGCCTGTACGCTCGCCACGACGAGCGCGACGTATGGGCCCGACCGCATTACCCGCAACGTTTATGACAGTGCCGGCCAGTTGCTGAAGGTGATCAAGGCGTACGGCCAAACGACAGCCAATGGCCTGCCGCAACTCCAGCAGGATTACGTCACTTATACTTATACGCTCAACGGCAAGCAGGCGACCGTCAAGGACGCCGACGGCAATCTCGCCAGCTATACCTATGACGGCTTCGACCGGCTGGCGAAGTGGAGCTTCCCGTCCAAGACGGCGACCGGGACGGTCAGCACGACCGATTTCGAAGCTTATGGCTACGACGCCAACGACAACCGCACATCGCTCCAGAAGCGCGACGGGCGGACGCTGACCTACGGCTTCGACGCGCTCAACCGGATGGTGAGCAAGATCGTCCCCGATGGCGGCTGCCCGGTGCCGGCCAATCCGGACGTCTGCACCAATGTAGCGGCCTCGGCGACGCGCGATGTCTATTATGGCTACGACCTGCAGGGGCTGCAGACCGCCGCACGGTTCGATAGCACGACCGGCGCCGACGCGGTGCTCAACGCCTATGACGGGTTCGGCCGGATCGTCTCGACCACGACCGCGATGGGCGGGGTCAGCAGGACGATCGGCCATACCTACGACGCCGACGGCAATCGCCTGACCAATAGCTGGCCGGACGCGCTCAAGGTCACCTACGGCTATGACGGGCTCGACCGGCTGAACGCGGCGTATGAGGGGACGAGCACGTCGCTGCTCACGTACGGTTACACCCCGGCCGAGCAGCCCGCGTCGCTGAACCGTGCGTCGGGGAGCAACACGACCTTGAGCTATGACAGCCGGCAGCGGCTGTCGGCGCTGGCGCACGAT
>NZ_JBQCCN010000150.1:0-11530 GCF_051962185.1 Sphingomonas sp.
CAAAACGTGGGGGGGGCGCTTTTCGCGGCACGGGCCCGCTCCCCCCCCTACCGCCAAATCAGTATTTTCTTTGGGTGGTCGGGTGGGGGAGCGGGCCGGTGCGGTCTCAAACTCGCTCTTTCGCGAGTTTTCAAACCAACTCTAACGCCCGCGCCGCGCGACTTGCCAGAGCGTGTAGAGGCCGATCCCGGCCCAGACGACGTTGAGCGCCGCCGAGGGGATCGCACCGTTATAGCCGCTGTTGAGGACGAAGCAGGCGGCGCCGACCACGTTCATCCACTGATACAGACGCGACTGGCCACCAAGCCGGCCGGTCGACAGCAGGATGTAGGCGACGAGTATGGTGACCGCGCCGATCCAGCCGATCGTCTCGATGAGGATGCGTTCAGGCGTCACGAATCCCCGATGCCGCCGATCGCCGCGTTCGTCTACCCGCGCTTGCGTCAGGTCCGCATTCAGTCATGGACACGCTGATCATTCAAGGTCTTGCCGCACGGCTTTGGATCGAACGACGAGGGACGCCGGTACCGTTTCCGGAATAAGCTTGTTCTCTTCATGTTCCACAAGTGCTAGCTGGTGGGAATGACCGTCCTCTCGAGAGACCTGGCCCGAACCGTCCGCCGGACCCGGGCGTTGGCCCGATAATGGCGCAGCGTGCCGGCAGCGCCGACCTTCCGCTCCATGGCGGGCGCGTGCCCGCCTGGCTGGGCCAGCGCATGACCCGGCTCGGCGCCGTCATCGTCGAAGCGATCGTGCTGGAATATGGGCGCGACGAATTGCTGCGGCGCCTCGCCCACCCCTTCTGGTTCCAGTCGCTGGGCGCCGTGATGGGTATGGACTGGCATTCGTCGGGGATCACCACCAGCGTGATCGGCGCACTGAAGCGCGGTCTGTCGCCCTTGTCGGGGGAACTCGGCGTTCCCGTCTGCGGCGGCCGCGGACGGCACAGCCGCGCCACCCCGCAGGAGCTCGCGGCGATCGGCGACCGCGTCGGTATCGACGGCGGGGCGCTCGCCCGGGCGAGCAAATTGGTCGCGAAGGTCGACAGTGCGGCGGTGCAGGACGGTTTCGACCTCTATCTCCACGGTTTCTTCGTCACCGACGACGGCCATTGGGTCGTCGTCCAGCAAGGCATGAACGGGGATCGCCGGCAGGCGCGGCGCTATCATTGGCTGTCGGAAGGGATGGAGAGTTTCGTCGACGCGCCCCATGCGGCGATCGAGGGCCGTCAACAGGGCCGGATCGTCAACCTCGCCGATCGCCGCGCCGCGCCGTCGCGCGACCGCCAGCTTGGACTCCTCGCCGACCTGGGTCCGACCGGGATCGCTCGCGAACTTGCCGGCATCGAAGGTAGCCCGGTCACGGCGCCCGCGGCGGAACCTTTGTTGCCGCACCTGGTAATGCCCGACCATCACGACGTACGGGCAAAGGACATTGTCGGCCGGCGTCTCCACGCCGCATTCGCCGCTGCCGCCGATCGCGGGCCGGCGGATTTCGCCGAATTGCTGTTGGTCCCCGGGGTCGGCGCGCGAACGGTCCGCGCGCTGGCGCTGGTGGCCGAGGTGGTTCACGGTGCGCCTTGCCGCTTCAGCGATCCGGCACGCTTCTCGCTCGCCCATGGCGGCAAGGACCGGCACCCCTATCCGGTACCGACCAAAGTCTATGATCGCACGATCGCGGTGATGAAGTCCGCGGTCGTCAAGGCGAAGCTGGGACGTGAGGAGGAACTCGCGGCGGTCCGACGGCTCGACGCGCAGGCGCGGCGATTGGAAGCGACTGCGTCGGGCCCTTCGGTGGAAGCGATCATCGCCGAGGAACGGATGAACTCGCACGACTATGGCGGTCGCAGCGTCTTTGGATGGGAGCCGCCCGCCGACACGGGGCGTGGGCTTGGCGGGCAGCCCGCCTGATGGCGATCGAGCGGATCGGCCTTCCGCAGGCGCGGCGGATCGCGCTCGCCGCGCAGGGGTTCGGCATGCGGCGTCCGGACAAGCCTGGCCCCGCCCATCTCCGCCGCACGATCGAGCGGCTCCATCTTCATCAGATCGATAGCGTCAACGTGCTGGCCCGTGCCCATTATCTCCCCGCTTTCTCGCGGCTCGGCGGCTACGATCGGGCGGATCTGGATCGCCTGGCGTGGGGGCCAAAGCGGCAGCGCAGATTGTTCGAATATTGGGCGCACGAGGCATCGCTGCTGCCGTTCGAGCTGCACCCCCTGCTACGCTGGCGCATGGCGCAAGCCGATCGCGGCGAAACCGGCTGGGGCCGGATGCGCGTCTATGCGACCGAGCGCCGCGGCGAGGCGATGGCATTGCTCGACCGGATCCGCATCGAAGGACCGCTCGCGGCGTCGGATTTCGAGAGCCATAAAGGCCAGTCGGGCTGGTGGGAGTGGAGCGACACCAAGCGCGCGCTCGAATGGCTGTTCTGGGCTGGACACATCACCACCGCCAGCCGGCGCGGCAGTTTCGAGCGCGTCTATGACCTACCGGAACGCGTCATCCCCGGGGACGTGCTGGCGCAGGCGACGCCGACCGACGCCGAGGCGCACCGTGGGCTGATCGAGCGCGCCGCGACCGCGCTCGGGATCGCGACCGATACCGAGCTACGCGACTATTTCCGTCAGTCGCCCGACGAGGCACAACCCGCTATCCGGACACTCGCCGAGGAGGGCGCATTGATCCCGGTCGACGTGCCGGGCTGGCGCCATGCGTGGCTGCACCGCGATGCCCGTCGCCCGCGAAAGATTGATGCGCGGGCCCTGCTCGCGCCGTTCGATCCGCTGATCTGGCAGCGCGATCGCGCCGAGCGGCTGTTCGGGTTTCGATACCGGATCGAAATCTACGTGCCGGCGGAGAAGCGGCAGCACGGTTATTATGTGCTGCCCTTCCTGCTCGGCGACAGGCTGGTCGCCAGAGCCGATCTGAAGGCCGATCGTCAGGCGAAGCGGCTGATCGTCCAGTCGGTTCATCTCGAGCCCGATGCGCCCGATCATACCCGCGAGGCGCTGCGGCAGGAACTGGGCGGGATGGAACAATGGCTGGGATTCAGCTGATCACGGGCTGAGACGCATGGCTGGATCGATGTCGACCCACGCTTGTCGCGCATGACGCGGCGCCTTGCGGCGCCGAATAGCCAAGCCCGGATCGCGCCCCGCGCGATCCCGAGTCTTTGCTATTCCCACTCGATCGTGCCGGGCGGCTTCGAGGTGTAGTCGTAGGTCACGCGATTGATTCCGCGCACTTCGTTGATGATGCGGGTGGCGACACGCGACAGGAACTCGCCGGTGAAATGATAGGCGTCCGCCGTCATACCATCGACCGAGGTCACCGCCCGCAGCGCCAGCACGCTGTCATAAGTGCGGCCGTCGCCCATCACGCCGACCGAGCGGACCGGGAGCAGCACCGCGAACGCCTGCCAGATCGCGTCGTACAGCCCGGCGTTGCGGATTTCCTCGAGATAGATGGCGTCGGCCTTGCGCAATATGTCGCAGCGTTCCTTGCTGACCTCGCCCGGGATGCGGATGGCGAGGCCCGGCCCCGGGAACGGATGGCGGCCGACGAAGATGTCGGGTAGACCGAGCTCGCGGCCGAGCGCGCGGACCTCGTCCTTGAACAGCTCCCGCAACGGCTCGACCAGCTTCATGTTCATGCGTTCGGGCAGGCCGCCGACATTGTGGTGGCTCTTGATCGTCACCGACGGGCCGCCGGTGAACGACACGCTCTCGATCACGTCGGGATAGAGCGTGCCCTGCGCCAGGAAGTCCGCGCCGCCGATCTTTTTGGCTTCGTCCTCAAATACATCGATGAAGGTCTTGCCGATGAACTTGCGCTTCGCTTCGGGGTCGGTGACGCCTTCCAGCCCCTTCAGGAACAAAGTCTCGGCGTTAACATGGACGAGCGGGATGTTGTAATGGCCGCGGAACAGGCTGACGACCTGATCGGCCTCGCCGGCACGCATCAGGCCGTGATCGACGAACACGCAGGTCAGCTGGCTGCCGATCGCCTCATGGATCAGCACTGCCGCGACCGCGCTGTCGACGCCGCCGGACAGGCCGCAGATTACGCGCTTGTCGCCGACCTGCTCGCGAATCTCGGCGATCTTGGTCGCGCGGAACTCGGCCATCGTCCAGTCGCCCGTCAGCCCGCAGACGTGACGCGCGAAATTGGCGATCAGCTTGCCGCCGTCGGGAGTGTGGACGACCTCGGGGTGGAATTGCATCGCGTAATAGCGGCGCGTGTCGTCGGCGATCACCGCGAACGGCGCCCCGGCGCTCGCCGCGACCGGACGGAAGCCGGGGGCGAGGTTGGTGACCTTGTCGCCATGGCTCATCCACACCTGATGCGTCTCGTCTTCGCGCCACAGGCCGTCGAACAATTCGCAGCCATCATCGATCTCGATGAAGGCGCGGCCGAATTCGCCGCTGTCGCCCAGTTCCACCGTGCCGCCGAGCTGGTGCATCATGACCTGCTGGCCGTAACAAATGCCCATGATCGGCAGGCCGCTGTCGAGAATCGCTTGCGGGATGCGCGGGCTATTCTCTTCGAGCACGCTGGCTGGGCTGCCCGAGAGGATGACACCCCGGGGCTTCATCCGCGCGAAGGCCGCTTCGGCCGACTGGAAGGGCGCGATTTCGGAATAGACCCCCGCTTCACGGACGCGGCGCGCGATGAGCTGCGTCACCTGGCTGCCGAAATCGACGATGAGGATCGAATCGCTGTGCTGGGTCATGGCGCCCGATAGCGGCAGATCCTCCACAGCGCCAGTTGGCGTGACCAGAAAGCTCTCCCCGGGACAAATCGACCGAGGGCACGATTTCTCCTTCACAAAACTTACGCAATTATGTCATGATTCTGTAACATCGCGATCAAGCGATGATTTTTGGAAGGATGCTCAACATGATGAAGACGGTCATTCTCTCTTTGCTTGTCGCGGCGCCGCTGGCGGCGACTCCGGCAGCGGCGGCCTCGAATGACGGCCAGAACACCGCGATCGTCACCGCACGTGCCGACGCAGACGTCCGTTCGGCCGAAGCGCTTACCCGCGTGCTGCCCAAGGATGGCGGCGCCTATATCGAACTCGCGCAGGCCTATGTGCGCGCCGACCGCCCGGCGGACGCGGCTGCTGCCTATCGCCATGCGCTCGCCCTCGACAATTCCATGATGGAAACCGGCACCGGCGATTCGGTCTGGTCGCACTATGTCGCGCGTGCCGCGCTGGTGCGCTTTCCCCAGATGAGCGCTCGCTAAAGCCGACGAGCCACGCCCCGGTCTCCCGTCGTGGAGGCCGGGTAGCAGCTTTTCCCAAAAATGATCTCGGCCAAAGAAGGCGACGCGCGGCGTCGCCCTCAACGCACCGGCGCGATCACTCGATCGGCTTCACCGTCATTCCCGTCCACTTGGCGATGAACGCCCAGTCGACCGCGGTCTCATCGATGATTTTGTCGGTCGGCTTGCCCGAGCCGTGGCCTGCACGAGTCTCGATCCGGACGAGACGCGGCTTCGGACCCAGGTCCATCGATTGCAGCATCGCCGTATATTTGAACGTGTGCCCCGGTACGACGCGATCGTCGGTGTCGGCGGTCGCCGCCAGGATCGCGGGGTAAGGCTTGCCCGCGCGGATGTTGTGATAGGGCGAGTAAGCGTAGAGAATCTTGAAATCGGCTTCCTTCGATGGATAGCCGTAATCGTCGACCCAATAGCGCCCGGCGGTGAAGCGGTCGAAGCGCAGCATGTCCATCACCCCGACCTGCGGCAGCGCCGCCGCGAACAGGTCGGGCCGCTGGTTGACCACCGCGCCGATCAGCAGGCCGCCGTTCGAGCCGCCCTGGATCGCGAGCTGGTCCTTGCCGGTATAGCCCTTCGCCTTGAGATACTCGCCCGCCGCGATGAAGTCGTCGAACACGTTCTGCTTGTTGGCGAGCCGGCCGGCATCGTGCCACGCCTTGCCATATTCGCCGCCGCCGCGGATGTTGGCGACCGCGAGCACCCCGCCCTGCTCGAGCCAGGCGACGCGTGTCGCCGAGAAGGCCGGGGTCATCGAGATGTTGAACCCGCCATAAGCGTAGAGCAGCGTCGGCGCCGGCCCCGTCACGCCCTTCTTGCGAACGATGAACATCGGGATCTTGGTCTTGTCCCTGGACGGGTAAAAGACCTGCGTGACCTGATAAGCGGCGGGATCGAACGCGACCTTGGGCTGCGCCCAGACGCTCGTCTTGCCGGTCGCGACATCGTAGCGATAGATCGTCGCTGGCGTGGTATAGCTGGTGAAGGTGAAGAAGGTTTCGGGATTATCCTCCTCGCCGCCGAATCCGCCGGCCGAACCGATGCCCGGCAATGGCACCGTCCCGTCCGGCTTGCCGTCCAGCGTGAAGCGGCGGATCTCGCTCTTCACGTCGACCATATATTCGCCGATCAGTTTGCCGCCGATCAGGCTGGCGCTGTCGAGCACGGCCTTGTCCTGCGGCACCACATCGACCTGGGGCGGTACGGCGGAGCGCGCGTAGAGGTTGGTCATCACCACCTTGTTTCGCGGCGCGCCCTGGTTGGTCAGCCAGTAGAAATTACCGCCCTCGTTGCCGATCAGACCCCACATATTGGCCATGCCGGTGAACAATTTGCGCGGCGTGGGATTGGGTGCGGTCAGATCGATGACCGTCACGTCATTGCGATTGTCGGTGCCTTCGGTCGTGTAGATGACCAGCCATTTGCCGTCGTCGGTCACGCCGGCGCCATGGCCCCATTTAGGGTGGTCCGGCGTCGCGTAGATCAGCGCATCGGCCGATTGCGGCGTGCCCAGCTTGTGGAAATAGACCGCCTGGTTCTCGTTGGTCGATTGGAACTTCTTGCCCTCGGGCGGCGCCGGGAAGCGTGAATAATAGAAGCCCGATCCGTCCTTCGCCCAGGACAGGCCGGAGAATTTGACCCATTCGACATCGTCGTCGAGTACCTTCCCCGTATCGACGTCGAGCACCTTGACCGTACGCCAGTCGGTGCCGCCGTCCTGGATCGCATAAACCAGTTTCTTGCCGTCCTCGCTCGGCGCCCATTCGCCAAGCGCGGTGGCGCCGTCCTTCGACCAGCCATTGGGGTCCATCAGCACCCTGCCCTGGCCGTCGACACCGTCGCGGACGAACAGCACCGCCTGATTCTGCAGGCCAGTATTGTGCAGGTAGAAATAGCGGCCGCCCTTGCGCGTCGGCTGGCTGAAGCGTTCGTAGTCGATCAGCTTCCTGAGACGCTCCTTGAACAGGTCGCGGCCCGGCAAGGTCGCCAGATAGGCGTCGGTGACCTTGTTCTCCGCCTCGACCCAAGCGGCGACCTTGGGATCGGTGCGGACGTCGTTCTCCAGCCAGCGATAGGGATCGGCGACCTTGATGCCGAATTGCTCGTCGACAGTGTCGCCGCGCTCGGTGGCGGGATAGATGATGGCGGTCATATCGGTTTTCTGGGAACTCGTCTGGGCAAGGGCGGGCGCGGCGATCGCAATCAGGGCAAGCGGGAAGATGGTGCGCATTCAGGGCTCCGCAAGCTAGCGTGGATCACCTTGTCTATCAGGCGGAACGTCGCGTTCAATGGCTGGAAATGGCGCCGTTTCGGACCCATAACGGCCGGAACGCGTTGTCCGCCCTGTAACAAGGAGAAGAAGAAATGATCCGCTCCCTCCCGATCGCCGCGATCGTGCTGTCGTCGATCGCGATTCCGGCAACCGCGCAGACGGCGTCCGAGCAGCGCCGCTGGGAAATGGCGCAACGCCGCTACGATACCGAGACCAGCATCTATGAGCGCGCCCGCGCCGACTACGAAGCGGCGCAGCGCCGTGACCGCCGCTATGGCTATAACGACCAGCGCTATGACGACGGCCGTTATGCTACCGACTATGACGCCTCGCGTTACTATCGCGACGGGCCGCAATATCAGGAGCGCGTGCTGACCTCCAACGACCAGGTCTATCGCGGATCGGACGGCCGTTATTATTGCAAGCGTTCGGACGGCACGACCGGGTTGATCGTCGGCGGCGCCGCCGGCGGCATCATCGGCAATGTGATCGACGGCGGGCGCAACCGCGTCGCCGGCACGCTGATCGGCGGCGCGCTCGGCGCGATCCTGGGCAAGAAGGTCGATCAGTCGAACAGCGACTATCGATGCCGCTGAGCCGCACGGCACTAGCCTGAGCTAGCGCCGAGGTCGCGAAGCGCGGCCGTCGGGCGGCAACGCCGCTCGTCCGACGGTGTGGGGTTCGCTTCCACGCTCTGCCGCATTCAGAAAGGCCGTGCTCTCCATGAGAGCGCGGCTTTTCGCTTATCTGGCCCATTGGCCAAAAACGCACTCTCGGTCCCAGATCCCCAATGCTATTGACAAAACAGGTCGACCGGTCTGTTTTGTCAATAGCATTGGGAGACAGAATCATGCCCGACACCAACGACCGACCGGCCGCGCTCCCCGCCGGCGCCGGCGACTTCGATTTTATCCATGGATCGTGGCGCGTGCATCATCGCCGGCTGCGCGAGCGGCTGGTGGGATGCACCGATTGGGTCGAATTCGGCGGCACGATGCATGCCGATCCGATCCTCGGCGGACTGGGCAATTTCGACCGCAATGTCATCGACCAGCCCGAGGGCCGATACGAGGCGTGCACCTTGCGACTGTTCCGTCCCGATACCGGGCAATGGTCGCTGCACTGGATCGACGGCCGCGATCCGGGAATCGACCCTCCGCTGTTCGGAAGGTTCGAGAACGGCATCGGCGTTTTCCACGGTGACGACAATTTCCGCGGCCAGCCGATCAGGCTGCGCTTTCACTGGCAACAACCCACGCCGAGCACCGCGCGCTGGGACCAGGCTTTTTCGGCCGACGGTGGCGCCACCTGGGAAACCAACTGGATCATGGAGTTCAACCGCGCATGAAACCTCGTCGCACCTTGCCACTCGCCGCGGCGGCCGCTGCCGCCCTCGCCGCCCCCGGCGCCGGGATCGCCGCCGATGATCCCGGTGCGCATCCGGTCATCGAGTTGCGCCAGTACAAGATCGTCGCGGGCAAGCGCGACGCGATGATCGCCCTGTTCGAGCGCGAATTCGTCGAGAGCCAGGAAGTGCTCGGCATGCGACTGGTCGGCCAGTTCCGCGATCGCGACGATGCCAATCGTTTCGTCTGGGTCCGTGCGTTCCCGTCAATGGAAGCACGCGGCAAGGCGCTCAACGATTTCTATTTCGGGCCGGTGTGGAAGGCGCATCGCGACGAGGCCAATCCGCTGCTCGACGACAATGACGATGTCCTGCTGCTCCAACCCGCCTGGCCAGGATCCGAATTTGCTCCGGCAAAGGGGCGCCGGCCGGCGCCGGGCGCGCCCGCACCCGCGGCGGGAATGGTCGTGGCGACGATCGAATATCTCTGGAAGCAGCCGAGCGAAGGCTATGCGGCCTATTTCCGCGACACGCTGGCGCCCGCCTATCGCGCGGCCGGGCTGCCGGTGCTCGCCGCTTTCGTTCCGGAGACGCAGCCCAACAACTTCCCGCGACTGTACGTTCGCCAGAACGAGCGGCTGTTGGTGTGGTTCACTCGCGTGGCCGACCTGGCCGCCTATCAAGCCGCGCAGCGCAAATTGCGTGCGACGGCGGCCTGGCGCCGATCGCTCCAGCCGGCGCTGGCCGATTATCGCGAGCGGACGCCGCAAGTGCTGACGCTGTCGCCGACGCCGCGGTCGTTGCTGCGTTGACCCAAACAAAAAGGCCCCGCTTTCGCGAGGCCTTTTCGTTCAATCGGATCGATGTCGATCAGGCGGCGACGTCGAAGTCTTCGTCGGTCATCACCGGACCCGAATCCTGGCCCTTAGCGCTTTCATCGCGATCGACGAACTCGATGATCGCCATCGGCGAGGCGTCCGAGGCGCGGACGCCGGCCTTGATGATGCGGGTGTAGCCGCCGTTGCGCGCGGCGTAGCGCGACGCGAGCACGTCGAACAGCTTCACGAGCTGCGCATCGTCGAGCAGGCGCGCGTGCGCCAGACGACGGTTCGACAAGCCACCCTTCTTCGCCAGCGTGATCAGCTTCTCGACATAGGGGCGAAGCTCCTTCGCCTTGGCAGTGGTGGTGGTGATCTGCTCATGCTTGATGAGCGCGGCCGCCATGTTGCGGAACAGCGCGGCGCGGTGCGCCGAGGTACGCTGAAGCTTACGACCGCCAACCTTGTGACGCATGATACATTCCTTCTCGTTCGTCAGGGGGCCGTGTGAGGTACCCCGGGCCTGGTGGAGACGGAGGAGCCCACCGAATATTCCGTCATCCCAGCGAAAGCTGGGATCTCATGAAGTAGCTCCATGGCACGAGGCCCCAGCTTTCGCTGGGGCGACGGCCTTGGAGATTACCCCATAATCTCCTGCTCGAGCTTCTTCGCCATCTCTTCGATGTTCTCGGGCGGCCAGCCGGGGATTTCCATCCCGAGGCGGAGACCCATGCTCGACAGCACTTCCTTGATCTCATTGAGCGACTTGCGGCCGAAATTCGGCGTGCGCAGCATCTCGGCTTCGGTCTTCCCGACCAGGTCGCCGATATAGATGATGTTGTCGTTCTTGAGGCAGTTGGCCGAACGCACCGACAGTTCGAGTTCGTCGACCTTCTTGAGCAGGTAGCGATTGATCTGCTGGGTGTCGCCCGACACGCCGGTATCGGACGGCGCCGCGGCGACGCCGATCGGGGCCGAGCGAGTGATCGCCGAATCGTCGAAGTGCACGAACAGCGCCAGCTGGTCCTGGAGGATGCGCGCGGCATAAGCGAGCGCGTCTTCCGGGGTCACCGTGCCGTCGGTCTCGACCGTCAGCGTCAGCTTGTCGTAATCGAGCTCCTGCCCGACGCGGGTGTTCTCGACCTTGTACGAGACCTGGCGGACCGGGCTGTACAGAGCGTCGACCGGGATCAGGCCGATCGGCGCGTCGGCCGGACGGTTGGCGACCGCGGCGACATAGCCCTTACCGACATCGGCGGTCAGCTCCATGTTGAGCGTCGCGCCCTCGTCGAGGTGGCAGATCACCAGATCCGGGTTCATCACTTCGATGTCGCCCGACACGGCGATGTCGCCGGCCTTGACCTCGGCCGGGCCGGTGGCCGCGAGCTGGAGACGACGCGGGCCTTCGCCCTGCATCTTGAGCGCGATCTGCTTCACGTTGAGCACGATGTCGGTGACGTCCTCACGGACGCCCGCCAGCGAGCTGAACTCGTGCAGCACGTTCTCGATCTTGATCGAGGTGACGGCGGCACCCTGCAGGCTCGACAGCAGCACGCGGCGCAGCGCGTTGCCGAGGGTGAGACCAAAGCCGCGCTCGAGCGGCTCGGCAACGAAGGTCGCCTTGCTCTTCCCGTCGCCGCCCTTTTTCTCGAGCGCGTTGGGCTTCTTCAATTCCTGCCAGTTCTTTGCATTGACAGACACGGGGGCTTCCCTCTGTTGGGCCGGGGGTGGGGCTGACCCCTGCGGCCGTGGGCGAATGCCGGCGCAGCGCGATCAACCGCGCGCCGGCGTGACGAAATCAGACGCGGCG
>NZ_JBQCCN010000151.1:0-7871 GCF_051962185.1 Sphingomonas sp.
GTGTCCGATTATGGGTCGGGCGCGTTGTGGCGCTATGCGCAGAATGTCGGCCCTGCCTATAAGGGCGCCGTGACCCATCCTGGAGCGGCGGCCGAAACCCATGTCTACGCGGATATCTAGCGCGGTTGGCGTTGCTCTGATCCTCGCCGCCTGCTCGGCCGGCTCCCAAGCGCCGGCCGGCAGCGGCAACAGCGAATTCGACAATGCGCTGGCGCAAGCAAGTTCGGATGCCGACGATGACGGCCGCATCGTCTGCGCGCCGGCCGGCAATGCGGCGTTCGCGCGCCAATGCTCGCTCGACCGCACGCAATCGGCCGAAGGGTTGGTGCTGACGATCCACAAGCCGGATGGGGGCTTCCGCCGCCTTTTGGTGGTCAAGGACGGGCGCGGGGTAGTCGCGGCCGATGGCGCCGAGGCGGCCAAGGTGGCGATCGTCGAGAACGACCAGATCGAAGTCGCGATCGGCGGCGACCGCTTCCGTTTGCCCGCGACGATCAAGGGGAAGGCCGCTAAAGCGGCGAAATGATACCGATCGAAGGCCAGCCCATCCTTACCGCCGCGCAGATGCGGGCGGCGGAGGAGAAGGCGATCGCGGCAGGGTCCAGCGTCGAACAACTGATGGAGCGCGCCGGCGCGGGCGTGGCGGAGGCGGTGCGGCGGCTGGCGATGGGCGCGCCCGTGGTCGTGCTGTGCGGGCCGGGCAACAACGGCGGCGACGGCTATGTCGCGGCGCGGGTCCTGCGTGACAATGGCTCGCATGTCCGCGTTGCAGCGCTGTCCGAGCCGAAAAGCGAGGCAGCGATCAAGGCTCGGGACCGGTGGAACGGCCCAGTGGAGCCGTTCGAGGATGCTTCTCCCGCGCCGGTGTTGGTCGACGCATTATTTGGGACCGGCATGTCGCGTGCGCTCGGCGACCCGACGGCCAAAACGCTGAACTGGCTCATCGACGGCGCCCGGCTCAGCATCGCCGTCGACCTACCCAGCAACGTCGATACCGATACCGGCGCGCTTCATGATGACGGATATGTTGGCCCAGTCGACCTGACTTTGGCACTCGGGGCACTAAAACCCGCGCACCTTTTGATGCCATCCGCTGAATGTTGCGGAGCGGTTCGGTTGATCGACATCGGGGTCAATCCGCGTAACATCGATGTCGAGCGTCGACTCCCTTGCGTGATCTCCAAACCGGAATTCTTCCTTCCCGCCCAGGACAGCCATAAATATTCGCGCGGACTGGTTGTCGTGATCGCCGGGCGAATGCCTGGCGCGGCGCATCTGGCGGCGAAAGCGGCCGCGCATGCCGGCGCCGGCTATGTGATGTTATTCGGCGACGATGCGGTGCCAACGGGACTTCCGGATGCGATCGTGCGTCGGGACTGGAGCCCCGATGCGCTGAACGAAGCGGTCTCCGGCAAGGGAAATGTGACGATCGTCATCGGTCCCGGCCTCGGGCGGGACGATGACGCACGCCGAAAGCTTGCCGCCGCGATCGAGACCGGCCGGGGCTTGTTGATCGACGGCGATGCCTTGCACTTGCTCGATGACGCCGTTTTCGAGAATTTCGCGAAACGGGATTGGCCGGACAGCGTGTTCCTTACGCCGCACGCCGGCGAGTTTTCAGCGGCATTCGGCGAATGGTCGGGCAGCAAGATCGATGCGGCACGATCGGCAGCCGAACGCGCGAATGCGACGGTGGTATTCAAAGGACCCGACACCGTTATCGCCGGGCGCGACGGATCGGCCACCCTCACGCGACTTGGAAGCAAATGGCTATCGACCGCGGGGTCGGGCGATGTCCTTGCCGGTACGATGGCTGCGGCAATTTGTTCGGTGGCGCATGGCGATGATGCGGCTGCCGCGGTTTGGCTGCACAACGAGGCTGCGCAAAGGCTCAGGGGGTCGTTTGTCGCTGACGATCTGGCACGAGAACTCTCGGCGGTGCGAGCCTCGCTATGAACCCGGACACGATCATCCGCGTCGCGGCGCGTGGCGACGGCGTCACGGCGGATGGGCGTCATGCGGCGTTGGCGGCGCCGGGGGACCGGCTCCACGCCGACGGCACGCTGACGCCCGGTCCGCATCATCAGACGCCGCCTTGCCGTCATTTCCCCGAATGCGGCGGGTGCCAGCTCCAGCATCTCGACGATGCCAGCTATGCGCGCTTCATCATCGACCGTATCGCCGGCGCGCTGGCCGCGCACGAGCTCGAGACGGATATCCGGGCGCCGATCCTGTCGCCGCCCAACACACGCCGGCGCGCTTCGCTCCATGCCGAGGCCAAGGGCGGGCGGATCCGGCTGGGGTTCGCCGAGGCTAGCAGCCACGCGATCGTCGATATCCAGGAATGTCATATCCTCGCGCCGGAATTGTTCGCGCTAGTTGCCCCCTTGCGCAAATTGCTCGCGCGGCTCGGGCTGAAGCGGCGCGCCGACGTCCAGATGACGTCATGCGATCAGGGAGTGGAAGTGCTGATCGGCGCGAGCTTCGACGGCCTCGCGGCGGCAGAGGCGATCATCGCCTTTTGCCAGCAGCATAACGTCGCGCGCTTCGCGACCGATGACGGCATGGGACCCGAAACGCGCTGGGAACCCGAGCCGGTCACGATCACTCTCGGTGGCGTGCCCGTGCCGTTCCCGCCGGGCAGTTTCCTCCAGGCGACCCGCGACGGCGAAGCGGCGCTGATCGGCGCGGTGCGCGAGGCCGTGGGGCAGGCGGGGACGGTCGCCGACCTGTTTGCCGGGCTCGGCACCTTCGCGCTCTCGCTGGTGCCGGCGCGGGTCTATGCCGCGGAGGCGGGGCGTGACGCCATAATGTCGCTCAAAGGAGCGGCGGCGCGCGCCGGGCGCCAGGTGTTCGCCGATCATCGCGACCTCTACCGACGGCCGCTGACGGTCGAGGAATTGGGCAGGTTCGATGCCGTCGTGCTCGATCCGCCGCGGGCGGGCGCCCGCGATCAGGCCGCCGCGCTGGCGCAGGCGCGAACGCCGGTCATCGGCTATGTATCGTGTAATCCCAGCAGCTTTGCACGGGATGCGATGATGTTGTGCGAAGGCGGTTACCGGCTCGACTGGGTGCAGCCGGTGGGCCAATTCCGCTGGTCGACGCATGTCGAGCTGGCGGCGCGGTTCAGTCGTTGAGCGTCGGTCCGGGGAAGGCCTTAGGGGTAATCGGCTCGCAGGAAGTACAGCCCGTCCGACGGCGCATTGAACCCCAAAGCCGTGCGATCCGCCGCCTCCAGCGCCGTCTTGAGATCGCCTTTCGACCACTTGCCCCGACCGACCAATTCGAGGCACCCGACCATCGACCGTACTTGATGGTGTAGGAACGACCGCGCCGAGGCGAAAACGCTGATCCGATCGCCGTCGCGCGTGACGTCAAGACGATCCAACGTCTTGACCGGACTGTCCGATTGGCAATGCGCCGAGCGAAACGTGGTGAAATCGTGCCGGCCGACCAGTAGCTGCGCGGTCTCGTGCATCGCGGCGGCATCGAGTTCCTGCGGCACCCGCCAGGCCAGTCCCTTTTCCCAGGTGAGCGGCGAGCGGCGGCTGACGATGCGATATTCGTAATGCCGCGCGAGGCACGAGAAGCGCGCATGCCAATTGTCGGGGACGACATTGCAATCAAGGATCGCGACCGGATCGGGCCGCAGCCGCGCGTTGAGCGCTTCCATCAACCGGAACGGCGTGATCGCCCGCGTGACGTCGAGATGCGCCCGCATGCCGAGCGCGTGGACACCTGCGTCGGTGCGGCCGGCGGCGTGCGCAGTGATGTCCTCGCCCGTGATCTCCTTGGCCGCGCGCTCGATCGCCGCCTGGACGCTGGGGCCGTGATCCTGGCGCTGCCAGCCCATGAAAGGACGACCGTCATATTCCACGACGAGCGCGAAACGCGTCACAGACGCGTCCCCAAGTCGATGGAAAAGCCGCGTAAAAGCTCGTCTGACGTCATGACACCCCGCCCGGCACGCTGCACCGCCGTCGGGCGGATCGCGCCTTCGCCGCAGGCGATGGTGAGTTGGCCGTCGAGCAGTTCGCCGGGCGCGCCGGACAGGTCGACGACGGCCGCGCTCAGCACCTTGATGCGCTCGCCGGCGACTTCGAAATAGGCGCCGGGCGCAGGATTGAAGGCGCGGATTTGGCGTTCGATCTCGATCGCGGGGCGAGCGAAGTCGATCCGCGCCTCGCTCTTGTCGATCTTGGAGGCGTAGGTGACGCCATCCGCGGGTTGCGGGCGAGGCGGGAAGGCGGCGACGTCGTCGAGCACGCGTACCATTAGCCGCGCACCCATTGCCGCTAGCTCTGATGACAAAATTCCTGAAGTCTTTCCGTCTATTGGCGTACGTTCCTCGAGCAGGACGGGACCTGTGTCGAGCCCGGCCTCCATCTGCATGATGCCGACACCCGTTTCGGCATCGCCCGCCAGGATCGCGCGCTGGATCGGGGCCGCGCCGCGCCACCTCGGCAGCAACGAGCCATGGACGTTGAGGCAGCCGAGCTTCGGCGCATCGAGCACCGCCTGCGGCAGGATCAGCCCGTAAGCCGCCACAACGGCGACATCGGCCTCCAGCGCCGCGAACGCCTCGATCGCGGCCGGTTCTTTGCGGAACGACAGCGGCGTGCGCACCTCGATCCCCAACGCCTCGGCGCGTGCCTGCACGGGCGAGGGAGTCAGCGCCTTGCCGCGACGCCCGCCCGCCCGCGGCGGCTGGCTGTATGCCGCCACGACGTCGTGCCTCGCCGCGACCAGCGCATCGAGCACCGGCACGGCGAAATCGGGAGTTCCCATGAAGACGATCCGCATGGGCCACGCCTTTCGCCCCTTGGCAGGGGGGCACGCAACCCCCTATTTGTTCCGTCATGGCATCGCAGGAAATCGAGGCGCTGACGCAGGCGCTGGCGCGGCTCCCCGGTCTCGGCCCACGCTCGGCGCGGCGGGCGGTGCTGCATCTGCTCAAGAAACGCGAGGGAGCGCTGGGGCCGTTGCTGTCGGCGTTGCAGGCGGTCGAGCAGAAACTCGCGACCTGCTCGACCTGCGGCAATGTCGACACCAGTGATCCGTGCGCGGTCTGCGCCGACCCGCGCCGCGACCAGCGCTCGCTATGCGTGGTCGAGGAAGTCGCCGATCTCTGGGCGCTCGAGCGTTCGCGGCTGTTCCCGGGGCGCTACCATGTGCTGGGTGGCCGCTTGTCGGCGCTCGACGGCGTGCGGCCGGAGGATTTGGCGATCGCTCGGCTGATCCAGCGGGTCGAGGCGGGCGGGATCGATGAGGTCGTGCTGGCGATGAACGCGACGCTCGAGGGACAGACCACGGCGCATTACATCGCCGAGCGGATCGAACGGTTTCCGGTGCGGCTGACCCAGCTCGCGCATGGCCTGCCGGTCGGGGGCGAGCTCGATTATCTCGACGAAGGAACCCTCGCTCAGGCGATGCGAGCGCGGCGGCCAGTGGCTTGAGTTAGCTCGCACAAAGACACGAAGACGCAAAGAAGAAGAATTTTGCCTGTGCGGGCGCGGGCTGCGCAGACGTTTATTGAGCCTCGCGTTGCGAGGCTCCGATACGATCTCGGAAACAAGCTCTGCTCTACGTGCCGGACGCCGCTTGCGCGAAACATCTTCGCGACTTTGTGTCTTTGTGCGATCAAACTGAAGCATCCTTGACGTGCCAGCCGCGCCTTTCTAGCTCACGCACCATGACCGTTCTCGCGATCCTCGAAGTGCCCGATCCCGGCCTCCGCGCCGTTGCCGCTCCCGTTGCCGATGTCGACGCCGGCGTTCGCGCCACGCTCGCCGACATGTTCGAGACGATGTACGCCGCGCGCGGCATCGGCCTCGCCGCGACCCAGGTCGGGATCGAGCAGCGCCTCGTGGTGATCGACCTGCAGGAGCCCGAGGAAGAGGGCGGCGATCCGGTGCGCAAGCCGGTCGCGTTCGTGAACCCGGAACTGCTGTGGGTCAGCGACGATCTGGCGACCTATAACGAGGGTTGCCTGTCGATCCCCGACCAATATGCCGAGGTCCAGCGTCCCGCGCGCTGCCGCGTGAAATGGCTCGATGGCGACGGTAAGGCCCATGAGGAAGAGATGGACGGCCTGATGGCGACGTGCATCCAGCACGAGATCGACCATCTCAATGGCGTGTTGTTCACCGACCATATCTCGCGGCTCAAGCGCGACATGATCATGAAGAAGCTGGCCAAGGCGCGGAAAGCGGCTTGATCACCGTCGAGGGCGGCTGCCATTGCGGCCATGTCCGGTTCGAGGTGCGCCTCGAGAAGCCGGAGGTCGAGTTGCTCGACTGCGATTGCTCGATCTGCCGGATGACCGGCTATCTTCACCTGATCGTCCCCGGCGCGCGCTTTCGTCAGACCGAAGGGAAGAACGACGTCACGCTCTATCGCTTCGGCTCGGGGCGGGCGCGGCACCTGTTCTGTCAGCATTGCGGGATCAAGAGCTTCTACCGCCCGCGCTCGCACCCCGACGCGATCAGCGTGAACTGGCGATGCCTCGACGACGATCACGGGCTGACCGCGACGGTCGTGCCGTTTGATGGGGTCTATCCGGCGTAACCCGTCCCGATTTGAAGCCATCCCGTCATGCCAGCGAAAGCTGGCATCTCAAGCAGCACCGGCTAACTTCTCGTCATGGCGAAAGGCGGCTGGACGTACATCATGGCGAGCAAGCCGAGAGGCATGCTCTACATCGGTGTCACGGCGTATCTCGCTGAGCGAGTCGATCAGCATCGCCGCGACGTGGGCTCGGCGTTCTGCCGGCGCTATGGCATCAAGACCTTGGTCCTGGCCGAATGGCACGACGAGATCGATTTCGCGATCACGCGCGAGAAGTCGCTGAAGGCGTGGAAGCGCGCTTGGAAGATCGAGTTGATCGAAGCAGTCAATCCGAGGTGGAAAGACTTGTTCGACCAGATCGCTTAATCGCTTGAGGCCCCAGCTTTCGCTGGGGCGACGGGATTTGGAGAGACGGGCCGGATCAGAACAGCCCCTGGATCTCGCCCGACTTGCCGATCCTGATCCCCTCGGCCGCCGGCAGGCGCGGCAGGCCGGGCATGGTCATGATCTCGCCGCAGATCGCCACCACGAATCCCGCGCCGGCGGCCAGGCGGACTTCGCGCACCGGGACGATATGCCCGACCGGCGCCCCCAGTGCGGCGGGGTCGGTCGAGAAGCTGTACTGGGTCTTGGCCATGCACACCGGCAAATGGCCGTAGCCAGCGTCTTCCCAGCGCTTCAGTTGCGCCAGCACGCTCGGCTCGGCGGTGGCGTGCTCGGCGCGGTAGAGGCGAGTGGCGACGGTGTTGATCTTGTCGAATAGCGGCATGGCGTCATCGTAGAGCGGGGCGAATTGCGCTCCGCCGCCATCGGCCAGCGCCGCGACGTGATGCGCCAGCGCTTCCGCCCCAGCGCCGCCGTCGGCCCAGTGCGTGCAGACGATCGCCTCGCAGCCATTGGCCGCCGCGATCTCGCGGACGACGCGCATCTCTTCCTCGGTATCGCTGTCGAAGCGATTGATCGCGACGACCACGGGTACGCCGAACTGGCGCACGTTCTCGAGATGCCGCGCGAGGTTGAGCCCGCCGCGCCGCACCGCCTCGGGATCGGGCATACCGAGATCGGCCTTGGCGATCCCGCCGTTCATCTTGAGCGCGCGGATCGTCGCGACAACCACCGCCGCCGCGGGCTTGAGGTCGGCCTGGCGGCATTTGATGTCGAAGAATTTCTCCGCGCCCAGATCGGCGCCGAAGCCGGCCTCGGTCACGACATAATCGGCAAGGCCGAGCGCGGTGTTGGTCGCGATGACCGAATTGCAGCCATGCGCGATATTGGCGAACGGGCCGCCATGGATCAGCGCGGGG
>NZ_JBQCCN010000152.1:0-2227 GCF_051962185.1 Sphingomonas sp.
AACGTCCATCGCGGGCGCTCCTTACTTAACGAGGTAGGGCAGCAGGCCCAGGTGACGGGCGCGCTTGATGGCCTGGGCCAGCTCGCGCTGCTTCTTCGCGCTCACCGAGGTGATGCGCGAGGGGACGATCTTGCCACGCTCCGAAACGAAGCCCTGCAGCAGGCGGACGTCCTTGTAATCGATCCGGGGGGCGTCCTTCGCGGAGAACGGGCAGCTCTTGCGGCGGCGGAAAAAGGGTCGTGCCATGGTCCGTTACTCCTTATTCGCCGTCGAAGCCGCCGCGGGGACCGCGGTCGCCACGGTCGCCACGCTCACTGCGACGCTCGCGGTCGCGCTCGTTCTTGCGCATCATCGCCGACGGGCCGTTCTCGTGCGCGTCGACCTTGACGGTCATGTAGCGGATCACGTCCTCGTTGATCTGGGTCTGGCGCTCCAGCTCGGCGACGACCGAACCCGGCGCGTCGATCTCGAGCATCACGTAATGCGCCTTGCGGTTCTTCGCGATACGATAGGCCAGGCTGCGCAGGCCCCAGGTCTCGGTCTTGACGACCTTGCCCTGATTGTCCTCGATAATCTTGGTGGCGGCTTCCGCCAGCGCGTCCACTTGCGCCTGTGCCAGATCCTGGCGCGCAAGGAACACATGCTCGTAAAGAGCCATGCTTCTTACCTTCGTTGGCCGATCGCTGACGCCGCACCATGCGGACGCCCCTCCGGCTATCGTCTCAAAACAACCGGGGCGGAAAGAACGCGTCTTTCCACCCCGATGGCGGCCCCATACAGGTTTCCGGGCGGAAAGCAAGGCTCCGCCCGGAATGGCTGGGTTCGAATTTAGTTGAACGCGCCGGCGATGACCGCGCCGATCAGGCCGCCGGTGATCGCGACGAGCACCGCGTCGTTGCCCGAGCGCACCCAGTGATAGCCGCGCGGCGGGGCGTAGAGGCGGCGACCGCGATAATGCTGCCAATCGTTCACCACGCGATAATTCTGGGCATAGCGATGATCGAAGCGCTGGCCCTTGTTCCACTTGCGCCATTGCGGACGCGCGGGGGTGACGACGCGCTTGGTGACGACGGTGCGGCCGTGGGGGCCGGTCTTCACCTTGGTCACGGTACGCTGTTGCGGCGCGGCCGAAGCGGGGGCGATGGCAAACGGGCTCGCCAGCATGGACATTGCGGCGGCAGCGAGGATCAGCTTTTTCATTGTTACCTCCATTCGATCGACGTCGCGAACGGCGTCGAGGAGCAATCTGGGAATTGCCTGTCGTGAAGATTTCGCGGGCAGCGGGCGAAAGTGTGTCAAATTGTCGCGAGCTGTCAGCGGCGATGAATAAGGGTTCAGAAAAGCACGATATTCGGAGAGTTTGCGGCGACAGGGCGGTGGCCGGATCGGAACCAACGGGAGGCTCGGGCGTGCGGCCGTCGAGGCTGCCGACCTTGCGCAACAGGCCCCGCATTTCTAGTGCCGCAGCCTTCAACGGGAGACGATCATGCGCGCTTTCATATTTCCGGGGCAGGGCAGCCAGGCGGTCGGCATGGGCAAGGCGCTCGCCGATGCCAGCGCCGCCGCGCGCGAGGTATTTCAGGAAGTCGACGAGGCGCTCGGCCAGCATTTGTCGGCATTGATGTTCGAAGGGCCCGCCGACGAGCTGACGCTGACTGCCAATGCCCAGCCGGCGATCATGGCCAATGCGATCGCGACGCTGCGCGTGCTGGAGAAGGAGGGCGGGGTGAGGCTCGCCGACAAGGCCGATTACGTCGCCGGGCACAGCCTGGGCGAATATACCGCCTTGTGCGCGGCGGGCGCGCTCGACCTCGCGACCACCGCGTTGCTGCTGCGCCATCGCGGCGAGGCGATGCAGGCCGCGGTGCCGGTAAGTGTCGGCGCGATGGCCGCGCTGCTCGGCGCCGATCTCTCGATCGCGCAGAAGATCGCCGAGGCCGCGGCGCAGGGCGAGGTCTGCACCGTCGCCAACGACAACGACCCGTCGCAGGTCGTGATCTCGGGCGCCAAGGCGGCGATCGATCGGGCGATCGAGATGGCCAAGGATTATGGCGCCAAGCGCGCGATTTCCTTGCCGGTATCTGCGCCGTTCCACTGTCCGCTGATGCAGCCCGCCGCCGACGCGATGGACAAGGCGCTGGCCGAGGCGCGGATCGACACGCCGCTGGTCCCGGTCTTCGCCAACGTGACGGCGCAGCCGGTCAGTGACGTCGACACGATCCGCAAG
>NZ_JBQCCN010000153.1:0-2872 GCF_051962185.1 Sphingomonas sp.
TCGGTGACGCCCGAGGCGAGCTTCATCGACGATCTCGGTGCCGACAGCCTCGACATCGTCGAGCTGGTGATGGCCTTCGAGGAAGAGTTCGGGGTCGAGATCCCGGACGATGCCGCCGAGAAGATCACGACCGTCAACGACGCGATCACCTATATCGACGCGCATCAGGGCTGAGCCCTCTTTCCGTGGCTGACGGCTGCGGGCGTATAGAGTAACGAGCGGCTCCCCGTCCCAGGGTTACCCAGGGTCGGGGGGCCGTTTCGCTGTTAGAGACTGGATTGGAGAACACCATGCGGCGCGTAGTCGTGACCGGCCTGGGCCTGGTGACCCCCCTGGGGGCGGACGTCGAAACGACGTGGAAGAACCTGATCGCGGCCAAATCGGGCGCGGGGACGATCACCAGGTTCGACGCCACCGACTTCCACAGCAATTATGCCTGTGAAGTGAAGCCGGCGGGCCACGAATATGGCTTCGATGCCGACAAGCGCGTCGACCACAAGGTGCAGCGCCAGGTCGATCCGTTCATCGTGTTCGGCATCGACGCCGCCGGCCAGGCGCTCGAGGATGCCGGGCTGACCGACATGAGCGAGGAAGAGCGCTATCGCGCCGGCTGCTCGATCGGATCGGGCATCGGCGGCTTGCCGGGTATCGAGAGCGAGTCGCTGGTGCTCGCCGAAAAGGGCCCCAAGCGCGTCTCGCCGCACTTCGTCCATGGCCGCCTGATCAACCTGATCACTGGCCAGGTGCAGATCAAATACGGGCTGATGGGTCCGAACCACGCGGTCGTCACGGCCTGCTCGACCGGCGCGCATTCGATCGGCGACGCCGCGCGGATGATCGCGATGGATGACGCCGACATCATGCTCGCCGGCGGTTCGGAAAGCGCGATCTGCCCGATCGGCATCGCCGGCTTCGGCCAGGCGCGCGCGCTGTCGACCGGTTTCCGCGACGAGCCGTGGCGCGGCAGCCGGCCCTACGACAAGGACCGCGACGGCTTCGTCATGGGCGAGGGCGCGGGCGTGGTCGTGCTCGAGGAATATGAGCACGCCAAGAAGCGTGGCGCCAAAATCTATGCCGAGGTGATCGGCTACGGCCTGTCGGGCGACGCCTATCACGTGACGGCGCCGCATCCCGAAGGGTCGGGCGCGTTCCGCTCGATGGAAATGGCGATGCGCAAGTCGGGGCTCACCTTGAGCGACATCGATTACGTCAACGCCCATGGCACCTCGACTCCGCTCGGTGACGAGCTCGAGCTCAATGCGGTGCGCAAGCTCTTCGGCAACAACATCGCCAATATGTCGATGTCGTCGACCAAGTCGGCGATCGGGCATCTGCTCGGCGGCGCCGGCGCGGTCGAATCGATCTTCTGCATCCTGGCGCTGCGCGACCAGGCCGTGCCGCCGACGCTCAACCTCGACAATCCGAGCGACAATTGCGCGGGCGTCGACCTCGTGCCCCACGTCGCCAAGGAGCGGAAGGTCAAGGCGGTGCTCAACAATTCGTTCGGCTTCGGCGGCACTAACGCCAGCCTGGTGATGAAGGCGATCTGATCCCGTCATGGCCAGGAAAAAGCGCGGCGGCGCCCGGTTCGGATGCCTTGGCCTCGTCGCCGCGCTCTTGCTGGTCTTGGGCGGTGTCTGGCTGGTCCACAGCTGGGGCGGCCGCGGCCCGCTGCAGAAGAACGTCACCGTCTCGATCGCGCCGGGCACCAGCCTGAACAAGGCGGCCGAGCAACTCGAACAGGCGGGCGCGATCTCGTCGGCCGGTCGCTTCACCTTGCTCGCCAAGATTTTCGGCAGCGGCGCCGGGATCAAGGCGGGCGAGTACCGCATCCTCGCCCACCTAAGCCAGTCGGACATCCTCAAGCTGCTGCAGGGCGGCAAGACGCTGCAGCGCTTCATCGTCATTCCCGAGGGCTGGCCGTCGATCCTGGCGCAGCAACGGCTGATGGCGATGCCCGAATTGACCGGGACGATCGACGTACCCGCCGAAGGCTCGCTGATGCCCGACAGCTACAGTTTCGAGCGTGGCGACAGCCGCGCGGCGATCGTGCTCAGGATGCAGCGCGCGATGAGCCAATATCTCGACCAGGCCTGGGCCAGGCGCTCACCCACCACGGTCGCCAAGACCCCGCGCGAGGCGCTGATCCTGGCGTCGATCGTCGAGAAGGAAACCGGCAAGCCGGCGGAGCGACGGATGGTCGCCGCCGTTTATTCGAACCGGCTGCGGCGCGGCATGCCGCTCCAGGCCGACCCGACGGTCATCTATCCGGTGACCAAGGGCAAGCCGCTCGGCCGGCGCATCCTGCGCTCGGAGTTGGAGGCGAACAATGGCTACAACACCTATGCGATGACGGGACTGCCCAAGGGGCCGATTGCCAATCCCGGGCGGGCGTCGATCGATGCGGTGTTGAACCCGGCGGACTCGCAGGCGTTGTATTTCGTGGCCGACGGGACGGGCGGGCACGTGTTCGCGGATACGCTCGAGCAGCACAACGCCAACGTGCAGAAATGGTACGCGATCCGGCGAGCGCGCGGGGAGATGTAAACTCCCTCTCCCTTTGGGAGAGGGAAGGGGCCCACGCCGACGGCGTGGGAAGGGTGAGGGCAGGGTAAAGGCAACCATCGGCTGCCCTCACCCTTCCGCCGCTTCGCGGCTCCCTCCCTCTCCCAATGGGAGAGGGAATTTAACGCAACGCCGCCGCGGCTCTCGCCTTGGCCTCGACCTCTTCCGGCGTGCCCGTGCACACCCAGCTCCCGCCCACGCACAACACCGGATCGAACGCCAGCCAATCGGGCGCGTTGGCGTGGGGGACCCCCCCGGTGGGGGCGAATTTTGACGGATAGAATGGCGCGGCCCGACACTTGATCGC
>NZ_JBQCCN010000154.1:0-11511 GCF_051962185.1 Sphingomonas sp.
ACCGCGATCAGGTCGTCCAGATCGGGCGACGTGCTGCTTTCGAGCCAGCTATCCACCTGGTGCGCGAAACTGACCGATTCCTGGGTGGCCTTGCAGGTCAATTCGCGGACGAAGGTTTCCGCGATCAGCACGCGCTCGTCCATGTCCTGGGTCGCGGCGAAAGCCCGGAACGCGATCTCCGCGCGCTCCCGTAGCTCGCCGTCCAAGTCCATCGCGTTGTCGAGCATGTCCGACGCGTCGCCCCCCAGCATCGCCGCCCAGCCTGCGGGGGTGATGCCGAACCCGAACAGCCGCACCGGGCCTTCGACGCGGCACCGCGTGGCGCCGCTGGTTGGGCCGACGACGTGGATCGGACCGGTTTGTTTCTCGCCGTCGGGGAAATAATAGGCGCCGAATCCTGGGCTCAGGCGAAAGCGGAACTGCGCATAGTCGGCGCGCTCCATGTCTTCGAACCACGGCAGGTCCGCGCGGAAGTCATAGAATAAAGTGACATGGTCCGCCAGGTCGGGTGATGGGACCCGATAATCGAGTTGAATGTCCGACACGAAAGTGCGCCCCTGTTCATTCTTTCGTTGGCGTCGTTTTTATACGATTCTCGGCCACGCCGCCACTCAAAATGAGTATATCGATGGTTTCGCTAACATAAGAAAGCGGCCCGGTTTTCTTTCGAAAACCGGGCCGTCAAGGGAAAGAACCCCCTCCCAGGGGCCCTTCGGGTCGCATGCTTTTGTTACGCGAATCGGCCCCGAGTCGTATTGTACGGATTCGCCGCCAGGCGATTTCGCGCAGTTTCCGTAAAGGAAGATCGGGTTTTTGACCGCGGCGGCGCGGCCTGCCATGGCGCCGGGCATGACTTTCCTGGCCCGACCCTTGTTGTTCGCGATCGATGCCGAGCGGGCGCACGGCCTGACCATCGACATGCTCGCCGCCTGGGGCCGGGTCGGCACGCCGCTTCCTGCCCGGCCGCCCGCGCTGCCGGTCACCGTCGCCGGACTAACCTTTCCCAACCCGCTCGGCCTTGCCGCGGGCGCCGACAAGGACGGGCGCGCGATCGCGGGCTTTTTCGGGCTCGGCTTCGGCGCGGTCGAGATCGGCACGCTGACCCCGCTTCCCCAGTCGGGCAATCCGCGCCCACGGTTGTTCCGACTGACCGCCGACCGCGCGGTGATCAATCGCATGGGCTTCAACAACGGCGGTTTGGCGGCCGCGTTGCCGCGTGCCAGAGCGGCCAACCGCAAGGGAATGCTCGGCATCAACGTCGGCGCCAACAAGGATGCCGCCGACCGCATCGCCGATTACGAAACCGGGGTCGCCGCCGCGGCGCCGGTGGCGGATTACGTCACCATCAACATCAGCTCGCCCAATACACCGGGGCTGCGCGACCTGCAGCACGGCCCGGCGCTGGCCGAATTGCTCGCCCGAGCCACCGCGGCGCGCGGCACGACGCCTTTGTTCCTCAAGGTCGCTCCCGACCAGGAGCCCGCTCAGATCGACGAGATCGCCAAAGCGGCGATCGACGCCCGGATCGACGCGCTGATCGTCGGCAACACCACCGTCAGCCGTCCCGGTCTGACGTCGCCCAATGCCGGTGAGGCCGGCGGCCTGTCAGGCACGCCCCTCGCCCCCCTCGCCGCCCAGCGCCTGCGCGATTTCCGTAGCGCGACCGGCGCCGCCATGCCGATCATCGCGGTCGGCGGGATCGACAGCGGCGCCGAAGCCTATGCCCGTATCCGCGCCGGCGCGAGCCTCGTGCAGCTCTACAGCGGACTGGTCTATGGCGGGCCATCGCTACCCGGCCGCATCTTGAAGGAGATCGAGACGCTGCTGCAGCGCGATGGATTCGCCATCATCACGGATGCAATTGGGAGCGATTAATTTCCTACACCGCGACAGCACCCACCCCGGCGAAGGCCGAGGCCCAGTGTCGGAGCGCTATCGTTGTCGGAACAAGCCTATGTCTACACCATGGCCAGCCGGCGCAACGGCACGATCTATATCGGCTCGACCGTGGACCTCGTCAGGCGTGCCTGGGAGCATCGCAATGACGTGGTGCCCGGTTTTACCCGTCGCTACCGCTGCCATTTACTCGTGTGGTACGAGGCTCATGGCGATCTCGACGAAGGCCGACTTCGCGAACGGCGGATGAAGGAATGGAAACGCGCCTGGAAGATACGCGAAATCGAGGGTCTCAACCCGGAATGGAGCGATCTCTACGAACTTATGGCGTCGCCATAAAGGTCGACGTTACTGGGTCCCGGCCTTCCCCGGGGTGGAAGATAGGACGGAAAACGCAGTCACATGATCCCCATCCTCGGCCATCTCTTCATGCTCGCCATCTTCCTGCTGGTGCCGATCGCGGTGATCGTCGCGCTGATCGCGATCCTGCGGCGTAACCCGCGTCCCTAGGATCGTAACCCGCGTCTATAGGTCGGGCCGCCGTAGCGTCTTGCCACCCGGTGTCATGGCGTTAGGGTCGCGCGCCATGAAGAAGCTGATCGTCGCCGCCGCCATCGTCCTCTCCACCGTGGCGGCGTCGGGGTCCGCCCGACAGCCCGCCCGAATCGTCAAGATCGTCAGGCCCGCCGCGACCGGCATGGTCAGCGCGGCCGATCCGCGCGCCGCGGCCGCCGGGGTCGAGATCCTCAACGCCGGCGGCAGCGCGACCGACGCGGCGATCGCGACGATGCTCGCGCTCAACGTGGTCGAGCCGCAGAGCTCGGGCATGGGCGGCGGCACCTTCTTCGTCCGCAACGACGGCCCGACCGGCAAGATCAACACGATCGACGGGCGCGAGGCAGCGCCGATGGCCGCCGACGGCAAGTGGTTCTACGACGCCAATGGCAAGCCGCTGCCGCACAACGCGGCGGTCCCGGGCGGCCGCAGCGTCGGTGTGCCGGGCCAGCTTCGCGTGATGGCGATGGCGCACGCGCAATCGGGCAAGCTGCCCTGGGCGCGGCTGTTCCAGCCGGCGATCCGGCTGGCACGCGACGGCTTCAAGGCATCGCCGCGCCTCTATAACGCCCTGGTCCAATATGCCGGCCATATGGACGCCAACGGCCGCGCCATCTTCATGGATGCGTCGGGCAAGCCCTGGCCGGTCGGAACGGTCATCAAGAACCCCAAGCAGGCCGAGTTGTTCGATCGCGTCGCACGGCTCGGACCCGAAGCCTTTTACAGCGGCGGCACTGCGCAGCGCCTCGTCGCAGCGGTCGACAATGCCCAGCGCAACCCGTCGAAGATGAAGCTCAGCGACGTCGCCGCCTATCGCGCTAAACCGCGCGCGCCACTGTGCGGCACCTATCGCGCCTATCGCATCTGCGGCATGGGGCCGCCCTCGTCGGGCGGTTTCACCGTGCTGATGATCCTGAAGCAACTCGAACGGTTCGACATGGCCAAGCTGGGCAAGGACTCGCCCGTCGCCTGGCATCTGTTCGCCGAGAGCTCTCGGCTCGCTTACGCCGATCGCGACATGTATGTCGGCGACCCCGACTTCGTCACCGTGCCGCTGGCCGGGCTGCTCGATCCCAAATATGTCGCCGCGCGATCGGCGTTGATCTCGCTCGACAAGTCGATCGCCGACGTCCAGCCCGGCACGCCGCGCGGTGCGCCGCCGCGCAAGCGCGTGCCGGCGAGCGAAACGCCGGGCACGACCGACCTCGTCGTGACCGACAAGGCCGGCAACGTCGTCGAAGTGACGACGACGATCGAGGGACCGTGGGGATCGGGCCTGTCGGTCGACGGTATCATGCTCAACAACGAACTGACCGATTTCGACATCGTGCCGGAAAAGGACGGCTATCTCGTCGCCAATCGCGTCCAGGGCGGCAAGCGGCCGCGCAGTTCGATGGCGCCGACCATCGTCTATGGGCCCGACGGCAAGGTCCGGCTGGCGATCGGCGCGGCGGGCGGATCGACGATCATCGCCCAGGTCGCAAAGGCGATCATCGGCGTGGTCGACTGGAAGATGAGCGCGCAGGACGCGATCGGCATGGGCCTGATCTACGCGCCGGCGCCGATGGCGGTCGCCGAAGCGGGCACCCAGGCCGAGACCATGGCGCCCAAGCTGCGCGCGCTGGGCGAGAAGATCATGGTCGCCCCGCTCGGGCTCAAGGCCAATGCGATCGAGCGCGTCGGCGGCAAATGGGTCGGCGCCGCCGATCCGCGCAGCGAAGGCGTGGCGATGAGCCAGGACGGGAAAGTGACCGTGATCCGCCGCGTGGGGATGGCGCCCAACCGTCCATCCGAATAACGTCCGCCGATGATGAGGCGCAGCCGAACACGGCGCGCCTTCGCAGGGGAGAGACGGATGCGGCAGATCGAAAAGTTTCCCAACCTCGTGGCGATGTTCTTCGCCCGGGCTCGGGAAGGCGGCGATAAGCCGTTCCTGTGGCACAAGGATGGAGATGCCTGGGTATCGTTGAGCTGGGCCGAGGCGGCGCGGCAGGTCGCGAGCCTGGCGACCGGCCTGAAGGCGATCGGCCTCCAGCCGGGCGACCGCGTCATGCTGGTCAGCGAGAACCGCCCCGAATGGTGCATCAGCGACCTCGCGATCATGGCCGCGGGTTGCGTGACGGTTCCGACCTACATCACCAATACCGAGCGCGACCACACCCATATCATCGAGAATTCGGGCGCGCGCGCGATCATCGTCTCGACCGCCAAACTGGCCCGCCCACTGCTCCCCGCCGCCGCGCGCGCGAGCGAGGCCAAGATCGTCATCGGCTTCGAGGATCTGCGCGTCGGCCAGACCGACCTCGCCTATCACAATTGGTCGAAGCTGATCGCCGATCACCCCGCCCAGCCGTCCGACCTGCTGGTCACCGCCGCCCGCGACGACCTCGCGTGCATCATCTACACCTCGGGCACCGGCGGTGCGCCGCGCGGCGTCCAGCAGCATCACGGCGCGATCCTGCACAATGTCGAGGCATGCTGCACCCTGATCGCCGAGGATTTCGGCTGGGACGACGAAGTGTTCCTGTCGTTCCTCCCGCTTTCCCACGCCTATGAGCATACCGGCGGGCAGCATTTCCCGATCGGGCTGGGCGCGCAGATCTATTATGCTGAAGGGCTCGACAAGCTCGCCAGCAATATCGAGGAAGTCCGCCCGACCATCATGGTCGTCGTGCCGCGCCTGTTCGAGGTGCTCAGGACGCGCATCTCCAAGGCGGTCGAGAAGCAAGGTGCGGTATCCAACTACCTGCTCCACCGCGCGGTCTCGATCGGCGGCAAGAAGGCGGCCGGCGGCGTGCCCTTCTACGACCAGCCGATGAACCTGATCGTGAAGTCGCTGCTGATGCCCAAGATCGCCAAGCGCTTCGGCGGGCGGATCAAGGCGATGGTGTCGGGCGGCGCACCGCTCAACCCGGAGATCGGCATCTTCTTCCAGTCGCTCGGGCTGACCTTTCTCCAAGGCTATGGCCAGACCGAGGCGGCCCCGGTCATCTCGTGCAACCGCCCGCGCGCGGGCCTCAAGATGGACACGGTCGGCCCGCCGCTCGACGGCGTCGAGGTCAGGATCGCCGAGGACGGCGAGATCCTGGTGCGCGGCGAGCTCGTCATGCACGGCTATTGGCGCAATCCCGAAGAGACCGCGCGGGTGCTCAAGGACGGGTGGCTGCATACCGGCGATGTCGGGGTGATCGACGACAAGGGGCGGATCAAGATCACCGACCGCAAGAAGGACCTGATCATCAACGACAAGGGCGATAATGTCTCGCCGCAAAAGGTCGAGGGCATGCTGACGCTGCAGCCCGAGATCGGCCAGGCGATGATCGCCGGCGACCGGCGGCCGTACATGGTCGCGGTGTTGGTGCCCGACGCCGAATGGACCCAGGAATGGTGCGCGAGGACCGGGGCCGCTTGCAACGCCAAGGCGCTGGCTGACGATCTCGACTATCGCGCCGCGCTGATGGCGGCGGTCGAGCGGGTCAACAAGGACCTGTCGGTGATCGAACGCGTCCGCCGCTTCATCCTCGCCGACGAGCCGTTCACAATCGAGAACCAGCAGATGACGCCGAGCCTGAAGATCCGGCGGCATGTGTTGAAGGAGGTCTATGGGGGACGGTTGGATGGGCTATACAAGGGCTGAAAGCCGCCCGCGCCTGACATGACGCCCAGGGCGGCACGGAGGTACCACCCACCGTGGATCCGCACCCGAGCGACGCGCGAAGCCAGCCTCCGGGCGCAATTGCCTATGTCGCGCTGATGTTGCTGGTCGTGTCGAGCGCCATTGCGTTGCGTACTTTGTACGTAGGCTGGTCGCATATCTGGTGAGAGGTGCGAACCTCTTTGGGACTTTCGCCTGTGCCAAGAAGCGCGGCCAACCACTTTCGACTGGCGCGATGACACGCCCGGCTACGAAATCAATTCATGATTACTGCACTTCTCATCTCGCCCCACGTGCTGGCCGTAATCCCACCGTAATTCCAAGTCACAGGGGCTTTCACTTGTCCGAAGGAAGCGATTCTGATTTAGATGAGCAATATATCTTGGTTAATTTGGCTCTATCACTAAAAAAGCCCAGGCGTCTTTTATCAATATCTGTTAGATATTTGATGATGCTATCGTAGTAAGGAGATGCACATATGTTAATTCCAGACTTTCTATCTACGGAATCTAAATTTGAAACCAAAAGAGTTCCATTTAGATCTCGAATGACATCTTTCTCGTAAAGTGCGTTTATAGCACTTACCCCCCTGCCACCAAGCTCATCTTCAATTAGAGAATTCCCACCGTTAGTAACTTTATAATAGGCAATATCCGCCTGATATAACCGAGTAGCGCTTAGCTTCTTTGCTTCATCATGTTGCTTTTTTCGTTCATACAAAAAAAGTATTGTCGTTGCAAAGCCGCTCCTCCTTGCTTTTACAGGAGCTCAGCAATGTTAAAAGCACACCGAAAATGAAGGATGCTTTTATCGCGGACATCCTTTTCCTCCATTAAACCGACCGAGCATTTTGGCTCCGAGTTCGTTGGCTTGTTTCTCGAACTGGTTGTCATCGTGCATGTCGTCGCCGGCATTTGCAGCATCATATGACGATGCCGCATATCCCGCATAGAAAGCGGTTTTTCCGATAGCATTGAATTGGGCTATATGGACCACCTCATGGAATAGCGTGGCTATCGTAATTCCGGGCTGAGCATAAATAACGTTGCCCTGGATTTCGGTGACAGTTCACCAAATGACGGAAATTCCGGAGCGCCGGCGGTGCGCTGGCCCCTCCTGGGTTTGATGCATTCAGCAAACTATCACCGAAATACTCCGCCGCGCCCCTTCGCGGCTTCGCCGCTGCGGCCTCTCCACCAACTTCGCCGGTCCCCCTCCCAAGCGAGCTTGGGGGGATTGCGTTGATTACTGCGCTCCGCCCGCGACGCTCAGCCCTTCCTTCGCCGCCACCGCCTTCGGCACGACTTCCATCGTCCAGTCCTTGTCCGGCCGCAGATACTTGGCCGCCACCGCCTGAATGTCGGCCGCGGTCACGTTCTGATAGTCCATCAGGATGCTGCGCGCGGTCGCGATCTTGCGCGGATCATAGGTCGCGTCCGCCAGCAGGTTGAGCCAGAAGGTGTTCCCGGTCGACGCGCGCATGACATATTGCTGCATCGGCGCCTTGACGCGCTGCAATTCGTCCTCGCCGATCGGGTTCTTGACCAGATCCGCGGCGATCTCGCGCGACAGGCGGAAGAACAAAGCGGTCTTGTCGGGCGGCACCTGGCCGATCGCCATGATCCGCCCCCCGCCCACGGCGCCGTCCGGCCAGTTCGATCCGACGCTCGGCGAATAGCTGGCGCCCGCCTCGGTCCGCAGCCGGTCGTAGAGGCGGTCGGTGAACACCTGCGCCAGCACATCGAGCTTGCGCCCTTCGCTGATCCCGGCGACGCCGCCGCCGGTCGGCCAGGCGATCAGCGCGACCGCCTGGTTCTCCTGGCCCGAATGCGTCCGCACCACCGGAGTGGCATTGTGCTCGGGGAACTTGATCGCCGGCGCCGGCATGGTCGAGGACGACCGCGGCTTGAGCGCACCGAAGGTCGCGGCGACCGCGGCGATCGCCTCGTCGCCCTTCACGTCACCGAACACTTCGACCTCGACCGGGCCCGACGCCAGGATCGGCTGCCAGAAGGCGCGGAACTGCGCCGGAGTCAGTGCCGACACGGTCGCCGCAGGCGGAATCCCCCAGCGCGGGTCCTTGTCGTGCAGGAACCATTCGAGATCGCGGTTGAGCACGCCGTCGGGCGAAGAATCGAGGCCCGAATAGCCCGCCAACATCACCGCCTTGGCGCGCGCGAGCGGCGCCGGGTCCCAGCCCGGCGCGCCGAGCTTGTCGGCGAACAGCCGCAACTGATCCTTATAGTCCTGCGGCGAGGTCACGCCGGCCAGGACGAAGGCATCGTCGTCGATCGCGAAGTCGAAGCCGAGCCGACGGCCGGTGGCCAGTTGGTCGAGTTGCTCCTGCCCCAATTTGCCGATCCCGCTCTGCACCAGCGCGAGATCGCCGGCCCAGGCCGGGGTGCGATGGGTCGACGGGATCGCGTTGTAGCCGCCGCCCCAGCGGACGCGGACATAGACGCGATTGGTCTCGCTCGAATTGACGAACAACAGCAGCCGGACGCCGTTCGAGAACACGACCTTCTGCATTTCCAGATCGGGAATGTCCTCCTTGCTGACCACCTTGCCCGGCGGGCCGAGCGGCGGCAGCTTGGAGAAGTCGACCGCGGCCAGCGCGGTGCGCTTCGGCGCGAGCTTGGAAACGTCGGCATCGAGCGCCGCCGCCAGCTTGGTCGCCGCCGCCGGATCGGCGGCGGGCGTCGACACGAACGCCCGGGTCGCGTCGCCCTGGAAGATGCGCGTGGTCGACGCCAGGATCGAGGCCGGGGTGAACATGCCCTTGGCGCGCGCGTCGGTCAGGATCTTGTAGGATACGTCGGGCGCCGCGACCGTCTCCCGTATATCGAGCGCCTGAACCATGTTGTCGGCCTGGGCCGACCCGGCCTCGACCCGTGCGGTGTCGACGCCGTTCTTCATCGCGGCGTCATATTCGGCGAGTTCGCGATCGAGCTCGGCCTGGCTCGGCGGATTGGTCTGGGCGTCGGCGATCACCGCACGCACGTCCTTCAGTGCCTGTTCCCAATTGTCGCCGACCGGCACGACGTTGACGAACGTCCCGTTGACCGAGCGCGACACGTCGTCGAGGCTGACTTGGGCCTGGAGGAAGCTGCCCCCGGCGCGGGCGCGCGATTCCAGCCGGCGATTGATGATCTGCACCGCGATCAGGTCGACCAGCCGCTTCTGGTTGAACAGGATCAGGTCGTTGTTGAAATGCCAGGGCCGCAGCACCGCCATCGACACCAAGGTCGGCAGGCCGGGCTCGACCAACGTGCCGGTCACCGGCTGCTTGGTCGCGGGCGTGCCGAAATCCGGATCCGCCGGATCGGGGCCCTTGCCCTTCCAGCTCGAGAAATTCTTGTCGACCAGCGTCTCGAACACCAGCGGGTCGAGGTCGCCCGAGATGATCACCACCGCGCGTTCCGGCCGGTACCATTTGTCGTGAAACGCGCGCAAGCTGGCCGCGGTCGCCGCCTCGAGCGTCTTGACCGTGCCGATCGGCGAGCGCGTCGCGTACGGTTGGCCAGCGAAGATCGTCGCACGCTGGGCGTCGCCGAACCGCACTTGCGGGCCGGGAGCTTCGCGCTGCTCCGCCATCACCACCGGGCGCTCCGAGTTCACGACCTTGTCGTCGAAGCTGGGCGCTTCCATCATCCCCGACAGAATCTTGAGGCTCTCGTCGACGGTGGCCGGCGTCGCCGCGGGCAGATCGAGCTTGAACACCGTCTGGGTAAAAGTGGTCTGCGCGTTGGTGTCGCTGCCGAAGGTCGCGCCGAGACGTTGCCACGTCCGCTTCGCCTCGTTGTCGGCGACATATTCGCTGCCGCGGAACACGAGATGCTCCATGAAGTGGGCGTACCCCTGCTCCTGGTCATCCTCGTAGAGCGAGCCAGCGTCGATCCGCACCCGGATCGACACCTGACCCGGCGGCACCCCGTTCTTGCGCACCGCGTAGCGCAAACCATTGGGCAACGTCCCGAAATGCCATGCCGGATCGGGCGTGATGTCGCTGCCCTTGAACAGCCAGGGCGAACGATCGACCTCCGGCCGGACCGCGAGCGGTGCGGGCGACGGCGCAATCTGTTGCGCGATCGCCGGCAGCGACAAACCCAGAACGACGGAAGCGAGGACGGCGAGACGCGGAACGCGGAACGTAGTGGCCATGGCGACTGTGTAGGGCGTCCCCCCGCGAGCGGCAACCGGCGAGCACCGCTTCGGCGAAAAGGTCACATCATCCCCCTTGCGTCGCCACTTTTTGGACCCAGATGACCGCTAGCGGCCAATGGTGCGCTGCCGCACCGGCGTAGCGCACCTGACCTTTATGGCTCCCCCGGCGCTCGTGGCGGCGACCCCGGACGTGGTGGACATCGAGAGGCATTGTGAGCGTCGAACAGAAGCTGGAACGGCCAGCAATACGGCAGAAATCGGGCAACGTCGCCGAAGGCAGCGTACCCAATATGACGGTCATTTCGGGCACTCGCCCGTCCGCCGACGCGAGCAGCAACGACAGAATCGAAAAGCGTCCCTTCATCATCCGCTACGGCAAGCATTTGCGCGGATTTTTCGACCGGATGATCGCCTCTTCCTCGCTGGTGCCCAACGATCCCGTGCTCGACGTCCGGGATTTTCCCTGGACGCAGATCCTGCGCGACAATTGGCGGACGATCCGCGACGAGGCGATCGCATCGGCGCTCGGCAACAACTCGCCCTCGCTGTCGAGCATCTCGCCCGACCATCGCGCGATCGCGCCGGTCAACATGTGGCGCAGCTTCTTCCTCTGGGGATACGGCTATTGCGTCGAGGACAATCTCGAACGCTGCCCGGTGACCGCCGCGACCGTCGCGCAGATCCCCGATCTCAACAGCGCGTTCTTCTCGATCCTCGCACCCGGCACGCACATTCCCTCGCATCGCGGGGTGACCAAGGGGCTGATCACTTGCCACCTCGGACTGATCGTTCCCAAGGACGGCGATGTCCGCATGCGCGTGGACGACCGGATCGTGCGCTGGGCCGAGGGCGAGACGCTGGTGTTCGACGATACTTATGACCATGAGGTATGGAACGACACCGACAACACCCGCGTCGTCCTGCTCATCCAGATCAAGCGTCCGCTGCGCCATCCCGGCAAATGGGTCGCCGACACCTTCCTCAACGTCATCCGCCGCTCTGCGTTCGTGCAGGAGGCGCGCGAGAACGTCATGGCGTGGAATGACGCGGTCAAGCAGATGGATGTGTGACCGATCGCGCGGAATAGCTCGAGCTATTCCGCGCATTGCGATCAGTCCGGCCGGCGGCGCCGCGAGGCGCCCCCCGACGGCGGGGATTTAATACGCGCCGGCGCCTCCTAGTGGCGCGCCCGCCGCAACCGGAACGGCCCCCCCAGCAGCATAGTTAAGCGCCAGACGACG
>NZ_JBQCCN010000155.1:0-20775 GCF_051962185.1 Sphingomonas sp.
CGTTGGGCGTGCACTCGCGCCACGGCGAGCGGATGCGCAGCGGCTTCTTCGCCGCTTCCGCCTCGGCGCGCATCCGGGCGAGCTCGTCCTGGGTCAGATAGCAGCGATAGGCCGCGCCTTTCGCGACCATCTCGTGCGCGACCTCGGCATGGCGGGCGGCGCGCGAGAATTGATAGATTTCCGGCCCGTCCCATTCTAGGTCGAGCCAGCGCATCCCCTCCAAAATGGCGTCAATCGCGGGCTGCGTCGATCGCGCGCGATCGGGATCCTCGATCCGCAGGAGGAATTTGCCCCCGTGGTGTCGCGCGAACAACAGGTTGAACAACGCGGTGCGCGCGCCGCCGATATGCAGGAACCCGGTCGGCGAAGGCGCGAACCGGGTGACGACGTTGGTAACGGGCGCGCCGGCTGCGGGCGGCCCGGAGTCAGAACTGGCGCTCAACCGCGCATGCTCCCAGGCTGGATGACGTGATGGCGACTGTCGCCGCCGGGCGCCCTAGCACGCGGGTTCGGCCGCTTCAAACGCTGGCGGCGTCGCTCGCGCGTGCGCGCCTTGCACTCGAACATGGGTTGGAGGCGGAACGCGATCAACTGCCGCTATGGCTTCCGGTCTCGCTGGGTGCCGGCATTGCGATGTGGTTCGTGCTCGGCGACCCGGCGCAATGGCGCGCGGCGATGCTTGCTTGTGGCGCGCTCGCGCTGGCGGCGATCGCGATCGGGAGGGGAGGGCGCGCGGGCCGGGCGGTGGCGCTGGCGGCGGCATTGGCGGCCCTGGGGGTCGGATTGGCGTGGTGGCGCGCCGCCGACGTCGCGGCGCCGGTGTTGGCGCGACCCGCGATCGTGACGCTGACGGCGCGGGTCGAGGGAGTCGAAACCTTGCCGGCACGGGAACTGGAGCGGCTGACGCTGACGCCGTTGTCGGCCGAGGCCGTGGCCAGCCCGCAACGATCGAGCTGCGGCGCCGGCGGAAACGATCGTCGACGCGACCGGCGGAGCTGCGGCGGGCCGCCATCGTCACCGCCAGCGATACCGCCACACATCCGGGTGAACCTGGCCGATGCCGATGTTCCGGCGGGAATCGGACCGGGCGCGATCATCAAGCTGCAGACACGGTTGATGCCGCCCAACGAAGCGACCGTGCCCGGCGCCTATGATTTTCGCCAGGTCGCCTGGTTTCAGGGACTCGGGGCCACCGGCAAGGGCAATGCGCCGGTCAAGGTGATAGAGCCGGGTCGCGCGTCGAACGGCCTGCGTGCGGCGCTGGCGGCGCATATCGAGAGCAAGGTCGACGGCAGCGCGGGCGGCATCGCCGCGGCATTGGCGGCGGGCGACGAAGGTGCGATCTCGCAGGAGGATTCAGATGCGATGCGGCGGTCGGGGCTCGCACATCTGTTGTCGGTCAGCGGCCTGCACATCACCGCGGTGGTCATCTTCACGATCTGGATCGTGACGCGATTGCTGGCGCTGTGGCCGTGGCTCGCGCTCAAGACGCGCATTCCGGTCATCGCCGCCGGCGCCGGCGCGATCGCCGCGATCGGCTATACCTTGCTGACCGGCAGCCAGGTGCCGACCGCGCGTTCGTGCATCGCGGCGCTGCTGGTGCTGGTCGCGCTGGCGATGGGACGCGAGGCGATCACCTTGCGGCTGGTCGCGGCCGGCGCGTTTCTCGTGATGCTGGTGTGGCCCGAGGCTCTCGCGGGACCGAGCTTCCAGCTCAGCTTCGCCGCGGTCGGCGCGCTCATCGCGTTCCACGAGCAGCCGCGCATCAAGCGCCTGTTCGAAAAGCGCGACGAAGCGCGTTGGCGCCGCGTCGCGCGCGAAATCGGGTCATTGCTGTTGACCGGCCTGGTGGTCGAAATCGCCTTGGCGCCGATCGCGCTCTATCATTTCCACAAGGAGGGGATGTACGGCGTCTTCGCCAATATCGTTGCGATCCCGCTGACCACCTTCGTCATAATGCCGGCCGAGGCGGCGGCGCTGGTCGCCGATGCGGTCGGGCTGGGTGCGCCTTTCTGGTGGGTGACCGCGCAGGCGCTCAAGCTGCTGCTGTGGATCGCCCATGTCGCGGCCAGGGCTCCGGGATCGGTGGCGATGCTGCCGGGCATGCCCGACGGCGCGTTCGGGCTGATGATCCTGGGGCTGTTGTGGCTGATGCTGTGGCGAACCCGCGTCAGGTTTGCCGGCCTGGTGCCCTTATTGGCCGGCATGGCATGGGCGCTCGCGATCCCGGCGCCCGATCTGCTGATTTCCGGCGACGGCCAGCACCTTGCCGTGCGAACGCCGGAGGGCGGGGTCGCGATCCTGCGCGACAAGGCCGGGGACTATACGCGCGACACCATGACCCAGAATGCCGGGGTCGATGGCGAAGCGGAACTGCTGTCCGACCAGCCGTTCGCCAAATGCACGGCCGACGCTTGCCTGGCGCTGGTGCAATCGGGCGGGCGCACGTTCCGCGTGCTCGCCACACGCAGCCTCTATCAATTGCCGTCGGATCAATTGATCGTGTCGTGCAAGGCGGCGGACATCGTCGTCAGTGACCGCCGCTTGCCCTCGGCCTGTCGCCCGACCTGGCTCAAGCTCGACGCGCCGTTCCTGCGGCGCACCGGCGGAATGGCGATCAGCCTGGCGAGCGAACGGATCGTCACTGTTCGCCAGCCCGGCGATCGCCATCCGTGGATTAGAAGGGCGCAAACCCGGCATTAACGCGGATCGAGACAGCCATGTCCGGAATGCTGTGGGAGGAGGGGCGCGAAGAACGGGGTTTTTCCCCCCGTTCGAGTGCCCCGACGCGCCGCAGCGCCGGACATGGCCGCCGCGAAGCGGTGGGGCGAAAAGGCCGCTGGAGCGGTCGAACGCTTGCCAGATAGACACCGCTATCTGGCTGCGCGCCCTCTCCCAGCAGCCTTTTTCGTCTCCATCCCGACCTCGTAAAGCCGGGTTCGCGCCCTTAGTCGTAGCGCCGCAGCAAGCCGGCGAGCCGGCCCTGGATCCGCACCTGTTGGGGCGCGTAACGCTGCGGGTCATAGGCGCGATTGGCGGGATCGAGCCGCACCATGGCGCCTTCGCGGCGGAAATATTTGAGCGTGGCCTCGCTGTCCTCGATCAGCGCCACGACGATTTCTCCGTCGCGGGCAACTTCGGTGCGGCGGATCAGCGCATAATCGCCGTCGAGAATGCCGGCCTCGACCATCGAATCGCCGGCGACTTCCAGCGCATAATGTTCACCGCTGCCGAGCAAGGCGGCGGGGACGGGGAGCATCGAGGAGCCTTCGAACGCCTCGATCGGCACGCCGGCGGCGATGCGGCCATGCAGCGGGATCTCGATCACGTCGTTGGCGGGTTCGGGCGCGGGGCGGAAATTGCTCGGCTTGGGCTGCACGGCGGTGACGCGCTTGTCGCCGCGCTCGGGCATCTTGAGCACTTCGAGCGCGCGGGCGCGATTGGGCAGGCGGCGCAGGAATTCGCGTTCCTCAAGCGCCGAGATCAGGCGATGCACGCCGGACTTCGACTTGAGGTCGAGCGCCTCCTTCATCTCCTCGAACGACGGCGAGACGCCGGTTTCGTTGAGGCGATCATTGATGAAGCATATCAGCTCATGCTGCTTCTTGGTGAGCATTGACGTTCCTCCGTCAAAGAACAGACGTGGAACTTTTATGGAACGTTGCGAGGCAAGTCAAGCGAGTGGCAAGATGTCCACGGTTTCGCCCGCCATTGCCGCCGGTGCGTGCGGCGGCCGGATCACGAGGCAGGTCGCGCGGGCCAATGTCGCGAGCATCGAACTGTCCTGGATCGCCGCCACGGAAACCCGGCCGTCGGCTATGGTGCCGCGCAGATAATCCTGCCGATGGTCGTTGGCGGACAGCGGTTCCGCCAGCGTCGCGGCAATCGGAACGGGGAGGGGATCGGCCGCTCCCGCCATCGCCGCGATCAGCGGGCGCAGGAACAGCGTCGCGGTGACGAAGGCGGAGACGGGATTGCCGGGTAGGCCGAGCATCATCGCATTGCCCAGCCGGCCCGCGAGCATCGGCTTGCCCGGGCGGATCGCGATGCGCCAGAAATCGATCTCGCCGCCGGCGGCCTCGAGCGCGGGGCGAACCAGGTCGTGGTCGCCGACAGACGCGCCGCCGGTGGTGACCACAATATCCGCCTCGGCCGCGGCGAATGCGGCAGTGAGGGCGTCGAGTCGATCCGGCACGATGCCGCGCCCGGTCACATCGACCGGCAGATCGGCGAGCATCGCCGCCAGCATCGCGCTATTGCCTTCGGGCAGGGCGAGCGGGTCGTTGGTTGCCGTCCCCGGCGCCACGAGTTCGTCGCCCGTCGCGATGATCGCGATGCGCAGCCGACGATGGACCGGAAGGTCGCAATGCCCGCCGGTCGCCGCCAGCGCGATCGCCGCGGGCGTCAGCCGCGCGCCGGCGCCGATCAGCACCGTGCCTTTGTCGAAATCCAGCCCCTTGCGCCGCACGCTCATGCCGCGGCGCGGCGGCCCCTCGCCGGCGAGCGTCAGCGTCTCGCCGTCGCGCGAGGCTTCTTCCTGGACCAGCACGCTGTCGGCGCCGTCGGGCATCGCCGCACCGGTGAAGATCCTGACCGCTTGGCCGCGGCCGATCGCACCGTCGAACGCACGTCCCGCCGCGCTTTCGCCTATGACCCGCCACGGCCCGGGCAGATCGTCGAAGCGGATCGCATTGCCGTCCATCGACGACAGGTCGGCCGGCGGCTGCGTGCGGCGAGCGACGATCGGTTCGGCGACCCAGCGCCCGGCCGCCTCGATCAGCGATACGCGTTCGCTGGCGACCCGCGGTGCCATGGCCAGCAAGCGGGCCTGCGCGTCGGCGACGGGAAGGAGAGCGGCCATTGCGCTCCCATGCCACAGCCGCGGATCGTTTCGCCAGCCGCATGCGCTTCTGCTATGACGCCGGGCGGACGGTGGGAGGCATGGGGTGCGCTTCGTCGCCAGATTCTTCGGGTTCCTGTGGCGCGTGTCGCGTGGTGGTGCGCTGGGCGGCGACGTGGGATTGCGCATCGGCAGCGGGGCGGCCGCGCTGTACACCTTTCTATGGCTCGTCTTCCTCGTCGTCGCGATCGTATTGGTTGTCCTGGGGTTCGACCTCGAAGCGGTCGATCGCTGGCTCGGCGCGCATACCAATTGGTTCGAGCTGATCGGCGATATCCTGTGGCGCGCTTTTTGCGGCCTGATCGTGTTGCTGTCCGGGCTGGCGATCTACACGCTCGGGCAGGAGATGATCGATCCCAAAGCGGCGGAGGACGACGAGGAGGAGGGCGGAGCGACGCGGCGGCACAAGGCCGGGGTGGAAAAGGTACCCAAGCGCAAGATCGTCAGCCGCAGCTTCGGCATCCTGGCCTTTCTCGCCGTCGGCTATCTCGCCTGGGTCGGCATGACGATGGCGGACTAAGGTCTAGGGCCGCGCCAATCGCCCGACTTGCCGCCGGTTTTCGAGAGCAGCCGTACCCCACCGATCGTCATGCTTTTGTCGATCGCCTTGGCCATGTCGTAGATCGTCAGCAACGCGACCGAGACGGCGGCCATCGCTTCCATCTCCACCCCGGTCTTGCCGGTCGTGGCTACGGTCGCGGTGGCGGTGACGCCGTCCTCCTCCACCGTCAGGCCGATCGTCGCGCTGGTGATCGGCAGGGGATGGCAGAGCGGGATCAATTCGCCGGTGCGCTTGGCCGCCATGATCCCGGCGATGCGGGCGGCGGCGAGTACGTCGCCTTTGGGCACGGCGCCCGCGCCGATCGCCGCGGCGGCTTCGCGCGCCATGGCGATACGGCCGATGGCAACGGCTTCGCGATGCGTGTCGGGCTTGGCGGAGACGTCGACCATCCGCGCGGCGCCGGTGTCGTCGAGGTGCGTCAGATTCCCCTCCCGCTTGCGGGCGGGGCTAGGGGAGGGCGTGTCGGCCTTGGGCATGAAAGGAGACATGCCTTCCCCCGACCCCTCCCGCAAGCGGGAGGGAGAGGCTAAGCGCCCAGCAATTCCCTGGTCGCCGCGGTAATGTTCTCCGCGCGCATCAGGCTTTCCCCCACCAGGAAACAATTCACGCCATGCTTGCGCATCGCGTCGAGATCGGCGCGGTTCTGCAGCCCGCTTTCGGCGACGAAGGTGCAATCCTTGGGCGCCTTGCCGACCAGCTCGTAGGTGCGGTCGAAGCTGACGGTGAAATCGCGCAGGTCGCGGTTGTTGACGCCGATCAGCCGCGACTTGAGCTTGAGCGCGCGGTCGAGCTCGCGTTCGTCATGGACCTCGACCAGCACGTCCAGCCGGCAGTCGATCGCCGCGGCCTCGATCTCGGCCATCCGCATGTCGTCCAGCGCGGCGACGATGATCAGGATCGCGTCGGCCCCGAGCGCGCGGCTCTCGTGCGCCTGCCACGGATCGATCATGAAGTCCTTGCGCAGGAGCGGGAGCGGCACGGTGTCGTGAATCTGCGCGAGATAGGCGTCGTCGCCCTGGAAATAATCCTCGTCGGTCAGCACCGACAGGCAAGTCGCGCCGCCCTTGAGATAGGCCAGGGCATGCGCCGGCGGGTCGAAATCCTCGCGGATCACGCCTTTCGACGGGCTCGCCTTCTTGACCTCGGCGATCAATGCCGGGCCCGTCTTCGCTTTCTTGTCGAGCGCCGCCCGGAATCCGCGCGGGCCGTCGCGGCGGCTGATCATCGCTTCCAGGCTGGCGAGCGACATGGTCGCCTTCTTGGCAGCGACTTCGGCGCGCTTGGTTTCGAGAATACGGTCGAGAATATTGGTCATTTATAGGCGATCCAACAGTCGAGCAGAGCGTTGGCAAGGCCCTTGTCGATGGTTTCGGCGGCCTCTTCGGCGCCCTCTTGAAGTGTATCGGCGGCACCTGCGACGACCAGCGCCGCGGCGGCATTGATCAGCACCGCGTCGCGATAGGCGCCATGCTCGCCCTGGAGCAGGCGACGCAGTGCGGCGGCATTATAGGCTGGGTCGCCGCCATGGATCGCCGCGATCGGATGGCGCGGCAGGCCGGCGTCCTCGGGCGCGATATGGCCGGGCAGCGAGAGCTGGCCGACGGAGACCGCGATGGTCGGGCCCGCGCCCGACACTTCGTCCAACCCTTCCTCGCCCGACACGACCAGTGCCGCCTCGGTCCCGAGCTGGCCGAGCGCCTCGGCATAAGTGTTGGCGTAATCGGGGCGCGCGATGCCGATCAACTGGCGCGTGACATGCGCCGGATTGGCCAGCGGGCCCATCAGGTTGAAGATCGTGCGACGGCCGATGCGGCGGCGGATCGGGGTGATCCGCTTCATCGCTGGATGGTGGTTGGCGGCGAACAGGAAACAGATGCCGAGGTCGTTGAGCGTCGCCTGCGCCATCGCCCCGGCGCGCTCCATGTCGAGGCCGAGCGCCTCGAGCGTGTCGGCGGCGCCCGCCTTGGAACTCGCGGCTCGATTGCCATGCTTGGCGACCGGCACGCCGCTGGCGGCGACGACCAGGCTGACTGCAGTCGAGACGTTGAGCGTGTGGTGGCCGTCGCCGCCGGTACCGCAGACATCGATCGCGTTCGCCGGGGCATCGATCGGGATCAGCCGCGCCCGCAAGGCGCGCGCCGCTTCCGCGATCTCGGTGCTGGTCTCACCACGGTCGGTCAGCGCGATCAGGAACTCGGCGATCGCCTCTTCGGAAGTCCTGGCGTCGAGAATGTCGGCGAACGCCTGCGCCGCCGATTCGCGCGACAAGGGCGTCGAGGGGTCTGGGAGGAAGGCGAAACTACTCATATTCCCCTCCCGTTTACGGGAGGGGTTAGGGGAGGGCATGTTTCTGGAGCGATGACCTGATTGACAGGCCCTCCCCCGGCCCCTCCCGTAAACGGGAGGGGAGATTTGCGTTCGGCCCTCATGCCAGCGCCTTCGCCTTCAATCCGGCAAGCTCGAGGAAATTGGCGAGCAACTGATGCCCATGCTCGGTAGCGATGCTTTCAGGGTGGAATTGCACGCCGTGAATCGGCAGCGTGGCGTGGCGGAAGCCCATCACGAAACCGTCCTCGGCGCGCGCGTTGACGATCAGTTCCTCGGGAATGTCCTCGACCACCAGCGAATGATAGCGCGTCGCCCGGAACGGCGAGGGGACGCCCGCGAACACCCCGCTGCCGTCATGCGTGATCGCCGAGGTCTTGCCGTGCATCAGTCCGCCGCGCACGACGTGCCCACCGAAATGCTGCCCGATCGACTGGTGGCCCAGGCACACGCCGAGCAGCGGTCGCCCGCCCTCGGCGCAGGCGGCGACCAGATCGAGGCTGACCCCGGCTTCGTTGGGCGTGCAGGGGCCGGGAGAGATCAGAAACGCCTCGGCATTGCTCGCCACCGCGTCGCGCGCGCTGAGCGCGTCGTTGCGCACGACCTGCACTTCCTGACCCAGCTCCATCAGGTAATGGACCAGGTTCCAGGTGAAGCTGTCGTAATTGTCGATGACGAGGATCATGGCCGTGCCCGCTAGCGCGTATCGGCCAGCGCGACAATCGGTCCGATCCTGTTCGACCGGCAACCAGGAGTTTAACCGCGCGCGGCGAGGCTCCGTCTGGTCAGCTATCTTGTGACGGCATTCGGGAGGATGCCTGGTATTTGAATCACGCAAAGGCGCGAAGGCGCAAAGCAGAAATTGGATTGGTTCGCGCAGAGCACAGAGTGCGCATTTTAGCTGGCTCAACGAGCCGCATCAGCGGCTCTTCCTTCGTTGTCGGCAATCGAGAATGAGGGTCTCGCTGGCGTGAGATAGCCACCGGCCGCTGCGCTCTCTGCGCCTCCGCGCGAACAAAATCTTCGCGCCTTCGCGCCTTTGCGTGAATCTATGAATCGCGCCGCGCACCTCCACCTCAGCGATCCGACCGTCAAACGGTATCCGAAACGACAGAACGCCCTCGTTTTGCCGTGTTTCGGCCCGCGCGGTGCTGGAATGATACGGGATCGATCCTATCTCGGGGGCGTTGAAGCTGCCCAGAGAAAGGTCGCACCGATGATTCGTACCGCGTTTGCCGCTTTGGCGCTGTTGGCCGTGCCCGCCGGGGCAATGGCGCAGCAGGCGACCGACAAGCAGGCCGAATCCGGCCAGCCTCCCAAGCGAATCCGCTCGGTGGTCTTGCAGCCCGACCAGAAATGCCCGCAATCGAGCGGTGACGAGATCGTCGTCTGCACGACGGTCGAGGATCCCTATCGCATTCCCACGGCGCTGCGCGGCGCCGGGCCGATCCCGCCGGCGCGCCAGAGCTGGGTCAACCGCGTCGCCGCCGACGAACAGACCAGCCGCGAAGCAGCGGGCTTGCCCGACACCTGCTCGCCGGTCGGATCGGGCGGTCAGACCGGCTGTTCGCAGGCCGCCGCGCGCGCCTGGGCGGCGGCGCGGCGCGCCAAGGCCAACGGCCAATCGGCTCGGTCATCGGTGGCCGGGCGCTAGCCCGGCCTATTGCCCGAACCGCGCATCGCCCGCGCGCGCGATCGCTTCGCGCGCGGCGGCGAGCAGCGCGCCGGCCTTGGCTTCGCATTCGCGCTGTTCATAGGCCGGGTCGCTGTCGGCGACGATGCCGGCGCCGGCCTGGACGTGCATGACGCCGTCCTTGACCACCGCCGTCCTGAGCACGATGCACGAATCCATCGATCCGTCGGGCGAGAAATAGCCGACGCCGCCGGCATAGGCGCCGCGCACTTCCGGCTCGAGTTCGGCGATGACCTGGCAGGCGCGGACCTTGGGCGCGCCCGAGACGGTGCCGGCCGGGAACCCCGCGAACAGCGCGTCGAGCGCGTCCTTGCCGCTATCGAGCTCGGCGACGACGTTCGAGACGATGTGCATGACGTGGCTGTACATCTCGATCGTGTAGCTGTCGGTGACCTTGACCGTTCCCGGCGCGGCGACGCGACCGGCATCGTTGCGGCCGAGGTCGAGCAGCATCAGATGCTCGGCGCGCTCCTTGGGATCGGCGAGCAACGAGCGGCGATTCTCCTCATCCTCGGTCGCCGACTTGCCGCGCGGGCGCGTGCCCGCGATCGGGCGGATCGTCACTTCGCCGTCGCGGACGCGGACCAGGATCTCGGGGCTCGATCCCGACAAAGCGAAATCGGGCAGATCGAGGAAATAGAGGAAAGGTGAGGGGTTCACGCGCCGGAGCGCGCGGTACAATTCGATCGGCGGCAGTGCGAACGGCGCGGTGAAGCGCTGCGCCAGCACGACCTGGAAGATGTCGCCCGCGGCGATATAGTCCTTCGCCTTCAGCACCATCTCGCGATAGGCGCCGGCGGGTAGCACCGGCGTCAGCGCGAAGTCGCCCGGGTCGGCGCGCGGGGCCGCCGGAATCGGCGCGCTCGCCAGCTTCGCCGCAACGCCGTCAATCCGCTCCTCGGCCAATGCCAGTGCGCGCTCAGGTGCCAGGCCGCTATCGGGCCAGAGCGGCGCCACCAGGAACAATTGGTCGGCCAGCCGGTCGAAGATCAGTACCATGGTCGGCCGCACGAACACCATGTCGGGCAGGCCGAGGCCGGGGTCGGCCGGGCGTGGCAGCCGCTCGACCAGCCCGACCGTCTCGTAACCGAAATAGCCGACCAGACAGGCGAGCGCGCGCGGTAGTTCGGGCGGCACGTCGTCCATCCGACACGACGCGACGACCGACCGGAATGCGGCGAGCGTGGGTTCCGCGCAGGGCTCGAACGCGGCGCGATCGGTCAGCCAATGACGATTGATCGCCGCTTGCTCGCCTTCGGCGCGAAACACGAGGTCAGGGGCGAGGCCGAGCAGGCTGTGCCGCCCGCGCACCGCGCCGCCCTCGACCGATTCGAGCAGGAAGTCGCCGCGCCCCGGCTCGATCAGCTTGAGCGCGGCGGCGACCGGCGTCTCGGTGTCCGCGACCTGACGGCGCCAGACCAGCGCTGGGCGCCCGGCCGCAAGCGCGGTCAGCGCGGCATCGGCTCCTTCGACCATCGTTTATTGCGACTGGTCGTCGGCACCGCTCTGGCCCAGGCCGAGCAAGTCCCGGCGCAGCGCTTCGATCGCCGCATCGTTCTTCGTGACGCCGATCTTGTCGCGGATAGCGCGACCGAATTGCTGGCGATATTCGTCGCCCATCGTCGCGCCCACGCCGACGCGCGTGTTTTCGATCAGCTGAGCATTGCCCGCGGCATTGCCCTTCTCGATCGAGTCGACGACGATGACGAACCATCCGCCCTTGTACGGCGCCTCGACGAGCGAGGCGCTGCCCTTGGGTTTGCTGAACAGCAGCACCAGCGGAGCGGGAGGCTGCCGCTTGGTGTCGAGCAATTGCGCGCGGTTCGCCGACATCGGCTTGGTCGCATCCAGCTTGATGCCCGATTCGCTCATCGCCTGGGCCAATGGCATGCCCTTGTTGACCTTCGCCGCGATGCCATTGGCCACGTCGCGAGCCGCCTTGACCTGGCGTTCGATCGTCATGTCCTTCTTCACCTGGTCAGCGACCGTCGCGAACGGACGTGCCGCTGCGGGCAGGATCTGGTCTAGCTTGGCGACGGCAAAGCTACCGTCTTGACCATAGGGCACCATCTGGGGATCGTCGTCGGGCTGCGACTGGAAGGCGAACTGATAGATGTCCGTCTGGTTGGGATCGGGCTTGACCGGCGTCGCCGCGGTCGGATCAGTGCCGTTGCTGGTCAGCGGCTGGGCGGTCTGGACCGTCAGCTTGAGCGCGGCGGCGATCTGGTCGAGCGTCTGGTGCTTGCCGATCGCATCGTCGATCTGGTCGCGTAGCGACTGGACGACATTGGCCAGATTCTGGTCGGTCAGCTCCTTGGTCAGATCCGGCTTGGCCTGATCGAGCGTCTTGCCCGCCACCTTGGTGATCTTGTCGAGACGCGCGACGATCCAGCCGAGCGGGGTCTTGACCGGCCCGATCACCGCGCCTTGCGCCGCGCCGAACACCTGGTCGGCGAGCGCCGGCGACGCCTGGCTCGCGTAAGCGGACTTGTTGACGTCGTTGATCGCGCCCGCCTCCAGTCCCAGAGCCTTGGCAGCGACCTCGATCGCTGTACCGCCGCGCACCTTGGCGGCGAGGTCGTTGGCCGCCTTCTGGTCCGGCAGCACGACCTGCTTGAGCGAGCGCGTTTCGCCCGGTTCGAATTTCGCCTTCTCCGCCTGGTACGCGGCGGAGATCTGCGCGTCGGTCGGTGCGGCACGCTTCTTGATCTCGTCGAGCGTGATCAGCACATAGCGCGCCGAGCGCCGCTGCGGGATCGAATAGCGCGCGATGTTGCGCGTGTAATAGGCATTCGCCTCGGCGTCGGTGACCGGCGCGCCGGCGGGCATCTTCTTGGTATCGACAAAGGCGACCGTGCCGCTGCGCTTTTCGAGCAGCATCGAGGCATAGGGCATCGCGACTCCGGTAGGGGCCTTCAATTTGTCCGTCGCGTTGGGAAGGATCGGACCGGCCAGCAATTGCGTGATCAGCTGGCGCGCAATCTGCTCGTGCAATTGCTGGTCGCTCAATTTGTTCTCGGCGAGCAGGCGATTGTAATTGTCCTTGTCGAACTTGCCGTCCAGGCCGCGCAGCCCGGGAATGTTCGCGATCTCGTTGTCCACCAGGGACTTTCCGACCCGAATGCCCTGACTCTGCGCGAATTGTTCCATCGCCATGCCGTTGATCTGCTGGTCCAGCGTCAGATCGAGCCCGCCCTGCTGCAGGAGAATCTCCATCGTCAGCTGCGGTTGCTGATTGCGCGCGCGCTCGAACAGCGACGTGGTCGAATTGCGCAAGTCGTTGACCGAAATGGTGTCGCTGCCGACCGTCGCGGCGGTGGTCGAATTGCGCCCGCTCAACGCCGTCGAGCGCAGGCCGGTGACGTCGCCCAGCCCAAACGCGACGCCGATCAGGCCGACGACGACCAGCGTGACGAGCGCGCCGATGCGCGAAAAGATGATCTTGCGGAAGAAAGTGAGCATGGGGCCGATCGTTGGTCCTGAAAAACGAGCCGACGCTTTAGGGCGTGTACCGCTAACCGGCAATGCCCCGCACGTGTCGATGTCGGATGCAACGAAAGGTGCCGCGAGCGTGACGCTTGCGCCGCTGCCCGGGCACGCTATCGGGATGGGAAACCCGGGAGGACACATGACACGGCGCAAGCTGATCGCAGGCAATTGGAAGATGAACGGTAGCCTCGCGGCACTGGCCGAGCTCGACGGCATCGCCGCGGCGGCGGTCGCGGCGCCAGAGGTCGACGTTGCGGTCGCGGTGCCGGCGACGCTGATCGCCCCGGCGCATGCGCGCGTTCCGGGACTCGCGATCGGGGCGGAGGACGTCCATGAAGCCGATAGCGGCGCGCATACCGGCTGCATCTCGGCGTCGATGGTTCGCGAAGCGGGAGCGGTCTTCACCATCGTCGGCCATTCCGAGCGGCGCGGCGACCAGCACGAGACCAGCCATGACGCGTTCATGAAATCGGCCGCGGCGCATCGCCACGGATTGACCGTCATCCTGTGCGTCGGTGAGACCCAGGCCGAGCGCGACGCTGGCCGCGCCGAGCGCGTCGTCCAGGCACAGATCGAGAAGTCGCTGCCCGACGACGCCCATGCGGACTGGCTGACGCTCGCCTATGAGCCGCGCTGGGCGATCGGTACCGGCCGCACCCCGACGATGGAGGATATCGCCGCGATGCACGCGATCGCGCGCGCCAAGCTGCGCCAGATGATCGGCGACACCGCGCTCGACATGCGGATCCTCTACGGCGGGTCGGTGACCGGGGCGAACGCCATGGAAATCCTGGCGGTCGAGAATGTCGACGGCGCTTTGGTCGGCGGCGCGAGCCTGACCGCCGACAAGTTCGTGCCGATCATCGACGCGGGCAAGGCGCTGTCGGCGTGAGCGAGGAAGCGTTGCCGGCGCCGCGCCGGGTGCTCACCGCGATCGATGCCGAGGGGCGGTCGTATATCGCCGAGGACGGCCCGAGCCCGGCCGACTTCGTGCTGCCCGGCTCGACCTATCGCAGCAGTAACATGTGGCGCACCCATGCCGCGCCGGGCGCGATCGCCGCGCCCGACGACATCGTCGAGCAGCGCGGCGTCCTGCCGCCAAGCCACGGCACCGTACTCCGCGTGATCGATTTTCCGCCGATCGGCGACGCGACTCCGGAAGAGCGCGCGGCAATGGTCAAGGCGGTGTTCGCCGCGCTCTATCCCGATGCCGATCACCACGAAGGAAGCGCGCGCTCGGCGAGCATGCACACCACCGACACGATCGATTATGCGATCGTGCTGGAGGGGGAGATCGTCGCGGTGATGGACCGCGACGAGACCTTGCTGCGTGCCGGCGACATATTGATCCAGCGCGGCACGGCGCACGGGTGGGAAAACCGGGCGGAGCGCGTCGCGCGCATTGCCTTCGTGCTGATCGACGCGGTACGCTCGCCCGCCGCCTGAGCGCGGTTGTGACCACTTTGCTATCCGAACAAGATTGGTGGACATTCCTCGCTGAGAGTCGCGGCCATGGATATTCTCGGACAGCTTTTGCAGGAAGCGACCGGCGCTGCCGGCGGTGATGCCGGCAGCGGCCAGCCGCAGGTCGATGTCGGCGCGCTCGCACAGCAATTCGGCCTGACGCCCGATCAGGCCAATGCCGCGGTCGGCGCACTGCTGCCCGCGGTGCTCGGCGGGATCAAGAGCGCGGAGCAAGGCGGGGGACTGGGATCGGTCGCCGATATCGCCAATGCGACGAATTCGCCGGCGACCGACACCGATGCCGGCAATGCCGTACTGGGCCAGATTTTCGGATCGAAGGACGTCAGCCGCTCGGTCGCGACCGCGGCGTCCGCGCAGACCGGGATCAGCGATACGATCCTCAAGGCGATGCTGCCGATCGTAGCCGGGCTGGTGGCGCAACAGGTGTCGAAGAAGATGGGCGGCGGCATGATGGGCGGGATCGCCGCCAGCGTCCTCACCTCGATGCTCGGCGGCGCGAGCGCGGCGTCGGCGGCGCCCGCGGCGGCGCCGTCCGCGGGCGGCATCCTCGGCAATCTCGGCGGGCTGGCGTCGATGCTCGACGCCAATCACGACGGCAACCGCTCGACGATATCCTGGGAATGGTGCGCGGCGGCGGTCAGGCGGCCTGACACCTTCTTTTTGTGCTTCCCCGGCGAAGGCCGGAGCCCAGGATCGATGCCGCCAACTGGCTTGCGATGACATCTCCATGCGGCGTCAGTGGGACTGGGCCCCGGCCTTCGCCGGGGAAAGCGTAGAAAACTCCTAGCCCGCGTATCGCTTCTTCAGCATCGCCCAAGCCGCGCGCAGGCCGAGCGCATCTCCCCCCTTTGGCCGCGCCGGCTTGGCGGTGGGGCGCCAGGCGAAGGTGTCGAGATGCGCCCAGGGCACGCCTTCGGGGGCGAAGCGGCGCAGGAACAGGGCGGCCGTCACCGCGCCGGCATAGCCGTTGTCGGGCGCATTGATCAGATCGGCGATGTCGGACTTGAGATAGTCGTCATAGCCATCCCACAAGGGCAAGCGCCACAGCGGGTCGTGGGCCGCCGTACCGGCATCGAGCAGATCGCTCGCCAGCGCCTCGTCGTTGACGAAAGTCGCGGGCAGATCGGGGCCCAGCGCCACCCGCGCGGCACCGGTCAGCGTCGCATAATCGATTACCAGTGCCGGCTTGTCCTCCGCCGCCTTGGCCAGCGCGTCGCCGAGCACCAGCCGGCCCTCGGCATCGGTATTGGTGTTCTCGACCGTCAGCCCCTTGCGCGACTTGAGCACGTCGCCGGGACGGAAGGCGTCGGCGGAGATCGCGTTCTCGACCGCGGGGATCAGCAGATGGAGCCGGACCGGCAGCCGCGCGCCCATGATCAGGCTGGCCAGCCCGAGCGCATGCGCCGCGCCGCCCATGTCTTTCTTCATCAGCCGCATGCCGCTCGCCGGCTTGATGTCGAGCCCGCCCGAATCGAAGCACACGCCCTTGCCCAGCACGGCGACGCGCGGATGCGTGGGGTTGCCCCATTCGAGCTCGATCAGTCGCGGCGCGCGATGCTTGGCGGCGGCACGGCCGACCGCGTCGATCATCGGATAGCCGGTGGTCAGCGCGTCGCCGCGCGTAACGGTCAGCGTCGCGTCGAATTTCTTGGCAAGCTTGCCGGTTTCCGCCTCGAGCTCGGCCGGCCCCATGTCCGACGAGCCGAGATTGACGAGGTCGCGAACCAACGCGGTCGCTTGCGCAACCCGCACCGTTTCCTCGATCGTCGCGGCATCGGCGGTCAGCAGCACGCGCGGCCCGCCGTCCTTTTCGGGCTTGGTATATTTGTCGAAACGATGCTGGGCGAGCAGCCAGCCAAGCCCCGCGGCGCCGAGCTCGGCGTTCTTCAGTCGATAGGTGCCTTCGGGCAGGAAATCGGGCTGCGACGCGATCCGCCAGGGCGAGGTCGGCGCCTCGTCGCAGACGTGCAGCACCGACCAATCCTCGGCGCCGTCTCCCGGTAGGATCGCCTTGTTGCCCGCCTTGCCGGTCACGCGATTGGCCGCGAGCATCGTCCGGATGCGCGGCGGCTGCTGGCCGAGCCAGTCGGCGAAGCCGTCGGGATGGACGATCTCGATCGTGCGGGCGGGCTGGCCGCGATCGGGTTGGAGCAAAGCGGCGAAATCGGTCATGCGGCTATTCCGGTCAGGCGATCGAGGACGGGTGTGGCGCGGCTTATTCGGCCGGCATCACGATGAACTGCTCGTAGCGTCCCGCGCCGTCGGGCTCGGCATAAGTCACGACCGACAGCTTGGTGCGGTCCTTGTAGGTCACGCCGTAATTGCGATTGACGAAGCCGCCGCGCAGGCGCGCCGGGCGGAGCAGCTTGAATTCGGTCGGCTCGCCCAATTTGCTCAGGCTGTCGCGATAATCGGCGCTGGCGGTCGCGTCGAAATAGTAATTGGCATCCTCGGTCATGGTCGAGCGATCGAGCTTGCCGGCGCGCAATTCGTCGAACACCGCGCGGGCATGCGCGGTCTTGGCGGTTTCCGCATCGGCGGTCTCGGCGCCGGCGGCAGGCGGCAGGACGAGGTCTGAAATTTGCCCGGCGATGCTGGTGAAGGCGTTGGAGAAGTCCGAATTGACCAGCACGACGACGGCGGCCTTGTCGTCGGGATAGACGATGTTCTCCGACAGGAAGCCGACCGCTTCGCCGGTATGCTCGACGAACTTGCGGCCCTTGGCGGTGCCCGCGAATACGCCGAGGCCGTAGCCGGTCGACTTGCCGTTGGTCAGCAGGATCGGGGTCTCCTGTACCTGCCAGTCGTCGGCCGGAAGCAGGCTGCGGTTCATCCGCGCGATATCCCATTTGGCGAGGTCGCTGGCCGACATGGCGAGTTCGCCCGCCGCGAACAGCCAGCCGCGCGCCGCCGGCTTCTCGACCCTGACGGGGCCGAGTGCGTAACGGTGATAGCCCTGCGGGAAGTCCTTGCCGACCGCCAGATCCTGGTCGATCGCCTTCATGCCGAGCGGCTTGAACACCTTGTCCTGGAGATAGGCAAGCAGCGGCTTGCCAGCCGCTTTCTCGACGATCATGCCGGCGACGACATAGCCGGTGTTCGAATATTGCCATTGCGTGCCCGGCGCGAAGTCGAGCGGTTTCTTGGCCCAGCGGTCGACGATGCCCTGCGGCGTGACCGGCTTCTCCATCGCGGCGAAGCTGTAATCCTGCGGCCAATAGTCCTGCAGCCCTGAGGTGTGGCTGAGCAGCTGGCGGATGGTGATCTTGTCGCCGTCGGTGACGCCCGGCACCCATTTGGCGACGGTGTCGTTCAGGCTGAGCTTGCCCTCGTCCTCGAGCATCAGGATCGCGGCGGCGGTGAATTGCTTGGAGATCGAGGCGATCTGATAGGGCGCGTCGGTCCGGGGCGTGGCGATCGTCTCCGATTGCTTGCCATAGGCCTTGGCGAACACGATCCGGCCGCCGCGCACGATCGCGACCGAGGCCGAGGGCACGCCGTTGCGCGCCAGCGTGTCGGTGACGATCGAGTCGACCTTGGCGGTTTCGGCGGGCGTCAGGTCCTGGGCGGCGACGGGCGTGGCGACGAGAAGCAGGGCAAGCGGGAGAAAGCGCATCGGGGAGGTCGCTCCGAATAGAGTGATGCTCCTGCTATAGGCCGCCTCGCGCGGCGCGCAATCGGGGCTTCAGCGGCGCTTGTGGTGCCTGGGCGCCGGTCTTCCACGCGGCGCCGTGGCAACCGGCGGGCGCAGCGCCAACCCCTCGATCGGCGCGCAACGCGCCATCACCGTGCCGATCATCGCCAGCAGTCGCGATCGGGAATTGGCGAGCCCGACCGGATCGGTGCCGCGGTCCTGCGTCTCCAGGTTCACATAAGGAAGTCCGCGGAAGAGCGTGTAATTGGACAAAGATCCGTCGCTGGTCACGACATGCTCGTACATGATGTTCATGTCGGCATCCGACAGCGGCCGCGCGCAATAGCCGCTCGCCGGGCTGCGATCGCCGAGATACGAGACGATCGCGACGCTGTCGGTATCGTCGTAGGGCCAGGCGGCGCGGATCGACGGGCGCGGCGAATAGAGATCGCTGCACAACAGCACCGAGATCTCGCCCTTGCCGGTATAGCCGGCACCCGGAGGCGTGCAGGTCGATTCCGACGCACTATAGCCCGGCTCGTTGGTGTGGAGCGCGATGACCAGCCGCGGCGGCGCGCCGAGATCGGCGAGGATCGTCGCAGCGTAATTGGGCGTATCGTCGCGGAAATTGCGGTTGGGATCGATCGACCGGCCGTAGGCGACGTCTGGGTTCATCCGGCTGTCGGGCCCGTCGACCGAACGCGCTTCCTCGACCGCGATGACCACGCCACCATAGGAGCGCACCGCGAACACCGCGGCCTGGAACGCCGCATTCTCATTATCGTGCGGCACGAACCACAAAGGGCCGGCGGGATGGCGGAGGTTGACTATGCGATAGAGCCGCCAGAAGGCGCGATCCTCGCGAAACTCGATGCGGCTGATCGACAGGCCGTCCCAGATCGCCGGGCTGGCGAGGCGCGTGAAATCGTCGGTCGCCATCACCATCGGATCGACCGGCGTGACGATCTTCGTCATCGGCGCGGGCACGACCTGCGCCGACGCGACCGGCGCGAGCAACGCTACCAACAACCCCGCTATTATCGCCCACACCCTCATGACGTCACCGTCTTAGGTGGCGCGCAGCATCTGGCAATAGTGCTGTCCGAGATCGGGACAGATCAGACCGGCAGGCCGTAAAGATCGTGCTCGTCGGCTTCTTCGATCAGGACCGGGGTGATCTCGCCGACCGATAGATGGCCGGCGTCGCGCAGGAACACTTCGCCGTCGATCTCCGGCGCGTCGGCCTGGCTGCGGCCGGTGGCCCCGCCGCCCTCGTCGACCGCGTCGATGATCACCGGCAGCGTGCGGCCGACCTTGGCCTGGAGCTTGGCGGCGCTGATCGCCGCGGTCTTCTCCATGATCCGGGCGTAACGCTCTTCCTTGACTTCTTCGGGCACCGGGTCGGATAGGGCATTGGCCGCTGCGCCTTCGACCGGCTCGAAGCGGAACGCGCCGACGCGGTCGAGTTGCGCCTCGTCGAGCCAATCGAGCAGATACTGGAAATCCTCCTCGGTCTCGCCGGGGAAGCCGACCACGAAGGTCGAGCGGATCGCGATGTCGGGGGCGATCGCGCGCCACGACTTGATCCGCTCCAGCACCTTCGCCTCGTTGGCCGGGCGGCGCATCAGCTTGAGCACGTTGCGGCTGGCATGCTGGAACGGGATGTCGAGATAGGGGAGCACCAGACCCTCGGCCATCAGCGGGATGACCTGGTCGACATGCGGATAGGGGTACACGTAGTGCAGCCGCACCCAAGGCGCGATCTTGCCGAGCTCGCGCGCCAGGTCGGTCATGTGCGCCCGGACTTCCTGGCCGTGCCACATGCGCGGATGGTGCTTGATGTCGACGCCATAGGCCGACGTGTCCTGGCTGATGACCAGCAGTTCCTTGGTGCCCGCCTCGACCAGTTTCTCGGCCTCGCGCAGGATCGCGTCGGGCCGCCGGCTGACCAGATCGCCGCGCAAACTGGGGATGATGCAGAAGGCGCAGCGGTGGTTGCACCCTTCCGAGATCTTCAGATAGCTGTAGTGGCGCGGCGTTAGCTTCAGCCCGCTTTCCGGCACCAGGTTGAGGAACGCATTGGGCGGCATCGGCGCAGCGTCGTGGACCGCGCCGACCACTTGCTCGTATTCGTGCGCACCGGTGATCGCGAGCACGTCCGGGAAGCGGTTGCGGATGACCTCGGCTTCCTTGCCCATGCAGCCGGTGACGATCACGCGGCCATTCTCGGCGATCGCTTCGCCGATCGCTTCCAGGCTTTCCTCCTTGGCGGAATCGAGAAATCCGCAGGTATTGACCAGCACGACATCGGCGCCGGCATAATCGGGCGACATCTGATAGCCGTCGCTGCGGAGCTTGGTCAGGATGCGCTCGCTGTCGACCAGGTTCTTGGGACAGCCGAGCGAGACCATGCCCACGCGGGGCGGGGAGGGAAGTTTTGTAGCCATTGGAAGGCGGCGCACATAGGCGAGGTTCGCGAATTTTACTAGAGCAGTGCGGAACGGCGCTGCCTCCATGGACAGATTGCATTCCCCTCCCGCTTGCGGGAGGGGTTAGGGGAGGGCGTGTCGGAGCCACTGGGCGGCAGGGGAATGGACAGACCCACCCCCCCCCCCACCCCCCAGCGGGAGGGGCGCGTTTGTTCCGCGCGCAAACGAGGGGCGCGGGCAATGGAACGACGTGTTGGG
>NZ_JBQCCN010000156.1:0-19255 GCF_051962185.1 Sphingomonas sp.
ACCGGCATGCGCGACGACCTGGCGGCGCTCGGCTGCCACCTCGTCGCGTCGCCGCCCGAGGGTATCAAGCTCTGCAACGACAAAGGCGCACTCTACCGCTGGCTGGCCGAGGAAGGGATCGGGGTGCCGGTCTCGGCCGGCGTCGACGATTGGCGGGACCTCGCCGCGCGCGTCGGCTTTCCGCTGGTCGGCAAGCCCGCCGGGCTCAGCGGCGGCTCGCGCGACGTCGCGATCCTCGCCGATCCGGCGGAGATCGAGCGCTATATCGAGACCTTCCCGGGGCCGCGCTCGGACATCGTCTTTCAGGAATATGTCGGCGACGCGACCAGCGAATATACCGTCGGCGTGGTCGTCTCGGCGGCGGGCGAGGCGATCGATTCGATCGTGCTGCATCGCGTGCTGACCGGCCTGTCGCTCGGGCCGGGGCGGACCATCGACGGGCGGCGCTATACGCTGTCGACCGGCTATTCGCAGGGGATCATCGTCGACGATCCCGAGGTGCGGCGTTTCTGCGAGGCCCTGGCGGTGAGGATGAAGCTGACCGGCCCGGTCAACATCCAGCTCCGCAAGCATGACGACGGCTCGATCAAGGTGTTCGAGGTGCATCCGCGCTTTTCGGGCACCAGCTCGATCCGCGCCCAGGCCGGCTTCAACGAGCCCGACATGGTGATCGCCGACCAGGTGCGCGGCGAGAAGATCGGGCGGCAGGATTATCGGATGGACGTGGCGGCGATCCGCGCTTTCCAGTCGATCCTGGTGCCGGTCGCCGAGCTCAACACGCTGCGCGGTGCCTGAGCGATGCCGCGCGCGCTCGTCACCGGCGCGACCGGGTTCGTCGGGCGGGCGCTGACGGCGCGATTGCTGGCCGAGGGCTGGGATGTGGCCGCGATGGTGCGCGATCCGGCGCGGCTCGATCCTGCGGTCGAGGCGATTGCCGCCGATCTCGAGAATCCGGCGGGACTGAGGATCGACCGCGGATACGACGTGCTTTTCCATCTCGCCGCGCGCTTGCCGTCGGCGGAGGCGAGCGATGCCGATTTCCGGGCCTGCAATGTCGCTGCGACCGAACGGCTGCTCGACGCGGCCGAGCGGGCGGGCGTGAGCCGGTTCGTCTATATGTCGAGCATCTCAGTGATCGGCGAGCCGCTGTCGACGCCGGTCGGCGAGGGTCATCCGACCACGCCCAACAATCCCTATTCGGCGAGCAAGCTGACGGCGGAACGCGCGTGCATCGCGGCGCATCAGCGAGGCCGGTCGGTGGTGTCGCTGCGGCTGACCTCTCCTTATGGACCGGGCATGGCCAAGGGGACGGTGCTGCCGTTCTTCGTCGGCCGCGCGCTGAAAGGCGAGCCGTTGACCTGGCACGGCGAAGGATCGCGTGCGCAGGATTTCGTCCATGTCGACGATGTCGTCGCCGGCTGCCTTGCCGCTGCGGCGACGCCGTCGCCCGGCGCGCTCTATAACCTGGCGAGCGGCAAGCCGACCACGATGCGCGCACTCGCGGAAACGATCGCCGCGCAGACTGGCGTTTCGGCCGCGTCTTCGGGCCGGCCCGATCCACAGGACGGCGTGCGCTGGGACATTTCGATCGACCATGCCCGAAGGGAGTTAGGCTACGCGCCGCGCGTCGCTCTGGCAGATGGGCTCGCTGATTATATCGCTTCGGAACGCGGCGCATGAAGATCGCGCTTCTCTCCGACATCCACGCCAATCTGGCCGCGCTCGATGCAGTGCTAGCCGACCTGCCACTGGTCGACGCGATTCTCTTCGCCGGCGATGCGGTCGGTTATTACGCGCACCCCAACGAGGTATGCGAGCGGTTGCGCGCGATCGGCGCGCGCTGCGTGCGCGGCAACCACGACAATTACGTCACCGGCCAGGCCGAGCCCAATGCCGAGCGCCGTGCTGCTTATGCGACCGATTGGACCCGCGAACGGCTGACGCCGGAAAATCTCGCGTGGCTCGCCTCGCTTCCGGCCGAACTCCATTTCGCAGCCGACGGCGTCGACGTCATCGTCCGCCACGCCAGCCCGTGGGACGAGGAAACCTATCTCTACCCCGACAGCGACCGGCTGGGCGAGGTGGCGCTCGGCGCCAACCAGGTGCTCGTCCTCGGCCACACCCATCATCCGATGGCTGTCGTTGCGGGTGACGGTCTGCTGATCAACCCCGGCTCGGTCGGCCAGCCGCGCGACTGGAATCCGGATGCCGCTTATGCCTTGCTGACCTTGCCCTCGTGCAAGGTCGAACCGCGCCGCGTTGCCTATGACGTTGCCGCGGTGCAGGAGGAATTGCAGGCGCTCGATTGGGGACAAGGCGCGATCGGGATTCTGTCGCGGCGCCGTTGATGCCCGGCGCCGCTCGCGGCATGGGCGAACGATATTTCAGAGGTGCCGCAGGAGCGGCCAGTAAAGGGTGGAGCGAATGGCGAATACGCAGGGTGAATGCGCGATCGAGGATTATGTCGCTTCCTTTGCCGAGCGCTGGGGAACGGACGCGGCGACGCTCAACGGCTATCTCGCCGATCTGCGCGGCGATCATGTGTTCCTCGCCGCGATCAACGACGCGATCCGCGACGTGCCCGAGTTCAACGGCAAGCAGTTCAGCGACGTCGCGGAAATGCGCGTCTATCGCGTCATGCTCTATCTCCTGACGCGGGCGGTGAAGCCGCGCGTGTTCGTCGAAACCGGTGTGCACAATGGCATGAGCAGCGCCTTCATCTTGCTCGGCATGGAGCATAATGGCGGCGGCGAGTTGGTCTCGATCGACCTTCCGCCGCTCGATCAGCGCATCCTCGACCAGGGCACCAATGCGTTGCCGGCGCAGAAGAAGCCGGGCTGGCTGATCCCCGACACGTTGCGCACCCGCCACGATCTGCGGCTCGGCCAGGCCGAATTCGAATTACCGCGCCTGCTCGAGGAGAAAGGCGAGATCGACGTCTTCCTGCACGACAGCGACCATTGCTATTCGCACATGATGTTCGAAATGGCGCTGGCCTGGGCATTCCTGAAGCCGGGCGGCTGGGTCGCTGCCGACAATGTCGAGCAGAATGCGGCGTTCGACGACTTCGCGCGCGGCGTCGAAGGGGCGCCGATGATCGTATCGACCTTCGCCGGACCGGACCGCGTCTGGCAGCACGGGCTGGTCGATAAAAAGGTCGCCGCATGACCATGCCGCGATCGGTCGCGATCGTCGTTCCGTTGTACAACGAAGAGGCGGGGTTGCCCGATCTCTTCGCCGCGCTCACGCAATTGCGCGCGGACCTCGGCGACTGCGACCTGCATGCGGTGCTCGTCGACGATCATTCCAGCGACCGTACCCCCGAGCTGTTGCGCGAGGCATGCCTGAAGACGCCATGGTTCACCTATTTGCGGCTGTCGAAGAGGTCAGGTTCGCATGTCGCGATCATCGCCGGGTACAGCTATTGCCGCGAGGATTGCGCTGCGTTCATCGCCGCCGATCTGCAGGACCCGCCAGCGTTGGTCCCGCAGATGCGCGACCTCTGCGGTGCGGGTCACGACGTGATCTGGGCGACCTGGCGCACGTCGGGCCGCCAGTCCTGGGCCGAAGAAGCCGCTTCGCGCACCTTCCACGAAATCATGCGCCGCATCTCGCAACACGAGCAGATCCCCTATCGCGCCAGTTTTGCGATGCTGAGCAAGCGCGCCTATCGCAACCTCGTCGCCGGCTGCGGCGCGAATCCCAGCCTGATCGTGGAGATCCCCAAGCTCGGCTACAATGTCGCGACGCTGGAGTTCGACAAGCCGCCGCGGCGCCACGGCAAGTCGAAATGGAGCGTGCGGCGCAAGGTGTTCGCCTTCGCCGACGCGGTCGTCGCGTCGAGCTATTTTCCGCTGCGCGCGATGAGCTATGTCGGCGTGGCGACCAGCATCATCGGCTTCCTCTACGCGATCACGCTGCTCACGCTCCGGGTGTTCCGCGTGGTCAAGATCGAGGGCTGGGCCTCGCTGATGATCATCACGCTGGTGCTCGGCGGCATGCAGATGCTGATGCTCGGCATCATCGGTGAATATCTCTGGCGGACCAAGGAGAGCGCGCAGCGGCAACCGCTGTTCCTGATCGAGGATGCCGTCGACCAGTCACAACCTGTAGAGACCGATCAATGACCCTTTCCAACAAGAATATCCTCGTCACCGGCGGCGCCGGCTTCATCGGCTCGGAGCTGTCGCGCCAGGCGGTGGCGGCGGGCGCGCGGGTCACGGTCGTCGACAACCTGGTAAACGGCAAAAGCGAGAATCTGGCCGATATCGCCGGCGATCTCGACTTCCAGCGCGTCGATATCCGTGACGTCGAGACGATGCGCGGGCTGATGCAGGGTGCCGACATCGTCTATCACCTCGCCTGTCTCGGCGTGCGCCATTCGCTTCATTCGCCGCGCGAGAATCACGACGTCAACGCGACCGCGACGCTCGATCTGCTCGCCGCCGCGCGTGACCTCGGCGTGCCGCGCTTCGTCTATGTGTCGAGCTCGGAAGTCTACGGCACCGCGCGCTGGGCGCCGATGACCGAGGAGCATCCGACCTATCCGATGACCGTCTATGGCGGCGGCAAACTAGCGGGCGAATGCTATGCGCGCGCTTATTGGGAGAGCTACGATTACCCCGCCGTGGTGATCCGGCCGTTCAACGCGTTCGGCCCGCGCAGCCACCACGAAGGCGATTCGGGCGAGGTCATTCCCAAATTCGTGCTGCGCGCGATGGCGGGCAAGCCGCTGCTCGTGTTCGGCGACGGTACGCAGACCCGCGACTTCACTTATGTCGGCGACACCGCGCGCGGCATCCTGCTCGGCGGCACCAGCGACAAGGCGGTCGGCCAGACGATCAATATCGGCTCGGGGCACGAGATCACGGTCAACGACCTGGCCGAGACGGTGTCGAAGCTGGTCGCCGACGGCAAGGCCGCGATCGAATGGCGCGACCCGCGACCGGGCGACGTGCTGCGGCTCTATTCGGACCCGACGCGCGGGCGCGACCTGCTCGGCTATCAGTCGAGCGTGTCGCTCGACCAGGGCCTCCAGCATCTGATCGACTGGTACCGCACGCTCGGCGTCACGCCGGAGAGCCTCCTCGAGCACGAGCGCGAGCAGAACTGGATCGCTGCCTGATGTCGACCATTCCCGTCGCCAAGCCGATGCTCGGCCGCGAGGAGGCCGATGCCGCTGCAGAGGCGGTGCTGTCGGGCTGGGTCACGCAGGGCCCGCGCGTCGTCGCGTTCGAGGCGGCGTTTGCAGATTATGTCGGCGCGCCGCATGCCTGCGCGGTGTCGAGCGCGACCACCGCGCTGCACGTCGCCTTGCTCGCGCTCGGCGTCGGGCAAGGCGACGAGGTCATCACGGTCAGCCACTCGTTCATCGCGACCGCCAATGTCGTGCGCTATTGCGACGCGACCCCGGTGTTCGTCGATGTCGACCCGGTGACCTACAATATGGACCCGCGGCTGATCGCCGCCGCGGTCACCGACCGCACCCGTGCGATCCTGTGCGTCCATCAGATCGGCATGCCGTGCGACATGGGCGAGATCCTCCACGTCGCGCGCGAGCATGACCTCCCGGTGATCGAGGATGCCGCCTGCGCGATCGGATCGATGCTGTCGGTCGATGGCGGCCCGCTCGAACAGGTCGGCCGTCCGCATGGCGACATCGCTTGCTTCTCCTTCCATCCGCGCAAGGTCATCACCACCGGCGACGGCGGCATGCTGACGACGCGCGACCCCGCGCTCGACGCCAAGTTCCGCCTGCTGCGTCAGCACGGCATGAGCGTGACCGACGCGGTGCGCCACAATTCGGCGCAGGTGATCTTCGAGACCTATGACGAGGTCGGCTACAATTACCGGATGACCGATATCCAGGCGGCGGTCGGGATCGAGCAATTGAAGCGCCTGCCCGGGCTGATCGAAGAGCGGCGCCGGCTGGCGGCGCGCTACGACGCGGCGCTGGCGGCGATCGATGGGCTGGGCACGCCGCGCGAGCCCAATTGGGCGCGGACCAACTGGCAGACCTATGCGGTGCGCCTGCCCGATCGCTGCGACCAGCGTGCGGTGCTGCAATCGCTGCTCGACGACGGGATTTCGGCGCGGCGCGGGATCATGTGCGCGCATCGCGAAAAGGCTTATGCCGACCTGCCGCTGCCGTTTCCGCTGCCGGTGTCGGAAGCGGCGCAGGATCGCACGATCGCGCTGCCGCTCTATCCGGGGATGAGCGACGCCGATCAGGATCGGGTGGTGGCGGCGCTGAAGAAGGCGTGCGGCTGACGATCTGAATAAAAAGACAGACCCTCACCCTTCCCACCGCCTTGCGGCGGCGGGCCCCTTCCCTCTCCCGTATGCGGGAGAGAGAGGGAGGCGCGAAGCGCCGGAAGGGTGAGGGTCTGTCAGACTGCCGAGCGCCGGCCAATTCTCCTTCTCCCACAAGGAGAGAGGGAAATTTACTTCAATACCCCAGCACCAGATCCACCACATTCTCCAGCGGCCGGCCGTTCACGAACGCCTCCAGATTACGCAGGAACAAGGCGGCGGCGCGCGGGAACATCTTGGTCTGGCTGCGGCCCGAGAGATGCATGGTGATCATGCAATTGGGCGCCGACCATAAGGGGTGATCGGCCGGCAACGGCTCGGGATGGGTCGGGTCGAGGAAAGCGCCGGCGATGGTCCGGCCGTTGAGCGCGTCGAGCAGCGCCGCCTCGTCGATCATGTCGCCGCGCGCGATGTTGATCAGCCAGGCCGAGGGTTTCATCGCGGCGAGTTCGGCGGCGCCGACCATCGTCTTGGTCTCGTCGGTCGAGGGCGCGGCGAGCACCACCCAGTCGAACTCGCCGAGCCGCGCCTGCCATTGGTCGGGCTTGAGCGTGCCGTCGCGGCCCGAGCGGGTGACGCCGGTCACCACGACGCCGAACGCCGCCAGCCGCTCGGCGATCAATGTGCCGATCGCGCCCATGCCGACGACCAGCGCCCTGGTCTCGAACAATTCGACCTTGCCCGGCGCATCCTTGGGCCAGTCGTGGCGGTCGTGCGCGCGGACCACTTCGTCGAAGCGCTTGGCGGCGGCGAGGATGCCGAGCACGGCATATTCGGCAACCGCCAGCGCGTTGATGCCAACGCCATTGGTCAGAATCGTCCCCCGCTCGCGCATCAGGTCGAGCGGAAAGGCGTCGAGCCCGGCATAGATGGTCGACACCCATCGCAGCCGCTCGCCATGCCGGATCGCCTCGGCGACCAGGCTGGTCGGCTGCATGTCGACCCAGGCGATGTCGGCATCGACGATCATCGCATTGGCCTCGGCCGGCGAGGCGAACCATGCGACCTCCAGCCCGGCCGGCAAGTGCGGCTCGAGCATCGGTCGCGCCAGCGCGGGCAGGACGGCCTTCATGACCTCAGAACCAGGACTGGTTGCCGTAGACGTATTTGCGCTGGAATTCGGCGTCGTCGGTCACGAGGTAGATGATGAACTCGATGAACGCGATGATCGCGATCGTCAGTCCGGGCAGGAACAGGATCCAGCCGATCGTCCCGCACAGCAGCATGGTGACCGCCGCGCCGGTCTTGTTGAGATAGAATTTGTGCGCGCCGAAACAGCCGAGGAAGAACGCCAGCAGGGCCGCGGCGACCTTGTCCTTGTGGACGGGTGCGCCGCCCGGCATCAGATTGGCGCCCTGCAGCAGGTAGATGTTGTTGGCATTGCCCTGGTCGATCTCGAAATCGACCAACTGGCCGCGCGTCGGCCATTGGCTCTCGCGCCAATCGGGGCGCGCGAACGTGTAACGCTGCCCGTCGTCGCCCGAAATCTGCCCTTGGCTGATCGTGTTGTCCCACCCCAATACGCGTCCGCGCATCCTACGTCCCCCGAATCTGTGTTCTGAGCAGAGCTTAGCCGCCTGACGCGCGGGTTCAAGCGAGTGTCGATCGCCAGTCCCAGCCGAGCGGGTCGCCGTCCATCACCTCGACCCCTTGCGCGGCAAGCTCGTCGCGGATCGCATCGGAGAGCGCGAAGTCCTTGGCCGCGCGGGCCTCGCGGCGCTCGGCCAGCCGGGCGGCGATATCGGCCTCGTCCAGCGTCGCGTTCTTGGGCCGGACGCGCAGGTCCTCGCGCTTGAGATCGGCGAGCCCGAGCCCGAGCACCGCGTCGAAGTCCGCCAGCGCGGCGAGGCGATCGGTGGGCGCGATCCTCTTGTCCGCGAGCAGTTCGTCGAGCACCGGCAGCGCTTTGGGCGTGTTGAGATCGTCCGACACCGCTTCGTCGAGCCGCTCGCGATAGGCCAGCGCCGATCCGGCCGAGGGCGCGGGCGGGCGATCGCGGAGCTGGCTGACGGTGATCGCCAGCCGTTTCAATCGGGTCAGCGCGGCGGCCAGGCTTTCCTCGCTGAACTCGAGTTCCGACCGGTAATGCGCCGACAGGCACATCAGGCGATAGGCGAGCGGATGCACGCCGGCGTCGATCAGCCGCTGCAACGTCCGGAAATCGCCCGACGACTTGGACATCTTGCCGGCCCGCTCGACCAGGAAATTGTTGTGCATCCACCAGCGAGCACCGGTGTCGGAGCAATCGCAGAATGCCTGGTTCTGCGCGATCTCGTTGGGATGGTGGATCTCGCGATGGTCGATGCCGCCGGTGTGGATGTCGAACGGCGAGCCGAGATATTTCTCGCTCATCACCGAGCATTCGAGATGCCAGCCCGGCGCGCCGCGGCCCCAGGGCGAATCCCATTCCATCTGGCGGTTCTCGCCCGGCGCCGACGCGCGCCAGATCGCGAAGTCCTGCGGATGGCGCTTGCCCTCGACCGCGTCGATCCGGCCTTCGCGGACATCGTCCTGCGCGCCCGCCAGCCGCCCGTAGTCTGGCACGGTCGAGACGTCGAAATAGAGGCCGCTATCGAGCTGATAACAATGCTTGGCGGCGATCTTCTCGCCGAACGCGATCATCTCTTGGATGTGATCGGTGGCGACCGACCAGCGCGACGGCTCGCGGATGTTGAGGTCCTTGAGATTCTGCTTGAACGCCGCGGTGTAGTGCGCGGCGATGTCCCATATACTCTTGGCCGAGGCGCGCGCGGCGGCCTCCATCTTGTCGTCGCCGGCATCGGCGTCGGAGGTCAGGTGGCCGACATCGGTGATGTTGATGACATGGGTGAGCGGGCCCCATCCATTTTCTTTGGCTTTCCACGTCAGCACCCGGCTCAGCGTGTCGGTGAAGACATAGGCGCGCAGATTGCCGATATGCGCGTAATTATAGACCGTCGGCCCGCACGAATAGACGCGCACATTGGCCGGATAGATCGGCTCGAACCGTTCGAGCGAGCGAGACAGGCTGTTGTAGAGCGTGAGCGGGGCGGCAACGGACATGGCGCGGGGCTTAGCGGGGCGAAGGAGGGCGCGCAATTGGAAGGCCTGGATAGCAAATTCAGCGAAATCGCTCTTGTCGACCGCTTGGCGTAGTTCGAAAACGGCGGTTGAGTGCTGGTCGCGCATGCTTTCTCCGTCGCGCGAGCGCCGCTCGATATTTTGCGGCAAGGAAAGCGTGGCATGCTGGAATCGCTGGGGCCGGACTTGTGGGTGGCGGACGGCGGCATCGTCTCCTTTTTCGGATTCGACTATCCGACGCGAATGGCGGTGATCCGTCTTGACGATGGCGGGCTGTGGTTGTGGTCCCCGGTCGAACTCACCTCGGAACTCGCGGATCAGGTGAGCGCGCTGGGCACGGTGCGGCACATCGTCAGTCCCAACAAGCTCCACTATTTATTCCTGAGCGCCTGGCAGGCTGCATTTCCGGAGGCACTCTTGTGGGGGACCGCCTCCACGATCGCTAAATGCAAGAAGCTGAATTTCCACGGCGCCTTGGCCGATGAGCCTCCCGCGCCTTGGCTGGGGCAGATCGATCAATTCTATTTCACGAACTCTGCGTTCATGGACGAGCTGATCTTCTATCATCGCACCTCGCGAACCGCGATCATCGCCGACCTGTCGCAAACGTTCAGCGAGGCATTTCTCGTGCGGCACTGGCCATGGTGGTTGCGGCCGATCGCCAGGATATCGAAGATGACCGAGGGCTGGGGCCATCCTCCGTTCGATTACCGGACAAGTTTTCGCCACCGAGATACGGCGCGACCCAAGATTCGCGCCCTGATCGATGCTCATCCCGAACGGGTCGTCGTCGCGCATGGCGAGATCGTCCGCGGGGACGGCGAAGCCTTCCTCCGCCGCGCCTTTTCCTGGCTGTTGTAGGCTTTCGCGGTGACCGATCGGTCTATCGCTCGGAGTTGTTGAAACAATCTGGAGGGCGAGCTGTAGCGGACGACTGGGGCCGAACCAGCCGCTAGTCCCCGCAAGCACCCGCCCGCGCCATGAGAAACGCCGCCTCGCGCGCGTTTCGAGTGAGGTTCGCGGCAGCCTCGAACTCACGGCGGGCCTCCGCTAAGCGGCCGGTGCGAAACAGGAAGTCACCTCTCGCTGCCGGCCACGGCGCATAATTGCGCAGCGCTTCCGCGCCGGCGATCGCGTCGAGCAGGCGCAATCCCGTATCCGGCCCGAACGCCATGCTGTGGGCGATCGCGCGGTTGAGGTCGACGACCGGGGACGGCATCACCACGCGTAGCTGGTCGTACAGGCCGGCGATGCGCGCCCAGTCGGTGTCCTCGGCCGTCGGCGCGCGGGCATGGCAGGCGGCCAGGGCGGCCTGGAGTGCATAGGGGCCGGCATCCTTCCTTTGCTCGGCGTTCAGCGCCTCGGCGCGGGCCAGTGCCTCCAGCCCTCGCTGGATCAGCAGGCCATCCCAGCGCGCACGGTTCTGCTCGGTCAGCGGGATCAGCGCGCCATCGGGGCTGATCCGGGCGCGCAGGCGCGACGCCTGGATTTCCATCAGCGCGAGCAGGCCCCACACTTCGGCATCGTCCTGGACCAGCCCGGCCAGGATGCGGCCCAGCCGCTGTGCTTCCTGGCACAGGCTGGGTCGAATCGGATCGTCACCGGCGGTCGCGGCATAGCCTTCGTTGAAGATCAGGTAGATCACCTCCAGCACCGAGGCGAGCCGCGCGGTCCGCTCCGCCGTGCGCGGCACCGCGAAGGTGAGGCCGGCCTTGGCGATGGTGCGCTTGGCGCGGACGATGCGCTGCGCGATCGTCGCCTCGTTCGACAGGAAGGCCCGCGCGATCTCGTCGGTGGTCAGCCCGCCGATGACGCGCAGCGTCAGCGCGACGCGCGCCTCGGCCGACAGCACGGGGTGACAAGCGGTGAAGATCAGGCCGAGCAGTTCGTCGCCGGGATCGTCCGCGTCGAGGCGCGCTTCGATCGCGTCGTGCGAATCGTCGACCGCGCCGTCCAGGTCCTGCGCGATCTCGCCATGCTTGCGGTCGCGCATCTTGTCGCGACGGATGGCGTCGATGCCGCGGCGCTTGGCGGTGGTCATCAGCCAGGCGCCGGGATTGGCCGGGATGCCGGTCCTCGGCCATTCGGCCAGCGCGACCACCAGCGCGTCCTGCGCGAGTTCCTCCGCGCGGTCGATGTCGCGCACCAATCGGGCCAGGCCCGCGACGAGCCTGGCCCGCTCGATGCGAAAGGTCGCCTCGATCGTGCGGTGCGTCTCGCCTGCGCTCATGCGGCCTTGTCGGCCAGGATCGCGGGCGAGACACGCCGGCGCCGGCCGGCGCCGGCCGGTGCGTCAGGCGACGCCGAGCTTGCCGCGTTCCCCGGTGCGCGGGTTGGCGAGTTCCTCGGGAGTCACGAAATCGGCCAGGTCGGCGACCTCGAAGAACGGCCGGATCTCAATCTCGCTCGGCCCCGACATCGGGTTGGGGCAACGCTTCGCCCAGGCCACCGCCTCGTCCATGTCCTTGACTTCCCAGATCGAGAAGCCGGCGACCAGCTCGCGAGCCTCGGCGAACGGACCGTCGATCACGGTGCGGCTGGCGCCGTCCAAGGCGATGCGCTTGCTTTCGGCACTGGGTTTGAGGCCGGCGGCGGCGACGAACACGCCGGCCTTGACCAATTCCTCGGTAAAGCGGTCCATCGCCTCGAACGCCTCGATCATCTCGGGGGTGGGGGCCATGCCGGTTTCGCTGTCCTCGGTGGCTTTCACGAACACCATAACGCGCATCGTCTATCTCCTTTGTTGAGCCGGCCGGATCGACCTGACATCGGGACGACGAACGGAGCTTCCCGAAATCGACACGGTTCTGCAAATTTCTTTTTCGGGTGACTTCGCCGTGCCTTGAGCCGCCATGCTGAAACCGTTTGGATAGATTTGCTCGGCCATATAACGGGGCGACGACGGGACCGATCGAGGCTCCGCCGCATCGGAGCGCGACAAGGGTGATCGTCCCTTCCCCGTTGACCCATAGCTGGCCGCTGGTCGAGGAGCGCCAGCGTTTCGACCTGGGGCTGCTGTTCGACGCGCCGGCCGGGGCGCTGGCCCTGCCGGAATTCGACTCGGGACTCCTTGCGGCGCAGAGGATTGGCCTGTGGGAATGCGATCTCGGCGACAACGCGCTGAGCTGGACCGCCGGCGTGTACGATCTGTTCGGCCTGCCGCGCGACGCGGTGCTCGAGCGCGACGAGATTGCGGCCCTTTATGCCGAGCCGTCGCGCGCCGCGATGGAACGGTTGCGTGCGCATGCGATCAAGCATCGCCGCGGGTTCACGCTCGATGCGGAGATCGTGCCGGTGACCGGGCCGCGCCGCTGGATGCGCCTGATCGCCGCGCCGGTGTGCGTCGGGCGGCGTGCCGTCCGGCTCCATGGTATCAAGCAGGACGTCAGCGCGATTTATCGCTGACGACTCCATCGAGTGATCTGGAGGCCCGATAACGGCCGTTGGACGCAACGCGTTTGAATGTCTCCCTCCCCGGCGAAGGCCTGGGCCCAGTCGCAATGGAGTCGAAGCGGCGGGATGCCATCGCCAAATCAGCTAAACTGGGCCCCGGCCTTCGCCGGGGAAGCGTGTTTTTGTCTGGGCGCATCGAACGCCGGGAACGGCGGCAGTCGCGCCTTAGCCAGCCGCCTGCATCGGTCGCTCGTCACGGCGCAGAGTCAGCACTTCGACCCCGGTCTTCGTCACCGCCACGGTATGCTCGAACTGCGCGGAGAGCTTGCGATCGTTGGTCACCACCGTCCAGCCGTCGCGCTCGGTCGAGACCTTGCGGCTGCCCTGGTTGATCATCGGCTCGATGGTGAAGACCATGCCCTCGCGCAGCTTCATGCCGGTTCCCGGCCGCCCGAAATTGAGCACTTGCGGTTCCTCGTGCATCGCGCGGCCGATGCCGTGGCCGCAGAATTCGCGCACCACCGAATAGCCGTTGCGCTTGGCGTGGCGCTCGATCGCGAAGCCGATATCGCCGAGATGCGCGCCCGGCCGGACCTGGCCGATGCCTTGCCACATCGCTTCCTGCGCGACGCGCACCAGCCGCCGCGCGGCGGGTGCGACCTCGCCGACCAGATAGGTCTTGCTCGAATCGGCGATGAAGCCGTTCTTTTCCAGCGTGATGTCGAGGTTGATGATGTCGCCGTCGCGGATGATCTCGTCGGGATCGGGTACGCCGTGACAGACGACATGGTTGATCGAGCAATTGAGGACATATTTGAAGCCATATTGCCCCTTGCTCGCGGGATGGGCGGCGAGATCCTCGGTAATGAAGCGCTCGACCTGGTCGTTGACCCCCAGGGTCGACATGCCGGCAAGTTCCTGGCCGTCGAGCATCTCGAACACCGACGCCAGCAGCCTGCCCGACAGACGCATTAGCGCCAATTCGTCCGGAGTCTTGACCATGTCAGGCGGCCGCCAGCTCCGCGACGCTCAGCTCGGCCGCGGCGAACCGCTGCCTGACGATGTCGTTGTAGGATAGCGTGGGATTGGCTTCGGCCAGCATGCCGATCGTCATCCAGAATTCGGCCTGGGCGTTGATCGACCGGCACATCACGGCGCTGGCGCGGCGCGCTTCCTCGTGCAGGTCGTCGGCGATTTTGACGATGCCCATCGGCGATCCTTGCGATTGGTGAATATACGAACCGTATATGGATCGTATATCGTGTGGTCAATCGCGGCGGGGAGCGGTCAGCGGCCCGGCGCCGCCTCATCGCGGATCGTGTCCAGCTCGCGGATGACGATCGAGCGCAGCCGCCGACACAGCGGCTGGTAATCGCGCCCCTGGAACGCCTCCATCACGATCGACTGGCACAGCCCGCCGCCCAGGGTCAGGATCAGGTCGGCGAGCTCGGAACGCGCGGTGGTGCGCGCGTCGCCGGGCGCATAGGCCTCCAGCGCGACCGCCAGCGCATCGCGGACGCGCGTGCTGATCTGTTCCTGCAGCCGCGCGATACGCGGGTTGCGCGACGATTCGGCCATGATCTCGGGCATCAGCCGATAGCCGTCGATATCCTCGTCATAGGTTACGAACGCCAGGATCCACTGATGGACCGCGTCCATGTCGCCTTGCTCGATCGCGCGCTGCAGCGTCGCCTCGTCGAGGAATTGCGAGAGGTCGCCGAAGGCGATCGCGGCGATGATGTCCTCCTTGGACGAGAAATCGCGATAGATCTGGCCAACCTTGATGCCAGAGGCGACGGCGATCTGCGCGACGCCGGTGCCGTGAAACCCGTTCTGGATGAACAGACGGCGCGCCGTGTCCAGGATGCGCTGCCGACGCTCCGCCGCCCGCCCGGCCTGGACGGTGGGCGGCAAGCCCCAACAGTCTAGCATCGTCGACATTCTTCAATCCTCGCCTTGACTTGCATCAGTCGTTCGCAGTAGCAGCATTCGTGAGTGAACGATCACTCACACATAACATAATATCGTGAGACTCGCATGTCACCATTCCGTAACGCGCTCCCCGCGATCGCGCTCCTGTCGCTTGCCGCTTGCGGGCAAGGCGGGCAGCAGCCGCCGGGGCAGGGTGGCCCGCCGCCGGTCGGATATGTGATCGTCAATGAACAGCCGGTGACGCTGACGACCGAGCTACCGGGTCGCACCACCGCCTATGAGACGTCCGACGTCCGGCCACAGGTCAACGGGCTGATCGTCGCGCGCCTGTTCCAGGAAGGCGACATGGTCGCCAAGGGCCAGCCGCTCTACCGGATCGATCCCGCCCCTTATCAGGCGCAGGTCGCCAACGCCCGCGCGGCGCTGGCCAAGGCGCAGGCGGCGATCGCGTCGAGCGCGGCGCTGGCGCGGCGCTATGGAGAATTGGTCAAGATCAACGCCATTTCGCGCCAGGATTACGAGACTGCGCTGACCAGCGCCGCGCAGGCTCGCGCCGATGTCGCGGCGCAGCAGGCGGCATTGCGTTCGGCGACGATCGATCTCGGCCGCACCACGATCCGCGCGCCGATCAGCGGCCGGATCGGGCGGTCGATCTACACCACCGGCGCCCTGGTCACCGCCGCGCAGGCCGATGCGCTGACCACCATCTCACGGCTCGATCCGATCTATGTCGACATCCAGCAATCGAGCGCCGACCTGCTCAAGCTTCGGCAGCAGATCCTGTCGGGCCAGGTCGCGAGCGACGGCAGGACGCAAGTGCGGCTCAAGCTCGAGGATGGCTCTACCTATGGTCCAGAAGGCACGTTGCGCTTCGCCGACGTGACGGTCGATCCCAGCACCGGGTCGCAGACGATCCGCGCGCAATTCCCCAATCCCGCCGGCCTGTTGCAGCCCGGCATGTATGTCCGCGCCGAGCTGGCGCAGGGCACGCAGCGTCAGGGCATGCTGGTGCCGCAGCGCGCGGTCGGCCGCGACGAACGCGGCAATGCCACCGTGCTGGTGGTCGGCCAGGGCAACAAGATCGAGCCGCGCGTGATCAAGACCGACCGCACCGTCGGCGATTCCTGGCTGGTCACCAGCGGGCTCAAGCCCGGCGACAAGGTGATCGTCGAGGGCGCGATGATGCTGCGCCCCGGCATGCCGGTCACGCCGCAACCCTGGAACCCCAACGCCAAGCCCGCCGCGCCTCAGCAGCCGGGCCAGGCGCCGGCAAAGAAGTAACCGCCGATGTCGCGCTTCTTCATCGACAGGCCGATCTTCGCCTGGGTGATCGCGATCGTCCTGATGCTGGCGGGCGCGATCGCGATCCGCTCGCTGCCGGTCGCGCAATTCCCGGCGATCGCGCCGCCCGCGGTCTCGATCACCGCGACCTATCCGGGTGCCGACGCCCAGACGCTCGAGAATACGACGACGCAGATCATCGAGCAGCAGATGAAGGGGATCGACCACCTTCGCTACTTCTCGTCCTCCTCGTCCTCGGCCGGCATGGTCACGATCACGCTGACTTTCGAGCAGGGCACCGACCCCGACATCGCCCAGGTTCAGGTCCAGAACAAATTGCAGGCGGCGACCCCGCTCTTGCCGCAGGAAGTCCAGCAACAGGGCATCCAGGTCGCCAAGGCGACGCAGAATTTCCTGCTGATCGTCGGCCTCTATTCGGAGAACGGGGCGCATGACGGCGTCGACCTCGCCGATTACACCGTGTCGAAGCTGCAGGACCCGCTCAGCCGGGTGAACGGTGTCGGCGACATCCAGGTGTTCGGCGCGCAATATGCGATGCGCATCTGGGTCGACCCGCTCAAGCTCAACATTTTCGCGCTGACCATGACCGACGTCATGACCGCGGTTCGCGCGCAGAACGCCCAGGTCTCGGCCGGCCAGATCGGCGGCTTGCCCGCGCCCAAGGAGCAGATGCTCAACGCGACCGTCTCGGTCCAGTCGCGGCTGACCACGCCCGAGCAGTTCAAGCAGATCCGGCTGAAGAGCAACACCGACGGCTCGGTGGTGCGGCTGGGCGACGTCGCCCGGGTCGAGCTGGGCGCGGAGAATTACGGCTTCACTTCGGAATATAACGGCAAGCCCGCCTCGGGCATCGCGATCAAGCTGGCGCCGGGCGCCAACGCATTGACCACGGTCACCGCGGTCAAGGCCAAGGTCGACGAGGTCGCCAGGCAATTCCCGTCCGACGTCAAGGTCGTCTACCCTTACGACACCACGCCGTTCGTGCGGCTGTCGGTCGAGCATGTCGTCGTCACCCTGATCGAGGCGGTGGTGCTCGTCTTCCTGGTGATGTTCCTGTTCCTGCAGAATTGGCGCGCGACCCTGATCCCGACGATCGCGGTTCCGGTGGTGCTGCTCGGCACCTTCGCGGTGATGGCCTTGGCCGGGTTCAGCATCAACACGCTGACCCTGTTCGGCATGGTGCTGGCGATCGGCCTGTTGGTCGACGATGCGATCGTCGTGGTCGAGAATGTCGAGCGCCTGATCACGACCGAGGGGCTGAGCCCCAAGGACGCCGCGCGCCAATCGATGGACGAGATCAGCAGCGCGCTGGTCGGGATCGGCCTGGTGCTGTCGGCGGTGTTCCTGCCGATGGCGTTCTTCGGCGGCTCGACTGGCGTGATCTATCGCCAATTCTCGCTGACCATCGTGTCGGCGATGGTGCTGTCGGTGATGGTCGCCTTGATCCTGACCCCGGCGCTGTGCGCGACCATCCTCAGGCCGCACGATCCGGCCAAGCACGAAGGCGACGGGCCGCTGGCGCGTTTCTTCCGCTGGTTCAACGACAAGTTCGATCGCGGCCGGGCGCGCTATGAGAAAGGCGTGCGCTCGACCGCGCGCAACTGGAAGCGCTCGCTGCTGGTCTATGCGATCGTGGTGATCGCGATGGGCCTGATGTTCTGGCGGCTGCCGACCGGCTTCCTGCCCGACGAGGACCAGGGCTATGTCGTGGCGATCGTCCAGGGACCGTCGGGCGCGACCGCCAGCCGCACCGCCAAGGGCCTCGACCTGATCCGCCACCATTTCCTGGAGGACGAGAAGGCCAATGTCCGCGGCGTCTTTACCGTCAACGGCTTCAGCTTCGCCGGCGCCGGACAGAATAGCGGCATCGCCTTCGTCAATCTGAAGGACTGGTCGGAACGCAAGGGCGGGCAGAACACCGCCATGGCGATCGCCGCCCGCTCGTTCGGCGCCTTCGCGCATTATACCGACGGGCTCGTGCTGGCGATCGTGCCGCCGGCGGTGTCGGAGCTCGGCAATGCGACCGGGTTCGACCTGCAACTCGTCGATACCGGCTCGATCGGGCATGACGCTTTGGTCCAGGCGCGCAACATGATGCTCGGCATGGCATCGCAGGACAAACGCGTGGTCGGCGTGCGCCCCAATTCGCTGGAGGACGCGCCGCAGCTCAAGGTCGACATCGACCAGGACAAGGCGCGCGCGCTGGGGCTCGATCTCGGCGAGGTCAATTCGACCATCTCCGCGGCTTGGGGCGGAGCCTATATCAACGATTTCATCGACCGCGGGCGGGTCAAGCGCGTCTTCATACAGGCCGACGAGCCCTACCGGCTCAAGCCCGAGGACATCGGCGATTTCTACGTGCGGTCGAGCAATGGCCGGATGGCACCCTATACCGCCTTCTCGTCGCTGAGCTGGGCGCAGGCGCCGGTGCAATTGACTCGCTACAACGGCCAGCCGGCGATCGAAATCCAGGGCGCGCCGGCGCCCGGCGTAGCGTCCGGCGCGGCGATGAAGGCGATGGAGGATATCCACGCCAAGATGCCGCCCGGCACCGACCTCGAATGGACCGGCCTGTCCTATGAGGAACGGCTGTCGGGCGGGCAGGCACCGGCATTGTACGGCCTGTCGCTGCTGATCGTGTTCCTGTGCCTCGCCGCACTGTACGAAAGCTGGTCGGTGCCCATCTCGGTCATGCTGGTCGTGCCGCTCGGCATCCTGGGCGCGTTGTTCGCGGCGACGATCACCGGGCTCAACAACGACATCTATCTCCAGGTCGGGCTGATCACGACGATCGGCGTGTCGGCGAAGAATGCGATCCTGATCGTCGAGTTCGCCGAGGAGAAGATGCGCGACGGGTTGAACGCGTTCGAGGCCGCGATCGAGGCCGCCAAGCTGCGCCTGCGGCCGATCCTGATGACAAGCTTCGCCTTCGTGTTCGGCGTATTCCCGCTGGCGATCGCGGCGGGCGCGGGGGCGGGCGGGCAGCACGCCATCGGTCGCGCCGTGGTCGGCGGCATGTTGTCGGCGACGGTGCTCGCCATCTTCTTCGTGCCGATGTTCTTCGTGGTGGTGCTGCGCCTGTTCGGCCAGCACGGCCATCGCGACACCGCGACCGACCGCGATCCCGGCGCCGACGCGCCGCAGGGAGCCTGATCCGTGACCGTTCGTCCCATCCTCGCCCTGATGCTCGCCGGCGGCGCGCTGTCGGCGTGCAATTTCGCCCCGAAATACGTCCGGCCGACCGGCGCGGTGCCGG
>NZ_JBQCCN010000157.1:0-8442 GCF_051962185.1 Sphingomonas sp.
ACCGAGCGCCGGCTGACCGACGATCCCAAGACGCTCGAGGAATTGAGCCAGGTCTATGGCGTGTCGCGCGAACGCGTCCGCCAGATCGAGGTCCGCGCCTTCGAGAAACTGCAGAAGGTGATGATGCGGCTGGCCGGCGAAAAGCGGCTGATCGCGGCGTAAATCGCCCTATAGAAAGGCGATGAGCAGCAAGTTCGTCGTCATCGGAGCAGGCGCCGCCGGCATCGCTGCCGCGCGGCGCCTTCGCGATTCCGGAGCCGACGTGCTGTTGCTCGAGGCGAGCGGGCGGATCGGTGGGCGCGCGCATACCGTGCGCGTCGGTCGCGAGGCACTCGATCTCGGCTGCGGCTGGCTGCATTCGGCCGACCGCAATCCCTGGACGCGGATCGCGCTGGCCGAGGGGTTCCAGATCGATCGCACGCCGGCGCATTGGCGCGAGCAATGGCACGATCTCGGCTTTCCCAAACCCGATCAGGAGGCATTCCACGACGCCTATCAGCAATTCAGCGAGCGGGCGCACGGCTATGCGGCGGGCCCCGACCGGCCGCTTGCGGATTTCATCCAACCCGACAATCCGTGGCGGCCGCTGATCGACGCGATCTCGGGCTACGCCAATGGCGCCAATCTCGGCGCGGTCTCGCTGCACGATTGGGCGGCCTATGAGGATGCCGCCGGCGACGACAATTGGCGGCTGATCGAAGGCTATGGCACGCTGATCGCGGCGCACGGCAAGGGCCTGCCGACGCGGCTCAACACGCCCGTATCGCTGATCGACCATCGCGGGCCGCGGATGCGGCTCATCACGCCCGCCGGCCTGGTCGAGGCCGATCGCGTGATCGTCGCGGTGCCGACCCCGATCCTGGCCGATGGCGATCTCAACTTCGACCCGCCCCTGCCCGCCAAGCGGGACGCCGCCGCGGCCTTGCCGCTCGGTCTCGCCGACAAGATCTACCTCGGCATCCGCGGTGGCGATTATCCGCACAACGCGCATCTGGTCGGGAATCCACATTCGTCGGCGACCGCCAGCTATCAGGTCGGCTATCTCGGCCAGCCGGTGGTCGAGGCGTTCTTCGGGGGCGATTGCGCCGAGGCGCTCGAGCGCGAGGACGATCGCGCCGCCGCCGATTTCGCGATCGGCGAGCTTGCCCGGCTGCTCGGCAACGACTGGCGCCTGCGTCTTCAGCCGATCGCGCGGACGCGTTGGCGCGCCGAGCCCTTCATTCGCGGCAGCTATTCGCACGCCCGGATCGGCCACGCCGGCCAGCGCCCGATATTGGCCGCGCCGCACGCTGATCGCATCTTCTTCGCCGGCGAAGCCTGTTCGGCGAGCGACTTCTCTACCGCGCACGGCGCCTATGAGACCGGGGTCGCCGCCGCCGAAGAGGCGCTTGCCGCCGACCGCCGACCGCGGATAGTGGCGACCATGCCGCTGATGACGGCACCCTCGCCCACCGCCCCCGATATTGCGATCCCCCAGCCCGAAACCGAGCCCCTGTCCGAACCGATGCCCGCCAGAGCCAAGCCCCGCCGCCCCTTCCTGCGCCGCCTGTTCGGCTGGATCTGGAAAGGCGCGCTCGCTTTCATCGTGATCAGCGTGCTGTGGGTCGGCGTCTATCGCTTCATCAATCCGCCCTTCACCTTCACCATGCTCGGTGACGTGCTGCACGGCCAGTTGATCACCAAACAATGGATGGCGCTGGACCGCATGGACCCGAACATGCCGCGCGCCGCGATCGCCGGCGAGGATGCGCGCTTCTGCCTGCACGACGGGTTCGATTTCGGCGCGCTCAAACAGGCGTACGAACGCAACAAGAAAGGCGGACGCATCCGCGGCGGGTCGACGATCAGCCAGCAAACCGCCAAGAACGTCTTCCTGATCCAGGGCGGCGGCTATATCCGCAAGGGGTTCGAGGCCTGGTTCACCTTCCTGATCGAGCACCTCTGGGGCAAGCATCGCATCATGGAAGTCTATCTCAACGTCGCCGAGACGGGGATCGGCACTTACGGCGCCAATGCGGGGTCGATCCGCTATTTCGGCCACGACGCGTCGCGCATGACGCCAACGGAGGCGGGTCGCATCGCCGCGGTACTGCCACTTCCCAAGAAACGCGCCGCGATCGACCCGCAGGGGTTCGTGCGGCGGCATGGCAACGCGCTGGCGCGCTACGTCAACGTGGTGCGAGGGAATGGGCTCGATAGCTGTTTGCGTTGAGACCATAGTGGCCTTGGCGGGCCCGCCCCACGTCAATCGGAAATTAGCACCGCCCATGTGAAATCGCCCTCCACGTCCCGGTCGTGCTCAGGGTGCCTCGAATGAACCGCATCGAATTCCCCGCCGCCACGGTCAATTCGCGCCGCTTCACCTATGTCGCTTTCCTGGGCATCACGCTGTGCGCGACGCCGACGACCATAAGGATCGTGATCTTCGGCTTTCGTCACTATCAGGCGCTGCCCTTGCTCCTGCTTTCTCTGCTGCTCTCGGCCGTATTGACCTTTTGCCTGGCCGCGCTCGGCGCGAGGCTGTTTTTCCCGCCGAGGTTATCGGTCGATCAGAACGGCCTGACCCTCAGGATCGGAACACGCACCGAACATTGGCAATGGCCGCAGATCGACGCCTTCCATGTCGTCCGCGCGCCTCGCGACCATTTTGTGGTGATCGACTGGAAACCGTCGCCAGCAGCCGAGATGCGGACCAGACGACTCGATTATCCCTTCAAGAAGGAGGCTCTGGACTTGCGCAAGATGTTGCAGGACCGGCTAGTGCAGGCGCGCGAATTCGAGCAAGAGCGCGAGCCGATCAGAACGGCAGCTTGAACCCCGGCGGCAGCGGCAGGCCCTGAGTCATTTTCGCCATCTCGGCGTTCGATGCAGCATCGGCCTTGCCTCGCGCGTCGTTGAACGCGGCGACGATCAGATCCTCGAGCATCTGCTTCTCTGACGGCTGCAGCAGCGAGGGATCGATATCGATGCCGATGATTCGGCCCTTGGCCGAGGCCTTGACCTTGACCATGCCGCCGCCCGACGCGCCCTCGACCTCGATCTGGTCGAGCCCGTCCTGCGCCTTGGCCAGTTCGGCCTGGACGTTCTGCGCCATCGCCATGATGTCTTCGAGGCTTTTCATGATGCCTGTGCTTCCTTGTTGATCCGTTCGAGCGTCGCGTCGGGGAATGCCTCCAACGCCGCTTTCACGATGGGGGTTTCCATGACCGCGGCGCGCTCGGCCTCTTCCTCGGCCTTGCGGCGTTCGGCAAGCGTCGCTTCGCCCTCGGCATCCTCGGTGGTCACTTTCCACTTGGCGCCGGTCAGCTCGTTGAGCCGCGCGGTCAGCGTCGCCGGCAGATCGGCGGGCAAGGGCCGCGACGTACTCAGCACGAGGTCGGGCGGGTCGTAGCGGACGACGCGCGCATTGGCATTGAGGTGCGACAACAGCGAGCCGCCGCCATGCGAGCGGACCAGCTCGACCATCGCGTCGAACGTCGGCGGCAACGCCTGGACGGTCGCGGCGGACGCCGTCGGCGCAGCGGCGACGGGTGCCGGCGCGGCGTTCGACGGCGCGCCACCGCCGGCGATCTGGCGCGCCAATTCGCCAGGATCGGGCAGGCTGGAGGCATGGACGACGCGGAGCAGCGCCATTTCCCCCGCCTCGATCGGCAGCGCCGCGCGCGCCACTTCGTCATGGCCCTTGAGCAGCAATTGCCACAAGCGATGAAGCGCCGGGTAGGACAGCATTCGCGCCCATTCCCGATATGCCTCCCGCTCCTCGGCCGATTGCGAGGGGTCGGCGTCGCCGCCCAGCCTCGCCAGGGTCACCGCATGGACCGTCTCGAGCAGGCCGCGCAGCACCGATTGCGGATCGACACCGAGGTCATATTGCTGGCGGAGAGCAGCGAGCGCGCCCGGCGCATCGCTGTCGATCAGCAATTGGAACAGGTCGCGGATCGCGGCGCGGTCGGACAGGCCGAGCATCGCGCGCACCGCCGGCGCGGTCACGCCGCCGCCTTCCATCCCGGCATGCGCGATCGCCTGGTCGAGGATCGACAGCCCGTCGCGCGCCGAGCCGTCGGCGGCGCGCGCGATCAGCGCCAGCGCCTCGGGATCCGCCTCCGCCCCTTCGCGCTCGGCAACATGGGCGAAATGAGCCGCCAGCTTGTCGGCGGGAATGCGTCGCAAGTCGAACCGCTGACACCGCGACAGCACCGTCACCGGCACTTTCTGCACTTCGGTCGTCGCGAGGAGAAACTTCACATGTTCAGGAGGTTCTTCGAGGGTCTTGAGAAGCGCGTTGAACGCGTTCTTCGACAGCATATGGACTTCGTCGATGATGTAGATCTTGAACCGCGCGCCGAACGCGGCGAGCCGGGCGGCGTCGATCACCGCGCGCATGTCGTCGACGCCGGTATGGCTGGCGGCGTCCATCTCGATCACGTCGATATTGCGGCCCTCCGCGATCGACACGCAGGGTTCGCACACGCCGCAGGGATCGATCGTCGGACCGCCCTGCCCGTCCGGGCCGATGCAATTGAGCGCCTTGGCGATCAGCCGCGCGGTAGAGGTCTTGCCCACCCCGCGCACGCCGGTCAGCAGGAAGGCATGCGCCAGCCGGCCGCGACGGATGGCATTGGCCAGCGTCTGGACCATCGCGTCCTGGCCGATCAACTGGTCGAAATTCTGCGGCCGGTACTTGCGCGCGAGCACGCGATACGCGGTATCCAGGGGCTGCGGCGGCTCGCCGAGGTCGAAGGAGTCGGACATCGCCCCCTATCTAGGGCCCGGGCTCGGGACCGGCAACGGCCCTGAGCCCCAACCCGGATCGTCGGCGCCGGTTACCAGCGACGGAAGCAAACGCGATGCGGCCGACCCCAGCGCCACGACGTGCGACACGCCATCCGCCCTCGCCAGCGATACGGGCGATAGGCGTAATAATTCCGGCGATAATAACCGCGCCGCCAACCGCGATTGCCGCGGTATCCGTAATCGCCACGATAACCATGGCCATAGCCGCCGCGATAGTGGCGGCCGCGATACTGGTTCGCGCTCGAGATAGCGCTGGTCGGCGCGACGAGTGGAGTGGCGATGGGCGCCGTCTTGCTCAGCGAGGTCTCGGCCGACGCGGGGGTGATCGCCGACACTCCGGCGACGGCCAGCAGTGCGACGAAAAGATGAGTGATACGCATACAGGACTCCTTTCCTTTTGGGTCAGAGGCACTGTCGCCAATGCGCGAAAGCGCCGTCGCGTTCCGCATCCGTACCAAAAACGGCGTGTCCGGCGATACGAGATAGCGCCATTCTGGAGGCTATCGCGACGGCGGCTCGGCGTACGCCCGCGCTCGTCCTCGACGAAGGAAGGTGGGAGCCGGAACGACCCGCAACGAAATCGTTACGGCTGCTTCCTTCCGGACCTGACCGGGTTGGCGACGATTGCGTCCGCCCGACTCCCGCCGCGCATATGGCGGGGTCGGGCGGCGCTTTCAAGCCATTAGAACGCCGGCCGCTACCAGCGGACGCGAACCTTGCGACAGGTTCGGATCTTGCGGCCATGGTGCCAGCGGACGGTGCACACCTTTTTCCACTTGGTCTTGTGTCCCCAGCGCGCGGGCGCGGGCGCGGCTCCGGCCGGCACCGGCGCGAGTGCCGAAGCGGCAAGCATTCCAGCAGCAACAACAGCAAGGAATTTCATGGCGTGTCTCTCCATGGTTCGCCCCCCGGCGCATCGAAACGCTTACCATGCGGGGGCCGTTCCGCGAACGGAATAAATATCCGGCTGCGATGACCCGGGGCAAAATTAGGTCAGCGACCCTGCATGTTTTTCGCGTCGGGCGGAATGCGCACGGTGAGCGAATCGAGCACATCGCTCAGCCAGATCTGGCATGACAGCCGGCTGTAGCGCGTCGCCCCGGCGGCGAGGTCGAGCATGTCCTCTTCCTCCTCGACCGCTGGCGGCAGCCTGTCGAAATCATCGGCGTCGACGATCACATGGCACGTCGAGCAAGCCATTTGCCCCTCGCACGTTCCCTCCAGCGGTTCGCCGGCGTTCTGCGCGAGATCGAGCAGGCGGTCGCCGGGCTTGCCCTCGACCTCCCGCGTGCTGCCGTCGCGCTCGATGAAGACGACCCGCGTCATGCCGCGATCCGCTGCGCTCGGGCGGCGGCGTCGATCCGATTGAGCGCGGTCACCAAGTCATCCTCCGTCGTATAGCGCCCGAAGCCGATCCGGATGCTGCTGCGCGCTTCGGCGTCGCTCAGCCCGATCGCTTCGAGCACATGGCTCGGCCGTCCCGAGCCGCTGGCACAGGCCGACCCAGCGGAAAAGGCGATAGCGCGCAAATCGGACATCAGCCGGGCCACGTCGAGCCCGTCGCGACGGATGTTGAGATTACCGCAATAGCGATGGTCGGCTGATCCGTTGAGGATCCAGGTGTCGTCCAGCACCGCGCGCGCCGCCGCCCACAGCCGGCCGACATGCGCGGTATCTTCCTTTCGCCGCGCCGCCATCAGCGCCGCCGCCGCACCGAAACCGGCGCATAGAGCAGGGCTCAGCGTCCCCGACCGTCCGGCTTTTTCCTGGCCGCCACCATGGAGCAAGGGCGGCAACGAGACGCCATCACGGATCCACAGCGCGCCGATCCCCTTGGGACCGTGTATCTTGTGGCCCGACAGGGCGATCAGATCGCAGCCGTCGGGTATCGGCACGCGGCCATAACCCTGGACCGCGTCGCAGAGAAACAGCGCGCCGGCGTCATGGGCCAAGGCCGCGAGATAGGCAATCGGCTGGATGACGCCGATCTCGTTATTGACCAGCATCGCCGCGACCAGCTTCACGCCGGGGCGGATTGCCGCGCGCGCCGCGTCGAGATCGACCAGCCCGTCGCTCCCGACCGGCAGGATCGTGGTGCCACCGACCGCTTCGGCGGTATCGAGCACCGCGGCATGCTCGGTCGCTAGCGTCACCAGCGGGCCGCCGACGCCCTTGATCGCCCAATTGAGCGCCTCGGTTGCTCCACTGGTGAAACTGACCGACCCGCCCGCGGGCAGCAAGGCGACCACCTGCGCGCGCGCCATCTCGACCGCAGCCTTCGCCGCGCGCCCGGGCCCATGCGCCGAATGTGGATTGGCGTGCTGCTCCTTGAGCCAGGGCAGCATCGCCTCGAACGCCTCGGGCGCGAGCGGCGTGGTCGCCTGGTAATCGAGATAGATCATCCCGCGCGCGCCAGCGATTGCGCGATTTTGCGCCAGGCTTCGACGAACGCGTCGAGCTCGGCGCGCGTGGTCGATCGCCCGAAACTCACCCGCACCACTTCCTGCGATCGCTGCATGTCCCAGCCCATAGCAGTGAGCACGTGGCTCGGCTTCATGCTCCCGCTGGCGCAGGCGCTGCCCGCCGACACCGCCATTCCGGCCATGTCGAAGCGGATCAGCTGCGTGGTCGCGGCGACGCCGGGCATGCGGTACGAACCGATCGCGGGGTGACGCGAATGGTCGGCCAGGATGGCCTCGCCACCCGCCGCCGCGATCGCCGCGTCCAGATGGGCGCGCAATTCACGATAGCCGGCGACATCCTCCGGCTCGGCCAACGCCGCTGCATAGCCGAGTACGCCGGGCATATTCTCGGTCCCGGGCCGGTAGCCGCGTTCCTGCCCGCCGGTCGGATCGAGCGTCGCGAGATCGCGCACCAGCAACGCGCCGACGCCGATCGGCCCGCCGCGCTTGTGCGCCGACAGTGCGACGAAATCGGCGTGCCGCGCGACCTCGCGATCGGCGCCGGCCGGCATCTGCGCGGCATCGACGAGCAGCAGATGGCCGGCGGCGTGGACACGTTCGGCGAGGTCGGCGATCGGCTGGCGGATACCGGTCTCGCTATTGGCCCATTGGATCGCGACCACGGCGCGGCCCTCTCCGGCCATCGCCGTTTCGAGCGCATCGGCGTCGACCAGCCCCGCCGCATCGACCGGTACCAGCGTGATGTCATAGGCCGCGCGCAGCACCGCATCGTGCTCGACCGCACTCGCCAGCCGCCGCGTCACCGCCGATCGCGTCAGGACGATGCCGAGCGATTCACTGGCGCCGCTGGTGAACAGGACTTCGCCCGCCCAGCCATAGGCGGCCGCGACCTGTCCGCGCGCCTTCTCCAGCGCCGCCTTGGCCGCGCGCCCCTCGGCATGCGGCGAGGAGGGATTTGCCCAGCGTGCGAACCCTTCGGCCATCGCGTTGCGCGCCGCCGGCAACAGCGGCGTGGTCGCGGCATGATCGAGATAGATACGCGAGGTCACCAAGGGTCCGACTCGTTCCAATTGCGTGTTGGGGCCTGCTGCCTATATAGCGCGCAACCTTTAGCGCCACACCGGCGCCACTGCTCGGCAAAGAACAGGACAACGATGCCCGAAGTCATTTTCCCCGGTCCCGAAGGCCGCCTCGAAGGTCGTTTCGCCCCCGCGCCCAAGCCGCG
>NZ_JBQCCN010000158.1:0-3275 GCF_051962185.1 Sphingomonas sp.
GCGGGTATCCGCCGGGCGGCAGGCCTCATGGCACGAGGCTTGCGGGCCCACCCCTGCTCAAAGGGCATGATGGGCCGCTGGATATCGCCGGTCATGCGGCGGCGCATGACCGCCATTGTCCACGACATGACTCGCGGCGCGGCGGATCCCGGCACAAGGCCGGGATGACGGAAGGAATTACGGAATCTCGAACAGCCCCGCAGCGCCCATACCACCCGCGGTGCACATCGACACCACGACATACTTCACGCCGCGCTTGCGCCCCTCGATCAGCGCGTGGCCGGCAAGTCGGCTGCCGGTCATCCCGAACGGATGACCGACCGCGATCGCGCCGCCATTGACGTTGAGCTTGGCCGGGTCGATCCCCAACGTATCGCGGCAATAGAGGCATTGCGAGGCGAATGCCTCGTTGATCTCCCACAGCCCGATATCCTCGATCTTGAGACCCGCGCGCTTGAGCAGTTTGGGGATCGCGAAGACCGGGCCGATCCCCATCTCGTCGGGTTCGCAGCCCGCGACCTGGAAGCCGCGATAGATGCCCAGGATATCCTTGCCCTCGGCCTCGGCCGCCTTGCGCTCCATCAGGATCTGCGCGGCGGCGCCGTCCGACAATTGGCTGGCGTTGCCGGCGGTGATATATTTGCCTTCCTTGATCACCATGCCGTCCTTGAACACGGTGCGCAGGCCCGAGAGGATTTCGACGGTGGTGCCGCCGCGAATGCCCTCGTCCTGGGTGACGGTGACCTGCTCGGTGCCGACCTGGTTGCCTTCCTTGTCGAAATTGGCCTTTTCGACGGTGATCGGCGCGATCTCCTCGGCGAAAGCGCCCTTCTGCAGGCCTTCATAGGCGCGCTGCTGGCTCATCGCGCCGAACTCGTCCTGCGCCGCGCGGCTGATGCCATAGCGCTCGGCGACCACCTCGGCGGTCTCGATCATCGGCATATAGGCATAGGGCTTTTTCGCGATCACCGACTGGTTCTGGTACGGTTTGCCCGCCTGTTTCGCGGTCAGCGTGATCGATTCCATCCCGCCCGCCAGCGCGACGTCGAGTTCGTCGCACATGATCCCGCGCGCGGCGAGCGCGATCGCGGTCAGCCCCGACCCGCATTTGCGGTCGAGCGTGAACGCCGGCACTTCGGTCGGCAGCCCGGCGGCGAAGATCGTGTTGCGCGCGACGTTATAGCTCTGCGTCCCCCATTCGTTGCCCGCGCCGTAGAAGACGTCGTCGATCCGTGCCGGATCGATTCCCGCGCGCTCGACCGCGGCGTTCATCACGTGCGCGCCCAGCACCGGCGCCTCGGTCGCGTTGAAATAGCCGCGATTGGCCTTACCGATGCCCGTCCGGGCGGTGGAGACGATGACGGCTTCGCGCATGGGCTTTCTCCTCGGTTATCGAATATCGGGTATGTTCTCTACTTGCACCGATCGGCAAAATCGAGAGGGCTGGCGCGCGCCCCGCGCCTGCGCCAGAACGCCGCCATGACCCAGCCACTCGCAGCCCGCTCGCTCCTGTTCGCCCCCGGCGATTCCCCCCGCAAGCTCGAGAAGGCGGGACTGAGTGCCGCAGACCTGGTCATCATCGATCTCGAGGATGCCGTCGCGGAGAGTGCCAAGCCCAACGCGCGCAAGGCGGTCGCCGAGCATCTCAAGGCGACTCACCGTCGCCAGCCGCATTGGGTGCGGATCAACCCGCTCGATACGCCCTATGCCCTGCCCGACCTCGCCGCCATCGTGCCGGCACGGCCCGACGGCATCGTCCTGCCCAAGGCGACGCGCGCGGATGCCGAGCGGCTCGACCATTATTTGACCGCGCTGGAAACCGCCGCCGGCCTGCCGCTCGGCGGCATCCCGGTGTTCGTGCTGGCGACGGAAACGGCGGCGGGCGTATTCGACGTCGGCAATTACTCCGGCTGCCCGCGCCTCGTCGCGCTGAGTTGGGGAGCGGAGGACAGCGCCACCGCGCTAGGCGCTACCAGCAATCGCGACGATGACGGCGAATACGACTTTCCCTATCAGTTGTTCCGCGCGCTCTGCCTGACCGGCGCCGCGGCCGCGAGCGTCAGCGCGATCGAGACGATCCACGGCGATTTCCGCGATGCCGAGGGGCTGGAGAAGATGGCGCGCCGCGCCCGCCGCGCCGGCTTCCGCGGCATGCTGGCGATCCATCCCGACCAGGTGCCGGTGATCAACGCCGCTTTCTCGCCCACAGCCGAGGAGATCGCACATGCCGAGAAAGTGGTCGCCGCGTTCGATGCCAATCCCGGCGCCGGCACCGTCGGACTCGACGGGGCGATGCTCGACATGCCGCATCTGAAGCGCGCGCAGACCCTGCTGGCGATGAAAGGGTAGCAAATCCCGCCGGCGACACGCCAGGAGCTGTGGATAATCAACGTCTTGTCACGAACCTGATTTGGATTAATCTCACCCGAAACGAGAATCGGGGGAGAGATGCGGATGTCGACGGGTCGGCGCAGTGTCTTCGTCACGGGGGTGGCGGTCGTAGTGGTTTTCGCGGCGGTGCTGGCCGCGAGCATCGTCGGCGAGGCGATCTTCGCGACGACCTGAATTCGCGCATCAAATCAGGCTGATCGATCGTCCGGACGCGCGGACGATCATCCCAGGCCACTCCGCGCCAATGGAAAGATCGTCAGTTCGTTTTGGTTGATCGAACCGAGGGCATCCGATCGCGACGTGCCGTTGCGAACATCGCGGCGGGTCACGACAAGGCTCTCCGTCGCGACAGCGCCCGAATAGAATGCCACCAGCACGCCGGCATACGGGAGGTCGAGTTCCTTCCCCAGGCCTTCCAGCACCGCATTCCAAAGCTCGATGCTATCGGGCGCCTCCTTACCGGGACGAGCATCGGCCCTTCGCCGATCCTCGGCGGCTCTCGCGATTTTCGCATCGGACCATCCCTTGCGCTTCAAGCGCGCAACGTCCTTGGCGGCCGCCTCTTCGACGGCGTCCGACGGACCGAGCGCGGGCACAAGCGCCGTCCCGCAATCGCAATGACCGGACGTGGTCAAATATTGATGTTCCCCGTCAAGTAGCATCTTGCGAACGGAGGGATTGTCGATGGGCGAAGCGGTACGGCCGTGCCGTTCCATGACCGCACGCACCGCTTCAGCGTCGACCGAGGGCGCTACCAGGGTAATGAAATGACACATGCGCACTTCCCTACGGCGGGGGCCGGCCTTGCGTAAGGTCTGCTGAATTCGCCATCAGGAACGCGATGACGGGCGCCCCTCATCCGGGGCCATCGATGGTAGCGGAGG
>NZ_JBQCCN010000159.1:0-15659 GCF_051962185.1 Sphingomonas sp.
CTCTGGTGTACCTGTCGTCGTGCCAACGGCGCAGCAGGGTAGCTATGTACGGACGGGATAACCGCTGAAAGCATCTAAGCGGGAAGCCTCCCTCGAGATAAGATTTCATCGAGCGGTCGTAGACCACGACCTTGATAGGCCAGATGTGGAAGCGCGGTAACGCGTGGAGCTAACTGGTCCTAATTGCTCTTTTCGCACTTGATGAGTCCCGCCATCAACGACAGCCTTGGGCTGGAGTTGAGGCTTGGATGATCCAAGTCGACGCCAGATTATCGAACTACAACGTTACGAAGTGCACGATTTTAGAACCGTTTCTCGACGTACACCGGCTTCATTGCCTGGTGGCCATAGCGTCGGTGTCCCACCCGATCCCATCCCGAACTCGGCCGTGAAACCCGACAGCGCCGATGGTACTATCGCCTAAGCGATGGAAGAGTAGGTCGTCGCCAGGCATTGCAGCTGGTGTGCGCGCGAGAAATAGTTGAACCCATTCACACCTGTCGGCCGTTCCTTCCCCCCTCCTACGGGACGGCCGGCGCTTTGGCGCGGGATGGAGCAGCCCGGTAGCTCGTCAGGCTCATAACCTGAAGGTCGCTGGTTCAAATCCAGCTCCCGCAACCAAAAGCGCAAATCAGCCCGCCAGGTCACCGACCGGCGGGCTTTTTGCTGTCTGGCACAGCAGGGCTGTCCTTGGTGTGGTCGCGCTTCGAACCGTCCTCTCGCAATGTCCGCTTGCGATCGCTGCCGGCGGCGGCGCAAAAGCGTGGGATGAAGATATCCGCCTTGCATGCCGCGCTGCTCGCGGTTTTCGTCGCCGTCACGCCGGCATCGGGCCAAAACGAAATGAAATCATCGCCCGACGATCGGCGGCGCTTCGTCTCGATCGTCGAGAATCTCGAGCGTGCACCGCTGGATCCAGCGTTGGGAACCGATCGGCGTTGGGCGATCGAGTGGCTGACGGACGCCCCGGATGTGACGGTGACCGTGTGCGCCGATTTGCTCGGTGGCCTGTTGTCCGAGAAGAACTTTGCGCACAGTCCCGAGATCGTCGTCCAATATCCGCTCGCCATGGCTGCGTTCATCATCGAGAATTCCGACAAAGCGAAGGATCCGGACGCACAGCAGCTCGCGGGCATCGCAAGCGCGTTGAAGGCCTATCGCGCGATGAGGAACACTCAGCCCGATAACAAATCGCCGGCTCTCGAGAAGCTGATCGACGCGCAGGACCGCGGCGAGCTTCCGGGGGTCGTTCAAAAGGCCTATCTCCGCTGCTCCGCGAAAGGCGCCAAACGATCCGGGTGATGCTGCGCGACGACAGCCGTCCCCTTCCCACAACCGACCGGGAACCGGGGGGCGGTCGTCATTGACTGCGAGCGACGCGCTTTTTAGCATTCGCCGCGATGTACGGGGCGCCGAGCGACGATCCGCGTGAGCGATTCATCGCGCAGTTCGAATGGGACGGCGCGGAGGCGATCTATCGCGCCAACCGCATAGGTCCCGCTTATCGCGTAAGCGCGGACGAATATGACGCCTTCCTCGACGCTTATGATCGACAGAGCAGGAACACCAACTGGCTGTGCGTTGTCGGTTACCTGACGATCGGTGCGATCGTTCTGTTCGTGCCCCCGATCACGGCCTTCTTTTCATCCGGCCCGGGGAACAGGCCGGTTCCGTTCTTCTGGTGGGTTCTCGCGGTGGCTTCGCTGTGGTTGGCCCGTCGCCGATTGGTTGTCGCGCCTTCCCGGGTCCTGCGCCGCACGCGGATAGCGATTGCGCCGGCCCTGTCCGGTGACGAAAGCCTTTCCCGCACGATCGGCGAACGTTCCTGGGAGTCGCTGTTCGGCGAAGGCGTGGTTTTATGCTTGCTGATGCTCGCGCTGGCCCTTCTATCCGACTTCTTCCGGCAAGGATTGGACCTGACCCTCGGAATAGCCGCGCTCGTGTGTGTGGGCGGTGTGACTGGCACGCTGATGCAGGTCTCACGCAAGTGGAGATTTGAGAGACGCCAACGGCGCGTCGGCCAGCCGGTCGGTTTTCGATCCTAGCAATTCCGCCCGGCCGCGGGCGTTCCGCTATGCCGCACGACCCTTGCGCACTGCCGCCCGCGCGCCGCCGATCATGCGCGAGCCGACCAATTCTTCCATACTCGAATAACCCAAGCCGAGATGATCGGGCCGTACCGCCATCGCCGCCATCAGCCCGATCGTCCCGGCCTTGAGGCCGGCGCGAACGACGCGGCCCCAGCGTAGCGCCGATTCCCAGCGGATCATCCGCAGGCTCTCGGCATCGACTTCCCGCGTGGCGATGAAATGGGCTTGCAGCGCACCGATCGTGTGGCCGAGTTTCTCGAGCGCGGCGCGATCGGGGACCGGCACGGCGCGCATCAGATGCTCGACGATCAGTTTGGCGCCGATTTCGGCATCCTCGAACCCTTCCGCGGCATAGCTTCGCGCGAGCACATGCATCGCGTTGGTGCTCATCGTCTCGGCGTAAAGTTGCGACGCGCCGCCGCCATGCTTGCGATAGAGCAGCAGCGGATCGTCGATCCGCGCGATCCCGCCCTGGCGCGCCATGCGATGATAGAGATCGAAATCCTCGGCATAGAGGACTTCCGGACGGGTGAAGTCCTCGCCGGCGGGCACCGCCTCGCGGCGCAACATCACCGTCGACCAGACCAGCGGATTTTCGATCCACAACAGCCATTCGACCAGCCGCGGCGTGGTCACCGGCGACTTGATGCTCGAGGTGACGGTGCTGTCCTCGAGGATCGCCGCGGTCGCCGCGACCAGGGCGATGTCGGGATGGGCGTCGATATAGGCGACCTGGCGTTCGAGCCGATCATGGTGGCAGATGTCGTCCTGGTCGAGCCCGGCGACATAGCGCCCGCGCGCTTCGGCGAACGCGCGATTGCGGCTGCGGACCGGCCCGACATTGGTATCGGCCGCGATGATTCGCAGCCGCGGATCGCGACAAGCGCGCAGGACTTCCAAGGTATCGTCGGTGGAGCGATCATCGACGACGATCACCTCGAAATCGGCGAAGCTCTGCGCCCACAAACTGTCGAGCGTGTCGCCGATCAGCGCCGCGCCATTATAGGCGGCCATCACCACGCTGACGGTCGGATTGTCGCTCGTCATGCTCATGCCGCCACCCGTTCGCGCTGGCCGAGCACCTGATCGACGATCATCAGCCCGACATCGTTCTGCCATTGCCACAAGCCATTGGCCTGGCCGCGGAAGCTCGGTTCGCCACCCATCTGGCCCCACGGCACGAACCCCGCGGCGAGTCCGATGCCGAACACGCCGGGGATCGGCCGATCCTGCGCGTCGAGAACGCGGCAATGGCCGTCGACCATCGGCCGCCCCGCGTCGGCGGCAAGCGCGATCGGCGTGCCGTCCCCCTCGAACAGCGGCAAGGCGCGTGGGCGATACCCGAGCGCGGCGACGACCAGATCGGCGCGCTCGACGATCGCCCGGGCGTCGGCCTCTGCCGCGCCGATCCGGTGAGTCGCGACGCGCGGATCGGGCGCGCGGCCGTCGATCTCGAGCATTCGGAGCACGAGCTCGCGCGCTTCGAGCCGGAAGCCGCCCAGGCGATAGACGAACCCCGAGACCGGGCAGATGTCGTCCGGGCCGAAATCGGTGAAATTGTCGGCGCGCGCCGCTTCCTCGCTCGGATAGAACGGCCGCAACGGACGGCGGTGGAGCAACGTGACTCCGCCCGCGCCGAAGGCGATCCCCGGGCGGCTGCGGAGCAGCAGCGCGACGCTGGCGAGTGCGCTGGTCGACCCGCCGATCACCGCGACCTTGGGATCGCGCTTACCGCGCAGCAGGTCCGCTGCCCGCTCCAGCCCGCCCGACGTCAGCAATTCGTCCGACTGGATGAGCCGGCCGTCGGCAAGGCGATGCAGCGGCACGCCCGCGACTTGCTGCGTCGCCAGCCGGTCAAGCTGCTGGCTGCCGCCGGTTGCCACCACGATATTGTGCGAACGGCGCTCGATCACCGCGCCGTCCGACAGCCGTCGCAGGCGCGTCACCCAGCCGCCCTGGGACAGACGGTGCGCGCCGATCGCCTCGTGCCCGGTGGCGACATGGCCGCCATGCGCGGTCACGATCGCACCGAGCCGGTCGCCGGTCACACGCAGCAGCGGCCCGGCGTCGGCGAGCGGAACGCCGAGCGCGCCGGCGAATTCGGCCACGCGCCGCGCCGCCGGATGGTCGAGCAGCGCGGCAATTTCAGGATGCGGGTTGTCCTTCACGGCCGACAGAAAGGTTTCCGCGGTCGAATCCGAGGAGATGGCGTAGCGCCCGAGCTGCCCGCCGCCGAGCGTGTCGTCGCGCTCGATGATCGTCAGGCCGCCGCGGGCCAGCGCGACGAGGCGATCCTGCTTCGACGCCGCGGTCAACAGCGCCGTCCCGGCCGGGCCGCCGCCGATCACCAGCAACCCGTCCATGGCCGGCATCGCCTTGGCCTTGGCCGGTGCCCGCTGCGCGCCGACGAAAGCGTTGACCCGCCTCGCGATGTGCCGCGCGTCTTCGGCGGTCATGCGGTCGGTGATCGGCAGCGAGACGATGCGGTCGGCGATATGGTCGGCGACGGGCGTCGGGCCGGCCAACGCGTGCTCACGGATCCAGGGCTGCTGGCCCAGATGTGGGCTGAAATAGGTGCCGCAGCCGATTCCGTCTTCGGCCAGCGCGGCAATCAGTCGGTCGCGATCGACACCGTCCGGCAATAGGGCCGGCATGAATTGCGACGCGCGCCGCATGCCCTGGACCGATTGCAGCGTCAGTCCGTCCAGCGCCTCGCGATAGGCTGCCTCAACCGCCGCGCGTCCATCGACCGCGTCGTCGATCGTCACTAGCTTCGACCGCGCCATCGCCGCGACCAGCTCGGGCATCTTGGCGTTCATTCCCGGCATCACCGCCGAACGGCTGCCGGCGAAGCCGAAATTAGCCATCGCGCGCAGTTCGTCGATCAGCGCCGCGTCACCGCAATGCACTAGGCCTCCTTCGGCAACCGCGAAGGTCTTGGTCGCGTGGAGCGAATAGACCACCGGGAAGGGTGCGCCGGCGCCGAATCCCTCGCCACAAGCATCGATCGTCCCGAGCGATGCCGCGGCGTCGACCACGACGCCGACCTGATGCCGGCGCATCAACCACGCATAACGGTCGAGGTCGATCGCGTTGCCGAAGGTCGCATAAGGCACGATCACCGCGACGCGCCCGGCATGCTTTTGAAGCAACCGTTCCTCGGCGGCGGCGTCCATCGCCCATTCGTCGGGATCGATATCCGCGAGAAGCGGCGTCAGCCCGCACCATTCGGCTGCCTGCGCCGTCGCGGCGAAGGTGAACGCGGGCATCAGCGCCAGTTTGCCGGTCCCGCGCTCGCGGCCGATCGCCTGGCGGATCGCCAGCATCAGGCCGAGCGTCGCGTTGGCGACCCCCAGGCACGCCCCCTGGCCGCCGAACAGCCGCGCGGTCGCTTCGGCTTCGAACGCGCGCAATTCGGGGCCGTTGTTCGAATAGATGCCTGACCGCTCGATCCGCTCGAGCACGTCGCGATGCTCGCTGAGGCGCGGCGGGTTGGGATCGGCCAGCGGATAGCGAAGGTGAGCCATTGCCTCTCGCTTAGTGCGAGCGAGCTAAGAAGCGGTTACGCTTGGCGACCGATCGTTCCGGGGGTAACGTTGACTTGCGGGCAGCAGGGAGACGCTGGCATGGCGATCGAGTTCCTCCTCAACGGCAAGAAGACGTCGTTTGACGGCGATCCCGATACGCCGCTGCTCTGGGTGATCCGCGATCATGTTGGGCTGACCGGCACCAAATATGGCTGCGGCATCGCGCAATGCGGCGCTTGCACTGTCCATCTCGACGGGAGGAACCGGCGGTCGTGCATCACGCCGATCGATACCGTCGCGGGCCGGTCGGTGACGACGATCGAAGGCGTCAGCGGGCCGATCGCGGAAGCCGTACAAAAAGCATGGGTGGCGATCGACGTCCCGCAATGCGGCTTCTGCCAATCGGGCCAGGTGATGAGTGCGATCGGTCTGCTCAAGGAGAAACCCAGGCCGACCGACGCCGATATCGATGCCGGGATGGCGGGCAACATCTGTCGCTGCGCCACTTATGTCCGTATCCGCCAGGCGATCAAGAACGCGGCCGCCGAGGCGCCCGTTGGCAAGGATGCCGCCGGCCTGAAGGTGCCGGCATGACCGCGCTCGAAACCGATCGCCGCAAGTTCCTCGCCGGCTCGGGCCTGGCGATCGGGCTGATCCTGCCGATGCGCGGCGCGCGGGCGATGGCGTCCGAACCGACCTTTGCGCCCAATGCCTTCGTCCGGGTGCTGCCCGACAACACGGTGAGCGTGGTCATCAAGCATGTCGAGTTCGGCCAGGGGCCGGCGACTGGTCTCGCCACCATCGTCGCCGACGAGATGGATGCCGACTGGGGGCAGGTTCGCGTCGAGTTCGCGCCGGCCAACGACCCGCTCTACAAGAACCTCGCGTTCGGCACGATGGGCACCGGCGGATCGACCGCGATCGCCAATAGCTGGATGCAATTGCGCAACGCCGGCGCCGCCGCGCGCGCGATGCTGGTCGCGGCGGCGGCCAAGACCTGGAGCGTGCCGGCCGGCGAGATCAACGTTGCCAGGGGCGTGGTCAGCCATGGCGCCAGGAAAGCGACTTTCGGCGAGCTGGCGGCGGTCGCGGCGACGATGCCGGTGCCCGAGAAGCCGGTGCTCAAGACTCCCGATCAATGGACGCTGATCGGCACCGACGTGACCAAGGTCGACAGCCTGATCAAATCGACCGGCGCCGCGCAATTCACCATGGACGTCAAACGGCCGAACATGCTGGTGTCGGTCATCGAGCATCCGCCGGCGTTCGGCGGCAAGGTCAAATCGTTCGACGACAAGGCGGCATTGGCCGTCCCCGGCGTGGTCGCGGTCAAGGCGATCCCGCAAGGCGTCGTCGTTTACGGCAGGGACACCTATGCGGCGATGAAGGGACGCGCCGCGCTGTCGGTCGATTGGGACGTGAGCCAGGCCGAGACGCGCTCGACCGAGAAGATGCTGAGCGACTATCTCGCCCAGGCCGGCAATCCCGGCACGCAATGCGAGGCGAATGGCGATGCCGCCAAGGGGCTGGCGGGCGCCGCCAGGACGATCGAGGCGACTTACATCTTCCCGTTCCTGGCGCATGCGCCGATGGAGACGCTCGACGCAGTGATCGAGCCTCGGGCCGGCGGCGCCGATTTTTGGTGCGGCAGCCAGTTCCAGGTCGGCGACACGCGCGCGGTGGCGGGCGTGCTCGGCGTGCCGTTCGAGGGGATGGCGCTTCACGAACAATATGCCGGCGGCAGCTTCGGCCGCCGCGCCACGCCCGACATGGGGCACGCCGTCGAATCCGCGGAAGCGGTCAAGGCGCTCGGCGGAACGCGCCCGGTCAAGCACATGTGGACGCGCGAGAACGATCTCGCCGGCGGCCGCTATCGCCCGTTGATGGTCCACAAGGTGCGCGGCGGGGTCGATGCCAAGGGCGCGATCGTCGCGATCGACATCGTCACCACCGGCCAGTCGTTCATGATCGGCACGCCGTTTTACAATCCCAAGGACCCATTCGACGAATCGATGACCGAAGGACTGACCAAGGCGGCCTATGCCTTTCCCAATTACCGCGTCGGCGTGAACGTGATGAAGAACGGCGTACCGACCCTGTGGTGGCGGTCGGTCGGCAACACCCACACGGCTTATGTCATGGAGACCTTCCTCGACCGGCTGATCGCGCTCGGCGGACAGGATCCGATCGCGGCGCGGCTGGCGATGATGAAGGAAGACCGCTCCAGGGCGGTGCTGCGGCGCGTCGCCGAGCTTGCCGGCGGACTGACCGCCAAGGCCGGCCGAGCGCGCGGGCTGGCCTTTCACAAGAGCTTCGGATCCTATGTCGCGCAGATCGCCGAGGTGTCGGTCGGCGCCGGCGGCCTGCCCAAGGTCCACAAGGTCTGGGCGGCGGTCGATTGCGGCGTCGCGGTCAATCCCAATGTCATCCGTGCTCAAGTCGAAGGCGGGATCGGCTACGGCCTGGGCCATGCGCTCTATGCCGAGATCACGCTCGGCGAGAGCGGCGTGGTGCAGCAGTCGAATTTCGACACGTACCGCAGCCTGAGGATCGGCGAGATGCCCGATGTCGAGGTGGCGATCGTCAAGTCGAACGTCGAACCGACCGGGATCGGCGAGCCCGGCCTGCCGCCTGCGGCACCCGCCGTGGCCAACGCCTGGCGCCGGCTGACCGGCAAGGTGGTCGACCGCTTGCCTTTCGCGCATCCGTCCAACCTTGCGGTGTTGGGAGAAAAGGCATGATCTCGCTCCCGCGCTTCGGCCTGTTCGCCTTGATCGCGGCGGCGATCATCCTGCCCTTGTCGATTGCCCGCGGCGGCGAGGCGTCCGGTTTGCGGCCCGCCAGCGCCTTCGCCGGCATCGCCGATCGCAACGCGCGGTCGGTCGCGATCTTCACCGAGATGGGCAAGGTGCTGATGTCGCCGCGCTGCCTCAATTGCCATCCGCGCACCGACAGCCCGACCCAGGGCGACGCGATGCTGCTCCATTCGCCGCCGGTCACGCGCGGGCCCGACGGGTTCGGCGCGGCGGGGATGGAATGCGCGACTTGCCACGGCCCGCGCAACGCGCCGTTCGGCAATGGCGGCGGGTCGGTACCGGGCAACGACAAATGGCATCTCGCACCGCGGTCGATGGCCTGGCAGGGGCTGACGCTCGGCCAGATCTGCGCGGTGATCAAGGATCCGAAGCGGAACGGCGGACTGAGTCTCGACCGGATCGTCGAGCATAATGCCAAGGACGATCTGGTCGGCTGGGGTTGGCATCCGGGCCCGGGCCGCAAGCCCGCGCCGGGTACGCAGGCCGAGTTCGGGGCGCTGACCCGGGCGTGGGTCGAAACAGGCGCCGCTTGTCCCAAATAACTCCACCGTCATGCCGGACTTGTTCCGGCATCCGACGTGCGACAATGGTTGGAGTCGCGTGTGGAGCGTTGGACCCCGGAACAAGTCCGGGGTGACGACGGAAATGTCCGCTTGACGTCCCCGGCAACGCGACTCAGGATGCCGGCATGACTAGCACCGACCCGGCAGCGTTCTTTCGCGAGATGCTGGGCGAATGGGAGAAGATGGCGAACAAGGTCGGGGGCGACTTCGCCCGATCCGACGAATTCGCCCGTGCCATGCACGGCGCCGGCGCCGCGACGATGAACACGCAGGAAGCGGTCAGCGCAATGATGGCCCGCGCGCTCGCCGCCGCCAACATGCCGAGCCGCGCCGAAATCGAGGATCTGTCGGGCCGCCTCGCGCGGATCGAGGACCAGCTTGGCCGGATCGAGGGGCTGCTCGGCGGCAAGCCGGACCGCCCGGCGCGACCCAAGCCCCGCCGCACCCGCAAGCCGCCACAGGCCGGATAGGAATGGCGACCGCCCCCTTCGATCTCGCCGACGCCGCCGCGCGTGAGTTCGAACGGGCGATGCAGCGCAATCTGAAGGGGCTGGAGTATTTCCAGACCGGCGGCCCGACGCTCGGCGCGACGCCCAAGGACGTGCTGATCGAGCGCGGCACGATGCGGCTCTATCATTATCATCCGCGTACCGACGACGTGTATCGCGTGCCGCTGCTGCTGGTCATGGCGACGACCAATCGCGGCTATATCTTCGACATGGTGCCCGGGCAGAGCCTGGTCGAATATCTGCTCGACGCGGGCTTCGACGTGTTCATGCTCGACTGGGACGCGCCGCGCGCCGACGAGCGCGGGCTCAGCCTGGAAAGCTACATCCTCGACTTCCTGCCGAGCGCGGTCGCGCGGGTGAAGGCGGAAAGCGGCGAGGACGAGTTGACTGTCGTCGGTTATTGCTTCGGCGGCGTCTTGTCGCTGCTCTGGGCCGCGCTCCATCCGGACAGCGGGCTGGCCAATCTCGTCACTTTCACCACGCCGGTCGACTTCTCGAAGATGGAGATGTTTCAGAGCTGGGCCGACCGCCGCTTCTTCGACGTCGACCGGCTGGTCGACACGTTCGGCAATTGCCCCGGCGATTATCTGTACACCGCGTTCGACATGCTGCGCCCCGGCCAGCGCGCGGCGGGCAATATCCGGCTCTACGACAATCTGTGGAACGACGATTTCGTGAAATCGTATCGCATGTTCGATCGCTGGTCGGCCGACATATTGCCGCTGGCGGGCGAATATTTCCGCCAGACCACCAAGAAGCTCATGTGGGGCAACCAACTGCTCGAAGGCACGCTGGAGGTCGGCGGGCGCCGCGTCGATCTCGGCAATATCACGGTGCCGTTCCTCCATGTCGCGGCCGAGCACGACCACATCGTGCCGACCGCCGCCTCGGCGCCGCTGATCGGCATGATCCGCTCCCGGGACAAGAACGAGATCGTGCTGAAGGGCGGGCATGTCAGTCTGGTCGCCGGCGGCAATGCGATCAAGCGGCTGTGGCCCAATCTGGTCGAGTGGCTGGGAGTGCGATCGATATGAGCCATGCCATCCGCCGCTTCCGGCCCGGCGATGCCGAGGCGATGGTCGCCTTCGCCCGCGCCTTGCCCGAGCACGATCTGCTGTTCCTCAGCCGCGACGTGCGCGAGCCGCGTGTGGTCGCCGCCTGGCTGAAGGCGATCGAGGACGGTGAGATCGACAGTTTGATCGCCGAGGATGACGGTACGATCGTCGCGACCGCGGCGTTGGTCCGCGACCCGCTGAGCTGGAGCGCGCATGTCGGGGAAGTGCGGCTGCTGGTCGCGGCTGGCCGGCGCGGCGCGGGGTTGGGCAGCGATCTGCTCCAGGGTATCTTCATGATCGCCAAGGAGCGTGGGCTCGCCAAATTGGTCGCGCGGATGACGGTCGATCAGACCGGGTCGATCGCCTTGTTCGAAGGCGTCGGATTCCGTGCGGAGGCGATGCTCAAGGACCAGGTCAGGGGCGCCGATGGCCGCAGCCACGATGTCGCCATCCTGAGCTACGACGCCGCGCGGGTGGCGGCGCTCCATGCCGCGACCGGGATCGAATGAAGGGGGCGGTGCGTAGTCACCGGATGAGAAACACCATGCCACAGACCGATATCCAGACCAAACCGCCCTCGGCGCTGCTCGCGCTGACCGAAGTGCCGCGCGCGCTCGCCGAACTCGGGGCCTTACCCTGGGCGGCGCCCTTGCTCGCGGCCGCGCCGCGCGGCGACGGGCATCCGGTGATGGTGCTGCCGGGCTTCGTGACCAGCGACCGCTCGACCGCGGTGCTGCGCGGGTTCCTCAACGGCTTGGGCTATGACGCGCATGCCTGGGAACTCGGCCGCAACCTCGGGCCCAAGGCGATCGGGCGGCATGGCGAGAAATTGATCGCGCGGATTCTCGAAATCCATGAGGCGACGGGGAAGACGGTCAGCCTGGTCGGCTGGAGCCTGGGCGGCGTGATGGCCCGGCTGGCGGCCAAGCGCATCCCGCACGCGGTGCGCCAGGTCATCACCTTGGGCTCGCCCTTTTCCGGCAGTCCCAAGGCCTCGAACGTCTGGCGCGCCTACGAGATGCTGACAGGGCAGAAGATCGACGATGCGCACACCAAGGCGCAATTGAACGAGGTGTCGGCACCGCCGCCGGTCCCCTCGACCGCGATCTATTCGCGCGCCGACGGCGTCGTCGCCTGGCAGAATTGCTGCGAGGAGATCGGCCCGACCAGCGACAATATCGAGGTCTATGGCAGCCATTGCGGGCTGGGGGTCAATGCCAGCGTGCTCTACGCAGTGGCCGACCGGCTGGCGCAGGTCGAGGGCGACTGGCATCCGTTCGAACGGACGGGATTGCGCGCGCTGGTCTATCCGTCGGCGGGGCATGCGTGAGCGTGAAGTGAAGCGATAGCCCCTCCCCTTCAGGGGAGGGGTGGGGGTGGGGGAGTCGATGGCCACCGAAGCCGAACTTCTGAGGCGGGCTCACGAAATGCGCCGCAACCCGACCGAACCTGAGAAAAGATTGTGGCGATCCCTGTCCAACGGGCAACTCGACGGCTTCAAATTTCGCCGTCAGCACGTCGTGTTCGAAGCTCAAGCGATCGTCGACTTCTTCTGTCCAGCCATCGGTCTGTGTGTGGAAGTCGATGGCGACACGCACGATGATCTAAGCGACGCATCACGCGATGCGCGTCTGAGGGCTCTCGGATTTAAGGTCATACGTTTCGGCACTTTCGACGTCATCTCGAATATCGATGGTGTCGCGCATCAGCTTCTCGATACGGCAAGCTCACTGCCTGGGCGCTGGCCGGGGAGAGCTACTCCCCCACCCCAACCCCTCCCCTGAAGGGGAGGGGCTTTTTATACAGCCCTATTTCTTCCCCATCGCGTCCCGGCCGAACTGCATGATCAATTCCCCGATCTCGCGCGCATGGGTGAGCGAGCGGGCGCCTTGTTGCTTGAGATAGTCGCCCTGGATCTTCGCCACTTCCGCCGGGTTCTTGGCGTTGGCCGCGGCGCGCATCGCGGCGAAGGCCTGGCGGGTGTTCTCCTCCGCCTGCTCGAGCATTTTCATGCTGACCGCGGAACTCTGCTTGGCGATCTTCTCGCCCGAGGCCTTCAATTTCTCCCCCGACTTCTTGAAATTCTCCCCCGCACCCTCGACGCGGTCGGCGGCGTCCTTGGCTCGCGCGGCTGCCTTGTCGGTCGCGTCCTTCGTCGCCTTCGCCGCGCGCTCGGCGGCTTTCTTGGTCGCATCGGCGGCCTTGTCCGTCGCATCCTTGGCGCGCTTCGCGGCTTTGTCCGCGGCGCTCTTCGCATGCTTGGCGCCGGTGTCGATCGCGTCCTTGACCTTCTTCGCCATCATTTCGCTCCTTTGGCGCGAGGGGCCCGCGCGGCGGGCTTTGTTGTTGGTTTGGCGGATGTCCGCTTGGCGGCTGGCTTGGCCGGCGTTTTGGTCGCCGCGGCTTTCGGCGCGGCCTTGGGTTTCGCGGCAGGCTTGTTCTCGTTGGCGCCGCGCGGGTTGGCGGCTGCGGCTTTCAGCTCCTCGAACGATTGGCGCAGCGCCGCGGCATAATTGTCCGGATCGGGCAGCATGTCGCGGTCGGCGGTGAAAGATACCGCGATCGTGTCGCCGTAAGAATAGACCGGATTGATCAGCCCCATCGAGTCGAACACCGGCGCGGTGCCGTACATCGCCAGCATCTTCGCGCCGCAGAAATAGAGCGGTACGCGCGGGCCCGGAATGTTGGTGACGACGCAATTGAACGCCGGCGCGTGCATGTTGGCGGCGCCGACCCGGGTGTAGAGCCGCGCGCCCAAACCGGCGAGGCCGGAGGGGATCAACTGGCTGTAATCGGCCAAATTCTTGGCGCCGACCGCATTGGTCATCGCCTTGGAATTGACCGCTTCTCCATGGACGAAGCGCAGCCGCTCGAGCGGATCGGCGATCTGCGTGCCAAGCCCGACCACCATCGCCGAAACGAGGTTGCCGAGCGCCGCCTTCTCGCCTTCCTGCCGCACCGAGATCGGCGCCATCGCGGTCAGCGTTTCCTTGGGCAATTCGTCCTTGCCGAGCAGATAGGTGCGGAGCGCGCCGCCGACCACGGTCAGGATGACGTCGTTGACCGTCGCGCCGGGGATCACGTCCTTGACCGCGCGCACCTCGGCCAGCTTGAACGGCACCGCGTCCCACACCCGGTGCGCCGAGACCTTGCCATTGAACCGCGTCTTGGGCGCGGGGCGGGTGTTCTTGAGCGACACGTCGCCCTTGCCGGCCTGGACCGCGAGCCGCGCCATGCCGGGCAGCGAGCGGCCGATCGTCTCGGCGATGCGCATGGGCTGGAGCAGATTGTTGAAATAGCTGCGGGTCAGCAATTCGGCGACGCGCGGCATGTTCTCTGGCTGCCAGCTATCGGGCTTGTCGGGCGCCGACATCCTTGGGTCGACGTCGTGGACCGCCGCCGACATCTCGACCCCCGACATGCCGTCGATCGCCGCGTGATGCACCTTGGAGACGAGCGCGAAACAGCCGGGCGGCAGACCGGGGATGTTGTCGAGCCCCTCGACCACGGTGAATTCCCAGAGCGGCTTGGTCAGGTCCATCGGCCGGGCATGGAGGCGTGCGACCTGGATGCAGAGCTGGCGCCAGTCGCCGGGCTTGGGCAACGCGATATGGCGGACGTGGAATTCGAGGTCGAATTCGGGATCCTCGATCCAATAGGGATGATCGACGTCGAACGGTACGCGGACCAGCCGCTGGCGGAAACTGCGCGCGCCCTGCAATCGGCTGGCAATGAAGCGGAGGATGTCCTTGAACCGCACAAACCCGCCGGGCGCGGTCGACGGATCGTAGATGCCGACCGATCCGATATGCATCGGCGTGTGCGGGGTTTCGAGATAGACGAACGACGCATCCTGCGCGCTCAATTGCTGCATCAGGCCCTCTCCTCCTGCGCCCGGCTGTGGCCGGTTTGACGGGAGCCTATCATGGTGAAGGGCGGGGGGCGAATCGCCAATGTGGACACGTCATGGTCGTCACCCCAGCGAAAGCTGGGGTCTCGGGCGTTGGCGCGATACGGCTTGAGATCCCAGCTTTCGCTGGGATGACGGAGGGGTGCGCGACGGCGCTAACACTCCCTCTCCCCCAGGGAGAGGGAATCTAAGCCGCGACCGCTTCGAGCTTTTCGCTGGCTTCCATCCAGACCGTCTCGGCCGCCTCGATCTTCGCCTCGACGTCGGCGCGGCGCTTCATCAGGTCGGTCATCGTCAGCTTGGTGAGGTCGGCCGCGGCGGAAGAGGGGTCGAACATCGCGCGGTCGATCGCGCTGCGCTGCTCGGTGAGCTTCGCGAGTTCGGCTTCCGCCGCCTTGGCCGCCTTGCGCAGATGCTGGCTCTGCTCGCGCGCCTCGGCAGCGGCGCGGCGGGCGTCCTTGCGGCTGACCTTGGACTCCGACGCGCCTTCGGACGCCGGCTCCTTGGCGAGGACGAAGGCGATGTAATCGTCCAGGCTGCCGTCGAATTCCTTCGCGGTGCCGCCGTCGACCAGCACCAGCCGGTCGGCGCTCATCTCGATCATGTGGCGGTCGTGGCTGACGATCACCACCGCGCCCGAATAGGCATTGAGCGCCTGGACCAAAGCCTCGCGCGCGTCGACGTCGAGATGGTTGGTCGGCTCGTCGAGGATGAGGAGATGGGGCGCGTCACGCGTGATCAGCGCCAGCGCGAGCCGCGCCCGCTCGCCGCCCGAGAGCTTGCCGACCTGGGTCGTCGCCTTGTCGCCCGAGAAGCCGAACCGCCCGAGCTGCGCCCGCACCGCGCCCGGGGTCGAGTTCTTCATCGTCCGCGTCATGTGCTGGAGCGGCGTGTCGCCGGTATCGAGTTCCTCGACCTGGTACTGGGTGAAATAGCCGACCTTCATACGCCCGGTCGCGTTCATCGCGCCTTCCATCGGCGCGAGTTGCGCCGCCAGCAAGCGGGCGAGCGTGGTCTTGCCGTTGCCGTTGCGGCCGAGCAACGCGATGCGATCGTCGGGATCGAGCCGCAAGTTGAGCCGCTTGAGGATCGCGGTCTCGCCATAACCGACCGCCGCCATGTCGAGCGTGATCAGCGGCGGGCGCAATTCCTCCGGATTGGGGAAGTCGAAGCTCAGCGAGGGATCGTC
>NZ_JBQCCN010000160.1:0-2792 GCF_051962185.1 Sphingomonas sp.
GTCACCATCCCGAAGGACTCGAAGAAGACCGATTGGGAAGTCGAACTGGGCGTGGTGATCGGCACCGCCGCCTCGTACGTCGACGAGGCGAACGCGCTCGACCATGTCGCCGGCTATTGCGTGGTCAACGACGTCTCCGAACGCCATTGGCAGATCGAGCGCGGTCTGACCTGGGACAAGGGCAAGGGCTTCCCGACCTTCGGCCCGATCGGCCCGTGGATGGTGACGTCCGACGAAGTGGGCGATCCGCAGAACCTCGGAATGTGGCTGTCGGTCAACGGCAGGAAGATGCAGAACGGCAGCAGCAAGACGATGATCTTCACCGTCGCGCAGATCGTGGCCTATTGCTCGCAATTCATGACCCTGCTGCCGGGCGACGACATCACCACCGGCACGCCGCCGGGCGTCGGCCTCGGCCAGAAGCCCGAGCCTTGGTATCTGAAGGCCGGCGACGTGGTCGAACTCGGTATCGAGAAACTCGGCGAGCAGCGGCAGGAATTCGTCGCCTGGGACGCCGGCAAGTGAGCGTTTATGCGGGCCGCTTCGCCGGACGCGCGGCGATCGTCACCGGCGGCGCGTCCGGCCTCGGCAAGACCGTCGCCAGGCGCATCGTCGAGGAAGGTGGCACGGTCGCGTTGTGGGATCTCAATCCCGAAGCGCTGGCCGCCGCGAAGGACGAGATCGGCGCCGTCGACGTGCAGGCACTCGACGTTTCGGATCCCGCCGCAGTCGAGGCGGCGGCCAAGGCCAGCGCCGCCGCGCTCGGCAAGGTCGACGTGCTGGTCTGCTCGGCGGGCATCACCGGCGCGACCGTGCCGGTGCACGAATTCCCGATCGACAGCTGGCAGCGGGTGATCGACATCAATTTGAACGGCCTGTTCTACTGCAACCGCGCCATCGTGCCGTTCATGCTGGCCAACGGCTATGGCCGCATCGTCAACATCGCCTCGGTCGCGGGCAAGGAAGGCAATCCCAACGCCAGTGCCTATTCGGCGTCGAAGGCGGGCGTGATCGGCTTCACCAAGAGCTTGGGCAAGGAACTCGCCGGCAAGGGCGTGATCGTCAATTCGCTGACCCCGGCGACGTTCGAGAGCCCGATCCTGGCGCAATTGCCGCAGAGCCAGGTCGATTACATGCGCTCGAAGATCCCGATGGGCCGGCTCGGCGAAGTCGCCGAATCCGCGGCGATGGTCTGCTTCATGGCGAGCGAGGAATGCAGCTTCACCACCGCCTCGACCTTCGACACGTCGGGCGGGCGCACGACCTTCTGACATGACCGATCGGCTGCCCTTCGTCGACGCGCACGTCCACCTCTGGGACCTGTCGCACGTCCGCTATCCCTGGCTGATGCCGCCATTCGCGGAGGACGGCCCGAACGGCAGCGTCGAGCCGATCGCCAGGGATTACGGGCTCAACGACTATCTGGCCGATGCGGGCGGCTGGGACGTGCACGGCATCGTCCATATCGATGCCGGCGCCGACCCGGCGGACGCGCTGAAGGAAACCGATTGGCTGCAGGCGATGAGCGACGCGCGCGGCATGCCGAACGCGATCGTCGCCTTCGCCGCGCTCGACGATCCGAACGTCGAGGCCTTGCTCGCCGCGCATGCCGAACGACGTTCGGTGCGCGGCATCCGGCATATCGTCAATTGGCATCCCGACCCGGTGCGCACCTACACGCCGCGCGACGTGACCGGTGACGCGGCCTGGGCGGCCGGCTTCGCGCTGCTCGGCAAGTACGGGCTGAGCTTCGATCTCCAGGCCTATCCGGGGCAATTTCCGGGCCTCGCGCCGTTGATCGAGCGGCACCCCGAGGTACCGGTGATGATCAACCATGCCGGCATGATGGTCGGCGAAGCGGGCCGCGAGGAATGGCGGACGGGCATGCGCGCGCTCGCCGCGATCCCGCATGTCGCGGTCAAGATCTCGGGCATCGGCTTCGCCTTCCGGCCATGGACGATCGAGCAGATGCGGAGCTATGCGCTCGAGACGATCGACCTGTTCGGCACCGACCGCGCGATGATCGCGAGCGATTTTCCGACCGACAAATTGTTCGGCGGGTTCGACCAGCATCTCGATGGGTACAATGCGATCCTCGCCGACTTCACCGACGACGAGCGCCGCGCCATGTTCGCCGGCAACGCCAACCGCCTCTATCGTCTGGGACTGGCGCTCTGACCATGCGCATCGTCGATCTGCGCGCCGAATATACCACCGACCTGCTCGGCACCGACATCGAGCGTCCGCGCCTGTCGTGGCGGATCGAGAGTGATCGGCCGGGCGCGGTCCAGGCAAGCTATCGCCTGCGTGCCGCCACCAGCGCCGAGGCGCTCGATGGCGGCGTGCTGCTGTGGGATAGCGGTGAGATCGCCGGCGATGCGACCTTCGACATCGCTTATGGCGGCCCTGCCCTAGGCCCAATGCAGCGCATCTGGTGGTCGGTCGAGGCGACCGACGATACCGGCGCCACCGCGCGTTCGGCGCCGGCCTGGTTCGAGACCGGACTGACGTCGCCCGAATCCTGGCACGCCGAGTGGATCGAGGCCGAGGACGAGAATGCCGCCGCCGACCGCGCCGCCGGGCTCGCCTGGATATGGAGCGAGACGGCGCTCGACGACCGGCCCCATGCCTTCCGCCTCGATTTCGACGCGCCCGCCGATCTGGTCCGCGCGGAAGTGCTGCTGGCCGGCAAGGACCATTTGCGCGGCGTCTGGATCAACGGCGCCGCATCGCCGCTCGACCGGCATTTCGACTGGGACACCAATTTGCCCTTCTGGGGCACGCTTGCCCCT
>NZ_JBQCCN010000161.1:0-5212 GCF_051962185.1 Sphingomonas sp.
TCCACCAAGCCGCTTCGCGTCTTGGTCCCCCTCCCCGTCCCGGGGAGGAGTTTTTCCGGCCCAGACATCATGTCCGATGAAGGTCGGCACGTCGTGCCCGATCACCTCGGCCAGCGCTTCGCGGATGCGGCGCAGGCTCTCGGCGGCGATCGCCTTGCGGCCGGGGAATTCGCGCGGGTCGAACGGGTCGAGGAAGGTGATGCGCAGCGGGAAGCTGCCCCTGCGGGCGAGCACGCGCAGTGCATTGTCCTTGCCGTGCTCGTCGCCGATCCAGCCGATATCGGGCCCGACCGCGCCGTAATCGAGCAGCACCGGCTGGACGAGCACGCCCGCCGGCGGCGGCTCGAGCACCTTGAGCAGGGGCGACTTGAACGGCAGCAGCGAGCGGCCGTCGGTGGTCGTGCCCTCCGGAAAGACGGTGACCGACCAATTCTCGGCCAGCGCGTCGCGCAGCCGGTTGATCTGTTCCGCGACGCCCAGCCGATCCTCGCGCGAGACGAAGACGGTGCGGTTGAGCGTCGACAGCCAGCCCACCACCGGCGCCTTGCGCAGCTCGGCCTTGGCGACGAACGCGGTGCCGCTCGCGCCGGCGATCGCGAGGATGTCGATCCAGCTGCAATGATTGGAGATGTAGAAGACGTCACGGCGGAGCGGCGTCCCGATCCGCTCGACCCGCGCGCCCGAACAATAGCCGGCCCAGGCCAGGAACATCCGCGGCCAGGGCGAGCTCAGCCGGAACAGCCGCCATAGATAATGCAGCGGCACGAACAGGATCAGCCCGGCGACCATACCGCCGCCGCGTCGCCAGATGCGCAGGCGTCCTCCAAACGAGATAGGCTGCGGGTTGCCCCGAGCCGCCTCAATCCTTGCGGGAGAGGCTGACTCCATAGAGCTCCATCCGGTGATCGACGAGGCGGAAGCCGAGCTTCTCCGCGATCTGCTTCTGGAGCTGTTCGAGCTCGGGATCGACGAATTCGATGACCTTGCCGGTCTCGACGTCGATCAGGTGATCGTGATGGGCCTCGGGCGCGGGCTCGTAGCGGGCGCGGCCGTCGCCGAAATCGTGGCGGTCGAGGATGCCCGCTTCCTCGAACAGGCGGACGGTGCGGTACACCGTCGCGATCGAGATGCCGGGATCGATCGCCGAGGCGCGGGCATAGACCTTCTCGACGTCGGGATGATCCTCCGCCTCGCTCAGCACGCGCGCGATGACCCGGCGCTGGTCGGTGATGCGCAGGCCTTTTTCGTGACAAAGAGCTTCGAGGTCGATCTTGCGCGCCATCGGGCGGATATAGGCGCATCACCCTTGTTGCGAAAGAAGAGAGTGATTCGCAATTAGCGACGCGATCCGCGGTTAATTCTCCCCCTGGCGGGGGAAGATTAGCAAATGCCATCCATGAAAGAAGAAAAGGCCGGGATTGATCCCGGCCCTTTCCTGGTCATTCCGGCTTCACCGGAGCGGTTGGATCGACCGTGCCCCGCACGGTCGAGATCGCCCGTCGGGCGATCCACGTCCAATCGATCACTTGCTCTTGCGGCGCTTGGTGCCCAGGCCGATCTTCTTCGCCAGGCTGCGGCGCTGCTCGGCATAGTTCGGCGCGACCATCGGATAGTCGGCGGGCAGGTTCCACTTGGCGCGGTACTGTTCCGGCGTCATCTGATAGTGCGTCATCAGGTGGCGCTTGAGCATCTTGAGCTTCTTGCCGTCTTCGAGACAGACGATGTAGTCCGGCTTGATCGACGCGCGGATCGACACCGCCGGCTCCTGCTTGGGCTCAGGGGCGGGCGCCTGCGGCGCCAGCCGCGACAAGCCGCGATAGATGTTCTGGATGACCAGTTCGATATCCGAAACCGCGACGTTGTTGTTGCCGAGATATTCCGCGGCAATATCGGCGGTCAACGTGACCAAGGTTTCCTGCATATCGTTGGTGTTTTCCATCTTGATTCCTTCGACCCTGAACGAATGAGTGCGATCCCCCAACGCCGCGCGGCTTTGATCCATATTGGGTAGGAGTGCAAGGATTAACCCGGATCAATCGCGATTATTTCACGCGATCTTGCGATGAAGCGTTAGCGCCGAATAAGTTCGCCCATCAGGACCGCGATAGTAGTCGCGGCGTTCACCTATCTTGGAAAAGCCAGAATTGCTGTACAATTTGATCGCGTCATTGCCGGCGCGGACTTCCAGATGAACGGCCGAAATCTTGCGAGTCGCACAATCGGCGACTAGCCCGCGCAACAAGGCCGCGCCGACGCCGCGGCGGCGGGCCTCGGGCAGGACGGCGAGCAACAGCAATTCGGCCTCGTCGAGCACGCCGCGCGTCAGCGCGAAGCCGACCGCCTTGCCGTTCAGCTCGGCGATCGTCAGCCAGACGCCCGGCACCGCCAGAATCCCGATCACCTGGTTGCGCGTCCAGGCTTCACCCCAGCGCGGGTCAAAGGCATGGGCCATGATGCGGTCGACGCGGTCGAGATCGCGGACATCGCCCTCGCGAAGGTCGATCGCCGCCGTGCTCATGCGCCGACCGTGTCCGGCGCCATCGGCTTGGCGTCTGGCGCGCGGCCATAGATCGGGCGTGGTGGCAATTGGATTTGCTCGGCCGGTAGCAGGATGACATCGGCCGCGTTGGGCAGCACGTCGCGTCCGCCCGACGCCAGGAAGCGCACGCCATTGCCGACCGCTGTTCCCTCGATCCGCGCCATGGCCTCTGCGGGCGGAAGCGAAGCGAAATCGGCGGTCGCGGCAAGGGGATAACGGGCGAAGGGCTGCATGAAGACCTCGCCATGCCCACCTTCCAGCACGACGGCAAGCCGGTCGAGGTCCGCATCGGCGGCGAAAGCGGCGGCAGCGACGAGCGGCAGCGACGAGAAACCGTGGACCGGGACGCCCCAACCGAGACCAAGCCCGCGCGCCGCGGCGATGCCGACGCGGATGCCGGTGAAGCTGCCCGGGCCGCAATCGACCAGCACCGCGTCGGCGCGGCCGCCGCTGGGCAGCGCGGCGATCATCGGCACCAGCCGCTCGGCATGGCCGCGCCCGACCACTTCGTGCGCCGACGCGACCACCGCGCCGGCCTCGACCAAGGCCACGGAGCAAGCGGCGGTGGCGGTTTCGATGACGAGCGTGCGCATCACACCGTCATGCCAGCGCAAGCCGGTATCTCAAGAGGCTTGAGACTCTGGCTTGCGCCGGGGCGACGTTTTTTGCCCGAGATTTGCTCAGAGAACAGTGTTGAACTTCTCGAACGCCGGGCGCGGGAGGCGGCCGAAAATGCTGGCGGGATCGCCATGGCCGAGCGTCGAGAGGATCGTCGAGCGCAAATTGGGCTGGTCGGCGAAGAACGCCTCGTCGACCGCCGCGTTATTGAACCCGGTCATCGGTCCGGTATCGAAGCCGAGCGAGCGCGCGGCGATAATGAAATAGGCCGCCTGCAGCGTCGAGTTGAGGAAGGCGTGCCGCTCCCGTGAGACCGGTTCGGAGAACCACGGCCGCGCGTCGACGTGCGGAAAGAATTCGGGCAGATGCTCGTGGAATTCCTTGTCATAGGCGATGATCACCGCCGCCGGCGCCTTGCGGATCTTGTCGGCATTGTTTGCGCTGGCATGGGTCGCGAGCCTGTCCTTGGCTTCCTGGCTGAGCAGCCAGGTGAAACGCGCCGGCTGCTGGTTGGCCGAGGTCGGCCCCATCTTCACCAGTTCGTAGATCGCGCGGATGTCGTCCTCGTTGACCGGCGCATCAGTATAACCGTTGTAGGTCCGCGCGGTGCGGAAGATCGTGTCGAGTGCGTCGTCGTTGAGCGGCGTGCCCATGACTTTTCCCTTCGGATGAAAATGGCGGCGCTGGGCCGGCGGTCAGACCGCGCGAACCTCGGTGACTTCGGGAACGTAATATTTGAGCAATTGCTCGATGCCGTTCTTGAGCGTGGCGGTCGACGACGGACAGCCCGAGCACGCGCCCTGCATGCGCAGATAGACCTTACCCTTGTCGAACCCGCGATAGATGATGTCGCCGCCATCGTTCGCCACCGCCGGGCGGACGCGGGTGTCGATCAATTCGCGGATCTGCGCGACGATATCGGCATCGGCAGGATCGTCGGCGAGGCCCTCGTCATCGCCGGGAACGCTGATGCCGGCGGCGGACGCCGGCTTGAACAACGGCATGCCGGCCGAGAAATGGTCGAGCAGGATCGCCAGCACGTCGGGCTTGAGACCGGGCCAGTCGACGCCCGGCGCCGCGGTCACCGAGACGAAATTCTTGCCGAAGAACACGCCGGTCACGTCGCCCAGGTTGAACAGGGCCTCGGCCAGCGGCGAAGCGTCGGCTTCCTCCGGCGTCGCGAAGTCGCGCGTGCCGGCGTCCATCACCGTCCGTCCGGGCAGGAACTTGAGCGTCGCGGGGTTGGGCGTAGCTTCGGTTTCGATCAACATGGCTGCGATGTGGGCCGTTCGTCGCTCGGGATCAAGCGCCGAGGCGGAAACGGTTTGTTGCATCGGGATAAGAGCGAATTGCCCGGCTCGCTCTAATCCTCTCGTTCTTTGGGCAGAAACCCGGCGGCGAGCCCGTGATAGAGCCGTTCGCGGCAAACCAGGGCGGCGGCGCCCTCGGCGATGATCGCGGCGGCGAGCAACGGCAGCATCAATCCCCGACTGCCGGTGGTTTCCGAAATGATGACGACCGCGGTCAGCGGCGCCCGGACCACGCCGGTGAAATAGGCGACCATGCCGAGCAGGATCACGGCACCCGCCGGCTCTTGCGGAAACAGCGCGTGGAGCATATTGCCGACGCCCGCGCCGGTCGCCAGGCTCGGCGAGAAGATACCGCCCGGCAATCCCGCCCCGGTCGTCACCAGCGTGCTCGCGAACTTGGCCGCGCCGAACCACAGCGAGGTGTCCTGACCCTGGATCATCGCGCGCGCAGGCGCATATCCGGTCCCCCAGGTCGTGCCCGTCCAAATGCCCAGCATCGCAACGATGAGGCCGGCCGCGGCCGCGAGCAGCAAGGGATGTCCGCCCGAGATTCGCCGAGCGCCGCCACGCGCGAACCACAAGGTCAGCCGGGAGAACAAGCCGCCGCTCACGCCTCCCAGGATGCCGGCGACTGGCGCGACGACCAGCACCGTTCCGAGCGGCAGCGTCTGTCCGACGATACCAAAATAGACGTAGTCGCCGGCGACGCCTTGCGCGATCATCCCCGACACCAGCACCGCGGTCA
>NZ_JBQCCN010000162.1:0-20774 GCF_051962185.1 Sphingomonas sp.
TGGTGGACTACGGTCTCGGCGATTGGCTCGATCTCGCGCCGCGTGAGCCCGGCAAACGCAACCAGCTCACGTCGATGGGGGTGACCGCCACGGCCACCTACTACCAGATGCTGACCTGCCTGGTGGACATCGCGCGCCGTCTCGGTCGCCCGGCGGCTGAAGTCGCCGATTACGCCCGCCGCGCGGCAAGCGTGAAGGCCGCGTTCAACACCGCATTCTTCCATGTCGACAAAGGCAGTTACGATACCGGCAGCCAAACCGCCAACGCGATGCCGCTCGCGCTCGGCATGGTGCCGGCGGGGCAGGAGGGGCGCGTGCTCGACGCGCTGGTCGCGAACATCCGCGCGCGTGAGGATCATGTCAGCGCCGGCGATATCGGCTTCCATTACGTCGTGCGCGCGCTCGGCGAGCATGGCCGGTCGAACGTCCTCCACGCGATGCTCTCGCGCACCGATCCGCCGAGCTACGGCGCGCAGATCATGGCCGGGGCGACCGCGCTGACCGAGAATTGGGATCCGGCGCAAGGCGGGTCGCAGAACCACTTCATGCTCGGCCATGCGCTCGGCTGGCTGTATTCGGGGCTGGGCGGGATCAAGCTCGATTTCTGGCAGGCCGGGGTGCCGCCGATCACGGTGGCGCCGCAATTGGTGCCGGGGTTGGAGCGGGTCGCGGTGGGGTATGACTCGGTGCTCGGGCCGATCCGGAGCGCGTGGTCACGCGAGGGCGGGAAGACGCGATTCGAAATCGACGTGCCCGCAGGGGCTACGGCGACGGTGCGGTTGCCGGTTGGGCGATCGGGGTTGCGCGAGGGTGAAGCGCCGGTTTTGCGCTCGGTCGGGATCACGGCTGCGGTCGAGCGCGGCGGACAGACGGTGCTGGCGGTGGGTTCGGGCCGTTACCGGTTCGAGGCAGCCTAAACCGCGCCTCAATACCTAACCGTCACCCCCGGCCTTGTGCCGGGGTCTGCCGTGCCGCCCATCATAGTTTCCGTTACGAAGGGCATGACTCGCGGCACGGCGGATCCCGGGACAAGCCCGGGATGACGAAGGGAGAAGGGTTTCGTCAGGAGCCGGCCGCTACCGGCACCCCTGCGCCATGATCACCGGCAACGCGGTTTTCGCCATGGTCGCATAACCCGCATCGTTCGGATGGAGATGGTCCCCGATCTGCTCCGCCAACCGCATCACCGTCGGCTTGCCGGGCTCGCGCATGGCGATGTCGAAATCGATCACCCCGTCGAAGCGCTTCGCATTGGCGCGGATCCAGGCGTTGACCGTCTCGCGCCGCTGCTCGCCGGCGGCATCGGCATAGGCCGCGCCTTCATAAGGCAGCAGCGTCCCGATGATCACCTTCAGCCCGCGCGCCTTGGCCCGCGCCAGCATCTGCTCGTACGCGGCGATCAGGCTGGCGGCGGGCGGCTGCCAGTCCTTGGCCGGGTCCTTTACCTTGCCGATGTCGTTGATGCCCTCGAGGATCACGACATGCGTCGCGCCCGGCACCGACAACACGTCGCGGTCGAAGCGCGACAGCGCGTTCGGCCCGCGTCCCTGGCTCAACAATCGGTTGCCGCTGATCCCCTCGTTGGCGATCGCCCAGCAGCGCCCGCCCGCACTCGCAGCGAGCAGGCGGCCGAGCTGGTCGGGCCAGCTCATCGCCCGCGACGCGCCGGCGCCTTCGGTGATCGAATCGCCGAAGGTGACGAGCACGCGGGTCGCAGCGGTGCCTGCGACCTCGAGCCCGCTGACCACCCCCGAGGCGCGAGCATGGGTCGGGCTGGGGAGATCGACCAAACCGGTGACGTTGCCCGCCGCGACGTCGACCATCTGGGCGTGCGCGGGCGGCGCGACCTCATCCGGGAAATAGACCGTCACCGCCAGCCGCTCGCCGGCGGTGACCGGAAAGGCGATCGGGTCCGACAGCATCGGCGCATGCGCTGGCACCAGCGTATCGGTCGCTTTGGAGAACGTCAGCGGACGGACGCTACCGGCGACCGGCTTGCCGTCCGCATCGAGCCGCATGATCGTCGCCGCACCGATCCGCATCGGCATGTCGGCGAGTTCGTTGCTGAATCGCACCCGCAGCGTTTGCCCGGCGATGCCTGCGCGCACTTCCTGTCGCACCGTCTCGTCATGGAAGGGACGGCCGAGCGCTTCCTTGATCTTCGGCTCGTAGCCGATCGGCGGCGCCGACCAGCCCGGCACCCAATGTTGCGGCGCGGTGGCGGCGGCGCCGACCAGGCACAGGCCGAACAGAGGGAGAGCGAGATAGTGACGCTTCATGGGCGATCTCCGCGCGCGAGAGTGAACCAGGCCACACCATGCGCGGCGATCCGGCCGTCCGTCCAGTCGCCGCCGGCCGGCGACGCACCGGCGGGCGGCGCGAAGGAATGCGGCACCGTGCCGTGGTTGATGACGATCAGCAGGCGCTTGCCCGCGCCGGCGCGCTCGGCGATTTCGAGGTCGGGATCGGCGTCGCGGACGATCGGCGACACACCGGCGTCGGCGAGCAGGTTGCTTGCCAGCTTGGCCATGGTCGCGGTGTCGAGCCAGGCGCCGACATAAGTGATGCTGCCGCGCCCGACCTTGCGGCTGACGATCGCCGCCTTGCCGTCGAGCCAGCCGCCGGCGTCGCGATAGGTCGCGATGGTGCGAACGTCGCTAGCGTCGGGCACCAGCGCCTCGGCCCAGATCGTCGCCTTGCCCTCGATGCCGCCGGTGATCCCGACACCCTGGTCGAGCGCATAATATTGCGCGACCTTGGCGCCGAGCAGGTCGGCCAGCGGGCCCGGCTGGCGTTGCGGCCACAGCGCGTCGGTATCGTCCTTCATGCCCGAGCGCGGGCCCAGCACGAGATGGCCGCCCCCGCGCACATAGCGCTCCAGCAATTGCGCCTGAGCTTCGGTCAGAACGTTGAGATCGGGCGCGACCACCAGCGGATAACGCGACAGATCGGCGTCGACCGGCAGGATAGCGACGCCCTGCGACTGGACGCGGAGCGGGCGATAGAATTCGGTGAACGCCTTGACCGGGTCGAAGTCGCGATTGTGGCGCTGCAGGTCGATCGCCCAGCGGCTGTCGTAGGAAAAGATCATCGCCACATGCGCGACCGGCTCGGTGTCGGCGAGCAGCGGCGCGGCCTTGGTCAATTCGCCGGCGGTGCGCGCGATCTCGGGTTGGATCGGATTGAACTCGCCATCCTGCCCCAGCACCGCGCCGTGATAGGTTTCCTGTCCGTTCGCCGCCGGGCGCCATTGCCAATAGAGCACCGCATCGGCGCCATGCGCGACCGCCTGCCAGGCCATCTCGCGTACCTGCCCGGGATCGAGCGCCCGGTTGATCGGCACCCAGTCGACGCGGCCAGGCTGCGTCTCCATCAGCCAGAAATTGCGCTGCTTGTAGCCATGGACGAGATCGTGATTGGCGCCGTTCGCCACCCAATCGGGCCGGCCGTCGGGGATGTAATTGTCCCACGCGGCAATATCCAAGCCGCGATGCATCTGGAAATGGTCGAAGCCGGCGTTCCAGAACATCGTGTTGGTCGTCACGAACATGCGCGGGTCGATCAGCGGGCGGATCGCCTGTACCTGGTTCTGGACATAATCGATCCAGGTCGCGGTGGCGAAATGCTTGAAATCGAGCAGCAGCCCGGGGTTCTGCTGGCCGGTGGCATGCAGCGGGACCTGGCCGAAATCGTTGTAATGCTGGCTCCAATATTCGGTCGCCCAGCGCCGGTTGAGCTCGTCGATTGTCCCGTAACGCGCCTTCAGGAAAGCATGCCAGGCGACGACCGCCTCGGGGTCGAACGAGGGCGGGCCGATCTCGTTGTCGATCTGCCACCCGACCACCGCGGGATTATGGCCATAACGCTTGGCCATCTCGGTCGCGATGATCCGGCAGAAATCGCGATAGCGCTTGCTGGCGAAGGAGAATTGCCGGCGCCCGCCATGACCGGCACGAGTACCGACCTCATCGACGCGCAGGACGTCGGGATATTTCTGGGTGAGCCAGGCGGGCGGGGCGGCGGTCGGGGTGCCCAGCACCACCATCATGCCATGACTCCGGGCGGCGGCAATCGCGCGGTCGAGCCAGGCGAAGTCGAACTTCCCCTCCTCGGGTTCCATCCGGCTCCAGGCGAATTCGGCGATCCGCACGGTGTTGAACCCGGTCGCCTTCATCATCGCGAGATCGGTACTCCAGCGCGCCTCGGGCCATTGCTCGGGATACCAGGCGACCCCGACCGCGATCGCCGGTCGGTCGGCAAAGGCCGTGGCGCGCTCTGGAAAGGAAGTCGGTGCTTGGGGCAGGGCGGCCGCCAGGGGCGCCGACACGGTCAGCGCGGCCGCGACCACAGCCATGATTCCGCCTCGCGCCATCCGCTCCTCGATCGTTGTCTTGATTCGTGATGGCCCATCCTTAGCGAAGTAATGGGGTTGCGCAATTAATATGCTTATATGATATTTATGCACTCAACCACCGCGGCCGCCGGCAGCGGCGACCCGGGAGGATGGAAGCATGGCGCGTGTGGGTCGATGGGTGGCGGGCTGTGCGCTGGCGGCGATGGCGACCGCCGCGATGGCGCAGGACACGCCCAGCGCGCCGAGCGCGGCGCCGACCCCCGAGACCTTCCGCAATCCCCCCGCCGACAGCCGGCCCGACACGCTCTATTTCTGGATGAACGGCAACGTCACCCGCGAGGGGCTCGACGCCGATCTCGCCGCGATGCGCGATGCCGGGCTGGGCGGGGTGATGATGTTCGACGGGTCGAGCGACGTACCCAAGGGCCCGGTCGACTATCTGAGCCCGCAATGGCTCGACCTGATGACCCATATGATGACCCGAGCGCAGGCGCTGGGACTCAAGGTCGGGTTGCACAACGCGCCCGGCTGGTCGTCGTCGGGCGGGCCGTGGGTCACGCCCGACCGCTCGATGCAGCAGATCGTCTGGACTGAAACCACGGTCGACGGCGGCAAGCCGCTGACGGTCAAGCTGCCGCAGCCGTTCACCAAGCTCGGCTATTATCGCGATGCCGCCTTGCTCGCTTTCCCGGCGAGCGACGGCGACGAAAGTGCCTATCGCGACCGCATCGCCTCGATGCGCGCGGCCGCCCCGGTGCCGGCCGGTACGTTGACCGATCGCGATCTCCACACCTCGGTCGACATCGCCCCCGATGCGCCACTGGTCATCGAGATGAAGGCGCCGTTCAACGCTCAGGCAGTCACGCTCTACGGCGATATCGACGCCAAGGCGTTCGGCGCGGCGATCGACGCGTCGGACGACGGCCAGCATTGGACCAAGGTCGCCCAAGTCTCTTCGCCCGCGCAGAAGGAGCGCGGGATCGAGGCGCCCGGCAGCATCAATGTCCCCGCCGTCACCGCGCGCTATTTCCGCGTCACGCCCAACGCCAAAATGAAAATCGCCGAGGCATTGTTCTACGCGACGCCGCGGATCGAGGATTGGGCGTACAAGGGCGAGCATCTGTTCAAGATGTTGCCGGCCGTCGAGAAATATCCGACCGATCTGCAAGCGCGGTACGCGATCGACCCGGCCAAGGTGATCGACCTGTCCGCGAAGCTCGACGGATCGGGCATGTTGCACTGGACCCCGCCCAAGGGGCGCTGGACCCTGCTCCGCTTCGGTCACACCACGACCGCCCATCTCAACGTCTCCGCCTCGGATTCGGGGCGCGGGCTGGAAGTGGACAAGTTCGACGCCGGCGCGGTCGATTTCCAGTTCAAGAGCAGCGTCGACCGGCTGGTCAAGGCGTCGGGGCCGCTCGCCGGCAAGACGTTCGACCGGCTCGAGATCGATAGCTACGAAGCCGGGCTGCAGAATTGGACGAGCGCGCTGCCGGCCGATTTCGCCAAGCGCAACGGCTATTCGCTGCTACCCTATCTGCCGGCGCTGACCGGGCGCATCGTCGGCGATCTCGATACCTCGAACCGCTTCCTGTTCGATTTCCGCCGCACGCTCGCCGACCTGATGGCCGACAATTATTACGGCCGGCTGCAACAGGACGCGACCGCGGCGGGCTTGCGCCTGCATGTCGAGGGCTATGGCCCCGGGCCGTTCGACGAACTGCAGATCTCGGGCCGCGCCACGGTGCCGATGACCGAATTCTGGACGCGCACTCCCTGGACGGACAATCGCACGGTCAAGATGGTGTCCTCGGCCGCGCACATTTACGGCAAGCCGATCGTTGCCGCCGAATCCTTCACCGGCGAGGCCGAGACCAGCCGCTGGGAAGACTATCCCTATGCGATGAAGTTGTTGGGCGATCAGATGTTCGCCCAGGGCGTCAACCAGATCTATTTCCACCGCTACGCGCATCAGCCCGATCCCAATGCGGTGCCCGGCATGACGATGGGGCCGTGGGGGATCAATCTCGAGCGGTCGAACACCTGGTTCGCGCAAGCCAAGCCGTGGATGCAATATCTCGCCCGCAGCCAGTATCTGCTGCGCCAGGGGCATTATGTCGCCGACGTGCTGTTCTTCGTCGGGGAGGAGAGCCCCAACCAGGCCGAATATGTCCGTCCCGACGTCTCGCCCGACAGCAACCCCAAGATCGGGCAATATTTCGACCCGCAAATGCCGCCGGGCTATAGCTACGACCTGGTCAATGCCGAGGTGCTGCTGACCCGCGCCAGGGTAGAGGACGGGCGCATCGTCCTGCCCGACGGCGCGAGCTATCGGCTGCTGGTGCTGCCGGCGACGCTGTCGGCGATGACACCGACGCTCGCCGCCCGCATCCGCGAACTGGTCGAGCAGGGCGCGACGATCCTGGGCCCCAAGCCGTCGCGCTCGCTGACGCTTGCCGGCAAGGCGCAGGACGACGCCGCTTTCCGCGCCGCGACGGATGCCGTGTGGGGCGACAATGCCGGTGCGGCGCCCCGCACGGTCGGCAAGGGGGCCGTATTCAGTGGCGGCGGGATCGCCGCGGCGCTCGACGCCCTGAAGGTCGCGCCCGATGCGCAATGCCGCACGGCGACGCCCGACGGGCAGGTGGTCTGGCTGCACCGCCGTCTGACCGGCAGCGACCTGTATTTCGTCGCAAACCGCCAGCGTCGCGCCGAAACCGTGACCTGCACTTTCCGCGTCGGCCGGGCGGTTCCCTCGCTCTGGGATGCGGAGACCGGCAAGGTCAGCCATCCCGCGTTGTTCGACAGCGGGCGCGACAGCACCGAAGTAACCTTCTCCTTGTCGCCGGGAGGATCGACCTTCGTCATGCTCGACCCTGCGCCGGCGGCCGCGCCGGGCGTGAGGTGGATCGCGCGCGACGGCGTGCGGGTGGCGGGCCTCGGCGAAACGGCGACGCCCGTCTCCGCGCCGTCGAACAGCTTCACGCTGTCGCTCTGGGCGAAACCCGATATCGACCTGCGCGTGATGCCCGACGAGAAGGTGGACGGACGGATCAACGAGACCGGCAAGAATTATCTGATCAACGCGCGGTCGGGCCGCGACCTGCACGGCGAGGGGACGGCGGTCGCCGGGCTCGCGCTGGGCCGCAACGGCGCGATGGTGATCGAGCGAGTCTCGCCGGACGAGGTCCCGGCGGTCCTGGTCAGCCGCACCCCGGTGTCGGGCTGGACGCATGTCGCCCTGGTCTACGACCGAGGGACGCCGAGCCTCTATCTCGACGGCAAGCTGGTCAAGACCGGGCTGCGCAGCGGCCGCACGGTATTCGCCGGGGGCAGCGACGCGCCGGCGCCCAGCGGCGTGACCTATTTCTTCGAGGGCAATTCCACGCCGCTCGTCACCGTGCCGCGCGCGCTGACTCCTGCCGAGATCGCGGCCGAGGCGGCCAAGGGCCCGCCCGCGCCGGTGACCGACGCGTCGCCGGTGACGCTCGACCGGCGCGAGGGCGCCGGATTGAGCGCGCTGGTCTGGAAGAGCGGGCGCTATACGACCGACAAGGGCGCGGCTTTCGACGCCAAGGTGCCTGATCCGATCGCGGTGAACGGCGCCTGGACCGTGCGCTTCCAGCCCAGCCGCGGCGCGCCCGACAAGGCGATGCTGCCGCAATTGCAATCGCTGAGCCGCAATGCCGATGCCGGCATTCGCCATTTCTCCGGAACCGCCACCTATCGGCGCGATATCGAGGTTCCGGCCGCCGCGCTGCGCAAGGGGCGGCATGTCTATCTCGACCTCGGCCGGGTCGAAGTGCTGGCGGGCGTGACGGTCAATGGCAAGGATCTCGGCGTTGTGTGGAAGGCGCCCTATCGCGTCGACATCACCGACGCCGTCCATGCCGGCCGCAACAGCATCTCGGTCGCGGTCAGCGACCTTTGGGTCAATCGCATGATCGCTGACGCCGCGCTTCCCGAAGAGGGCAAATATGTCGATGGCGACTGGGCGATCGGCGAACGCGTCGGCCCCGACGGCAAGAAGGTGCCGATCATGACGCGCAAGATCACCGCTTTGCCCGATTGGTACAAGGAAGGGCGTCCCAAGCCGCCCGGCGGTCGCGTGACCTTCTCGACCTGGACCTTCTTCGACAAAGACGAGCCGTTGGTCGATTCCGGCCTGCTCGGCCCGGTGCGGATCGTGTTCGCCGACGAGGTCGAGGTGAAATAGGTGATCGCGCGCGACTCTCGAACCCCGCGACCGAACGGTCCAAGGTGAACGCGCTTGCGCGTGGCACGCGCCGCCTCTTATGTCATATTATTGGCGAACCCGATCGGATTTCCGGGGGCGGGCGATCGGAGGAGATCGAATAGGATGTTGTCGCGGCCCAATTTCAGCAAGTTCGCCGACGCGACGTTGTCGAACGCGGACCAGGTGGCACGCTCGATCGGCGGCGACATCCTGGCGGGAACCTTCCCACCGGGGAGCAAATTGCCGTCCGAGGCCGAGATGCTCGGTCGGTTCGGCGTCTCGCGCACGGTGCTGCGAGAGGCATTCAAGACGCTGACGGCCAAAGGACTGATCGTGTCGCGGACGCGGGTCGGGACGATGGTGCTCGACAGTACGCACTGGAATTTCTTCGACGCCGACATCCTGGCGTGGAAAGTCAGCCAGGGATTCGATGTCGCGTTCCTGCGAGATCTCGCCGCGATCCGCCTGGCGATCGAGCCCGCCGCCGCAGAGGCCGCCGCCGAGCAGGCGACGCCCGCCGACATCGCCGCCATGCGCGCCTGCGTGGCGCGGATGGCGGACGCGCCCGGCAGCGCGAGCGATTTCGCCGATGCCGACCTCGATTTCCACAAATCGGTCGGCTTCGCCTCGGGCAATGTGTTGATGCGGTCGCTGGCCGCGGTGATCGAAACCGCCTTGCTCGCCTCGTTCCGCCTGAGCTCGCCGGCGCGCGAGGCCGATGTCCATGAGGAAAGCGTCCAGGGCCACGCGCGGATTGTCGACGCGATCGAGGCGGGGGACGGCGCGGCGGCGGCCCAGGCGATGCGCGATATCATCAAGCACGGCCTCGTCCGGCTGCAGAACGCCAGCGGCCAGCGCAAGCGGCGCCCGTCCGGCTGACGGCGCCAAACCTCATCCGAGTCCTTGCAGGTTAATTGATATTATTATATCAGGAAATGACATGCGGAGGGGCACCGCCGGAGCGGTGCCGTCGGAGATGAGAGGATTGGCATGAAGGGCTTGGAAAAGGCCGGAGTTTCGCGTCGCGAGTTGTTTCACTGCGCCGCCTGCGCGACCGCGGCCGGGGCGCTCGCTTCCTCGCCGATGGCGTTCGCCGCCGGGGCGTCGGCGCTGCGCGGACAGGAAGTCGTCCACGAATTTCCCTATGGCGCGGTCCGCCTGACCGGCGGTCGGATGAAGCAGCATTACGACCATATCGCGTCGCATTATCTGGCGCTCGACAATGACCGCCTGCTCAAGGTCTTCCGCCAGAATGCCGGCCTGCCGGCGCCGGGCCCCGACATGGGCGGCTGGTACGATGCCGACGGCTTCGTGCCGGGCCTCGCGTTCGGACAGTACGTTTCGGGTCTCGCGCGGATCGGCGCGACGACCGGCGACAAGGCCGCGCATGCCAAGGTCGCGGCGCTGGTCGACGGTTTCGGCAAGGCGATGGTCGCGGCCAAGAATCCCTATGCCGGCCCCAAGGCGCAGGAGCAGTGGGCCGCCTATGTCATGGACAAATACGTCGTCGCCTTGGTCGATGCCTATCGGCTGAGCGGAGTCGAGCAGGCCAAGACGCTGCTGCCGATGATCATCGACAAATGCGCGCCGTACATCTCGCCGGTCTCGCGCGACCGCGTCGGCAAGGTCGATCCGCCCTATGACGAGACCTATGTCCTGCCGGAGAATCTATTCCACGTCGCCGACATCACCGGCGACGACAAATACCGGGCGATGGCGGTCCATTACCTGCTCAACAAGGAATGGTTTGATCCGCTCGCGGCGGGCCAGGACGTGCTGCCGACCAAACATGCTTATAGCCATACGATCGCGCTGAGTTCGGGCGGCCAGGCCTATCTCCATCTCGGCGATCCCAAATATCGCAAGGCGCTGGAGAATGCCTGGACCTTCATGGAGCCGCAGCGGTTCGCCAGCGGCGGTTGGGGGCCGGAGGAGCAGTTCGTGCCGCTCCACCAGGGCAAGCTCGCCGCCAGCCTCAAGTCCTCCAAAGCGCATTTCGAGACGCCGTGCGGCAGCTTCGCCGACATGAAGCTGGCGCGCTACCTGACCCGCTTCACCGGCGCGCCGATCTATGGCGATGGTCTCGAGCGCACGCTCTACAACACGATGCTGGCGACGCGGCTGCCCGACAGCGACGGCGATTATCCCTACTATTCGAACTACGGCAGCGACGCCGAAAAACTCTATTACCAGAAGAAATGGCCGTGCTGCTCAGGGACGCTGGTCCAGGGCGTCGCCGACTATGTCCAGGGCCTCTATTTCCACGACGACAATGCCTTGATGGTCAACATGTACGCCGGCTCCGAAGTCCGCTGGGACCGTCCCGGCGGCGCGGTCGAAGTGGTGCAGGAGACCGACTATCCGGCCAGCGACCATATCCGCCTGACCGTGCGCAAGCCGGGCAATGGCCGCTTCGCGATGAAGCTGCGTATTCCCGCCTGGACCAGGAACGCGACGCTCAAGGTCAACGGCGCGGCGCAGGCCGTCACGCCGGGCACGCTGGCGACGGTCAGCCGGACGTGGAAGGCCGGCGACGTGGTCGAACTGACCATCCCGCAGCCGCTCCGCACCTTGCCTATCGACGACCAGAATCCGAACCTGGCGGCGGTCATGCGCGGCGCGGTCATGTACGTGGGCCTCAATCCGTGGACGGGAATCGGCGATCAGGCGATCGCCTTGCCCGGCGCGCTTCAGCCGATGCCGGGTCAGAACCAGTCCTATCGTACGCAGGTCGACGGTCGCGACCTGGTGTTCGTGCCCTATTTCAACGTCGATACCGAGCGCTACAACACTTACTTCAAGACCGCGTGATGACCGAACCACGGATTACCGCAACCTATTGGATCGAGACCGCTTTCCCGCTGCAGCAGGCGGCGGAGACGATGGCGGGCGAGCAATCGACCGGCACCTTCGTCCGCGTCCCCGGCGAGACCGACGAACTGCGCGAGGCGCATGCCGCGCGGGTCGAGGAATTGGTCGAACTGGGCGAGGTCGTGGCGCCGTCGCTGCCGGGATCGGGATTGCCCAAGTCGGGCGATGCCACGCGCCGTGCGGCGCGGGTCAAGCTGTCCTGGCCGGTGTCGAACATGGGGCTGTCGCTCCCCAATCTGCTGGCGACGGTCAACGGCAACCTGAGCGAGCTCAAGGCCTTTTCGGGATTGCGGCTGATCGACCTGACGCTGCCGCCCGAGTTCCTCAGCCGCTATCAGGGACCACAATTCGGCGTCGCCGGTACGCGCGACCTGGCGGGGGTCTATGACCGCCCGATCATCGGCACGATCATCAAGCCGAGCGTCGGTCTCTCGCCCGAAGCGACGGCCGAGCAGGTTCGCTCGCTGGTCGAGGCGGGGATCGATTTCGTCAAGGACGACGAGCTCCAGGCCGACGGCCCGCATTGCCCGTTCGACGCGCGCGTCTCGGCGGTGATGCGCGTGATCAACGACTATGCCGATCGCACCGGCAAGAAGGTCATGTACGCGGCGAACCTGACGGGCGAGATCGACGAGATGTTGGCGCGGCACGACCATGTGGTCGCCGAGGGCGGCACCTGCGTCATGGCAAGCATGAACTCGATCGGCTTGCCGGCGATGAAGGTATTGCGTGCCCATGCGCAATTGCCGATCCACGGCCATCGCAACGGCTGGGGAATGCTGGGCCGCTCGCCGGCGATCGGGATGAGCTATATCGCCTTCCAGAAACTGTGGCGCCTCGCGGGCATCGACCACACCCATGTCAACGGCATCGACAACAAGTTCTGCGAGAGCAACGAGAGCGTCATCGCCTCGGCGCGCGAATGCCTGACGCCGATGTTCGACCCGCCGCATCCGGGGTGCGAGATCATGCCGGTCTTCTCGTCGGGCCAGTCGGCCAGGCAAGCCGCGCCGACCTTCGCGGCGCTCGGCTCGGTCGATTGCATGTTCGCGGCGGGCGGCGGGATCATGGCGCATCCGGGCGGCCCGGCGGCCGGCGTCCGTGCACTGCGCCAGGCGTGGGAAGCGGCGGTCGCCGGCGTGCCGGTCGCCGACGCCGCGCGTGACGCGCCCGAACTGGCGGCGGCGCTGGGGGCATTCGGCGGGTGACGCCGCTCTACGCTTTCTACGGCGACGATTTCACCGGATCGACCGACGTCCTCGAGCAATGCGCGGAGGGCGGGGTGCCGGCGGTTCTCTTCCTGCGCGAGCCGGACGCGGCGTTGCGGGCGCGCTTTCCCGAAGCGCGCGCGATCGGCCTGGCCGGCGACAGCCGCAGCCGCTCGCCCGAATGGATGGACGGCAACCTGCCGCGCGCGTTCGCGAGCTTGGGCAATGCGGCGATCGTTCATTACAAGACCTGTTCGACGTTCGATTCCAGCCCGCACACCGGCTCGATCGGCCGCGCGCTCGATCTCGGCGTCGCCGCGTTCGGCGGCCCGGCGGCGATCGTCGTCGGCGCGCCGCATCTGCGCCGTTACGTCGCCTTCGGTAATCTCTTTGCCGCGGCGGGCGCGGAGGTGTTCCGCATCGACCGTCATCCGACCATGTCGCGCCATCCGGTCACGCCGATGCATGAGGCGGATCTGATTCGCCATCTCGCTGCGCAGACCGAAGCGCGGATCGCGCTGGTGCCGATCGACCGTATCCATGCCGACGAAGCCGATGCCGCCTTCGCCGAGGCGAGCGACGCTGACGGCGTGCTGTTTGACGGTCTGTCGATGGACGACCTCGCCGCGACCGGCGCCGTTTTGCTCGGTCGCAAAGTGGGATTCGCGGTGGGCAGTTCGGGCGTCACGCGCGCGCTGGTGCTGGCATGGCGCGCGGCCGGGATCGTCACCGGTGCGGCGAACGACGTCCGCGCGGCGGAAGTCGATCGGTTGCTGGTGGTGAGCGGAAGCTGCTCGCCGGTGACCGCGCGGCAGATCGCGCAGGCGGCGAGCGACGATTATGTCGGTGTCCGAGCCGATGTCGACGCCTTGCTGCGCGGCGAAACGGCGGAAGAGGAACGGCTGATCCGCGCGGCGAGCGACGCGCTGGGGCAGGGCGGCCGCGCGATGGTCCATTCGGCGGAAGGACCGCTGGGGAGCACCGCGCCCGCGGCCGGCGATCGGCTGGGCGCGGCGCTCGGCCGGGTCGCGGGTGCCGCGATCCGCGAGGCCGGTCTCTCGCGCGTGCTGTTCGCCGGCGGCGACACCTCGAGCCATGGTGTCGCGCAGTTAGGAATCGACGCCTTGACCTGGGCCGCGCCGATCGAACGCGGCGCGCCGCTGGTCCGCGCGCACGCCGCCGATCCCGCGATCGATGGCCTGGAACTGGTGCTCAAGGGCGGCCAGATGGGCGGGGACGAATTCTTCGAGGCGGTCAGGCGCGGGGGATAGGGCTTTTAAATCCTCCCCGTTTACGGGGAGGGGAACCGCTCGCGTAGCGAGCGGTGGAGGGGGTCCTCCTCATCTACATCGCCTGGGGCGCTCCCCCTCCACCAAGCCGCTGTGCGTCTTGGTCCCCCTCCCCGTAAACGGGGAGGATCGAGGTCGTTATCGCATCGCCCGCGACAGCACCGCCACACCCTGCGCGCCCAACGTCACCGACCGAACCCGGCCACCCGCCAACACATCCGTCATCGCCTCCGGCAATGCCACCGTGCGGCTCTCGCGGCCATGGTTGATCAGGATCACGATCGATTTCCCCTGGCCCCGGCGCGTCATCAGTTCGACATCGGCCGGCACCGCGAAGTCGCGCACCACGCCGGCATCGCGCATCGCGTCGCCGATCAACTCGTCCATGACATGGTCGTCGATCAGCGCCCCGACATAGGTGATGCTGCCCTTGCCGACCTTGCGGGTGATCACCGCGGGCTTGCCGTCGAGCCAGCCATTGGCCTTGCCATAGGTCAGCATGACCCGCGTATCGGGCGCGGTCGGCGTCAATTGTTCCGCCCAGATCGACGCGGTGCCATCCCCCACCGCGATCTTCTCGTCGAGCGCATAGAATTGCTCGACGCGGCCGCCCAGCAACTCGGCGAGCGGCCCCGGCTGACGCTGCGGCTGGAGCCGGTCGTAGCCGTCCTTCATGCCCGAGCGCGGCCCCAGGATCAGGTGCCCACCGGCGCGGACATAATCGGCCAAACGTTTCGCCATCGCGTCCGTGATGACGTTCAGGCTCGGCGCCACGACCAATTTATAGCCATCGAGCGGCGCGCCATCCGCCGCGACGATATCGACCGCGCCCAGCGCATCCTTGAGCGGCCGGTAGTAATCGAGCAGCACCTCGATCTGGTCGTAATCGCGATGGTGAAGCTGGAAGTCGATCGCCCAGCGGCTCGGATAATCCTGCAGCAGCGCGACCGGCGACACCGGGCTGGTCCCGGCCAGCACCGGCGATGCCTTGGCGAAGTCGCGACCGATCGCCTGGATCTCGGGATAGATCGGCAGCGGCTTGCCGTCGGGCCCGACGACCGACCCGTGCATCGTCTCCTGGCCGTTGAGCGCATTGCGCCATTGCCAATAGAGCACGGCGTCGGCGCCATGCCCGACCGCCTGCCACGCCATTGCGCGCGTTTCGCCGGGATAGAGGATGTTGCTGACCGGCGCCCAGTTCACGAAACCCGGCTGCGTCTCCATCACCCAGAAATTGCGCCGCTTCCAGCCGCGCACCAGGTCGTGCGTCGCGCCGTTGCGATAGGGCTTGAGATGCCCGGTGCCGACGTAATCGTCCCACGAGGCGAGATCGAGGTCGCGGGTGATCGCGTAGCGGTCGAAGCGATCCGCCCAGCCGAGCCCGCCGAGATTGACGGTGATGAACGGCTTCGGCCCCACCACCGCACGAACGGCGTCGCGCTGGTTGCGGTGGAACTCGCCCCATTGCTCGGTGATGAAACGCTTGAGTTCGAGCATCCAGCCGGGATTGCCGCGCTCGTTGTTGAACGGCACCTGGTCCCAGGCGGTATAGGTCTGCGACCAATAAGCGGTGGTCCACGCCTCGTTGAGCTTGTCGAGCGTGCCATAGCGTTGCTTGAGCCAGGCGATCCAGGCGGCGCGCGCCTCGGGATCGTAGCTTTCGTCGGTCGGCTCGTTGCCAATCTGCCAGCCGATGACATTGGGCTCGTCCTTCAGCGCCTGCGCCATGCGCGTGACGATGTCGCGGGCAAGCACTCGATAGCGTTGCGACGAGATCGAGAATTGCCGCCGGCCGCCATGGCCCAGCCTTTTGCCGCTGCCGTCGACCTGCAGCGTGTCGGGATATTTCTCGGTCAGCCAGGCGGGCGGCGTGTCGGTGGGGGTGCCGACCACCACCTTGATGTCGTATTTCGCGGCGAGGCGGACCGCACGGACCAGCCAGCCGAAATCATACTGGCCTTCGCTCGGTTCCATCCGGCTCCAGGCATATTCGCCGATGCGGACGACGTTGGCGCCGGCGCCCTTCATCAGCCGCAAATCTTCGGGCCAGGCGCTTTCGGGCCATTGCTCGGGATACCAGGCCGAGCCGAGCCACAGCCGCTGGTCGGCGACCGGAACCGGCGCGGTCGCCGCTTGCGGCCGGGCAAATGCAAAGGGCGTCGGAGTCGTGACAAGCATCGCCGCCAGACCAAGCGAGAGGCTGAACTTGCGCATCATCATGCCGCCATCGGATCGGCTTGGGGCGAGACCTTGCGATCGAATCCCTTGGTGCAATCGATCAAGGTGAAGATACCGGCCGCGACCAGCACCATGACCGCGACTCCCTGCAACGGTAGCGCGTAATTGCCGGTCACCGCGACGATATGGCCGAACGCCACCGCGCAAACGAAGCCGCCGATATTGCCCGCCGTGTTCATCACGCCGCTGGCGGTGCCGCCATGTCGGCCGCCGATCGCCATGCACATCGCCCAGGCGGAGGGCAGCATCAGGTCCATGACCATGAAGGCGGTGCCGGAAAGCGCCAGAACGGCGAACTTGGCGGTCGCCAGGCTCATCGCGATGAGCAAGGTCGCCGTCAGCGTCAGGCAGATGCTGGCGATCGTACGATAGGCGCGGCGAATACCGATCCGCGCCGCCAGCCGGTCGCACAACACGCCGCCGGCGAGATTGCCGACCACCCCGAGCAGGAACGGGATCGCGCCGTACACGCCCATCTCGGCTTCGGTGAAATGCGCGCCCTTGACCATCCAGGTCGGAAACCAACCGAAGAAGAACCAGCTACCGAACGCATAGAAGAAATAGGCGAGCGCGATGAGCCAGAGCTGGGGCAGAGAAAGGAGGCGCCGCCACGGCGTGCCCTTGTGGCCCGCGCCGTCGTCGCTGCCGATCTCGGCGACTTCCTCGGCGCTGATGCCCGGCTGTTCGGCCGGGCGATCATGGAACCAGCCGCGCCAGGCGACCGCCCAGCACAGCCCGACCGCGCCGAGCACGACGAATACCGCTTGCCAGCCGAAATGGCGATCGAGCGGCACCAGCAACAGCGGCGCGAGCGCGCCGCCGAAGCGGCTCGCCGCCCAGATCACGCCTTGGCCGCGCGCCCGCTCGCGCGCCGGCAGCCAGCGGTAGAGCACGCCCGACATATTGGGATAGGCACCCGCCGCGCCCAGCCCGAACAGGAAGCGCGCGGCGAACAATTGCCAAAAATTGCGGCACACCGCGGTCGCGGCGGTGAACGCCGACCACCAGACCGTAATCCGCGTCAGTTCCCGGCGATAGCCATGCGCGTCGCCCATCGCGCCCGAGGGAATCTCGAACACCGCATAAGCGATGACATAGGCGCCGAGAATCCAGCCCCAGTGCTCGGGCCCGATGCCCAGATCCTTCTGGATCGAGGTCCCGGTGACCGCGATCGCCATGCGGTCGATGAAGGTGATGATCGACAGGAGCGCGAGCAGCCCGACGACCGCATAGCGCTTCTTCACCGGCCGAGGCCCGCAAGCACGTCGCGTGCATGCAACATGCCGAGCTCGGGACTGGAATAGACCGGCGTCGACACCGCGCCTTCGGGCAGGCTGGCGACCACGCGGGCCATCGACGCCTGGGCGAGCACGATCGCGTCGACGCCCTTCATGCCCTCGGTCAGGCCTTCGCCGACGATGCGGTCGTGGGTGGCGCCGTCGCCCGCCATCACGGCGTCGAACGCGCCCTGGCAGAGATGCTCGACGATCTCGATCTGCTTGCCCTGTTCGTCGGCGACACGGCGGACGAGTTCGGCGGTCGGCTCGAGCGTGGTCGAGAGCGTCGCGACCACGCCGATCCGCTTGCCGGTCGACACCGCTTTTTCGGCCATGGCACGATCGACCCGCAGCACCGGCTGCTCATAAAGCTCGGCCGCCATGTCGACCGCGCGACCGATCGACGAGCAGGTCACCAAGGCCGCGTCGCAGCCCGCGTCGAAGCTCGAGCCGACCAGCCGGATGACCTGGCGCATCGTCGCCTTCTGGAGATGCCCGGCGGCGATCGTGTTCTTGATCGTGCTCTCATCGACGAAGTGGAGCAGCCGGACGTCGGGCATCACGCGGGCCGCGATCTCGTTGAAGATCGGCGCGAGCACCGGCGAATTGTGGATGAGTCCAAGCGTGGCCACGGGCAGTTCCTCTCAGGGCTTATATCGTGAAATCGTAGGTGCCGGCGCCGACCTCGAAGCGGATCGTCGTGCCGTCGTTGGTGAACGCGCGGATCGCCGGATGCGCGCCGAGTTCCTGGCCGCCGTCGCGCCATGATCCCGCCGGGAGTTCGACCTCGGCGATGGTGTTGGCGGGGATCGACAGCGCGAACCGCGTCAATCGTTCGGCGTCGCCGTCAGTGCTTGTTTCGATCGGGCCGACCAGTGACTCATAGCGTGCCGAGACGCGGCCGATTTGCGGCAACCACAAGGGCCGCGCGGCGATCCGACGGAAGCCCGGTGTGGCGGGCGCGATACCGGCGAGGCGGCGGTAGAAGAAGCCGACGATCGCGCCGAACGCATAGTGATTGTAGCTGTTCATCGACAGGTCGCCGGTGTCGCCGTTCCACCGCTCCCACATCGTGGTCGCGCCCTTGTCCGGCATATAGCCCCAGCTCGGATAACCGGTCTGCAGCAGCAAGCCGGAGACTTCCTCCAGCCGTCCGGTATCCGCGAGCACGTCGAGGATGTAGGGCGTGCCAAGGAAGCCGGTGGAGAGCTTCATGCCGCGCCGGCCGATGTCCGCGGCTAGCACGCCGGCAGCATCGTCGCGGCGATCGGTGGGGACCAGATCCATGAACAGGGCGAGTACCTGGCTCGCCTGACTGCCATTGCCAGCCGTCCCGTCAGCCGCGACGAACTCGGTCGCGAAAGCCTCGCCGATCGCAACGCGGAGATCGCGATACCGGCGCGCATCGTCGGCCCGGCCGGTCGCGTCCGCCATCTCGGCCATCAGCGCCGCCGACCATGCCCAATAGGCCGTCGCGCACAATACTCGCGGCGTGGTCTCGTCGTCGGGCTTGATCGCATCGACCGACAGCCAATCGCCGAGATCGAGCCCGCGATCGTGGCGCCAGATGTGGTCGGGATTGCTCCGCGCGACGAAGGCCATCCAGGCCTCCATCGCCGCCCAATTCTCGTCGATCACCGCGGTGTCGCCATAGCGTTGCCAGAGCTGCCAGGGCAGGATGATGCCCGCTTCGCTCCACCCCGCCGTCACCACGTCGGGGAAGGACAAAGGCTGCGGCACGACGATCGGATAGGCGCCATCGGGCCGCTGCGCCGCGCGCGCTTCGAGCAGGAAGCGGCGGATGAAGGGATCGACCTCCATGTTGAACGCGGCGGCGTCGAGGAACACCTGGATGTCGCCCATCCAGCCCATCCGCTCGTCGCGCTGAGGGCAATCGGTCGGCACCGAGAAGAAGTTGGATCGCTGGCTCCACAAGGCGTTCTGCCAGATCGTCTGGAGCAAGGGCGCGTCAGCGAAGGTCATCGAGCCGGTCTCACGGCACGCGCTGTGGACGACTACGCCCTCGATATCGTCCGCGGTCGGCACGCCGGGGTAACCGGCGATCTCGACATAACGGAAGCCGTGATAGGTGAAATGCGGCTCGAGCGTCTCTTCGCCAGTGCCGGCCAGCGTGAAGCTGTCGGTGGCCTTGGCGAGGCGCAGGTTGGACAGGTCGGCGGTGCCGTCGGGGTTGAGCAATTCGGCGAACTTGGCGGTGATCGTCGTGCCTGCGGGACCGGTCGCGCGAATGCGCACCCAGCCGGAGAAATTCTGGCCGAAGTCGAAGACATAACGGCCCGGTTGCGGCTCGCTGATCGCGATCGCTCGGCGCGCACCGGTGGCCTTCAGCGCAGGCGAGGTCTGCGCGACCAACCGAGCGGGCGGTGCCTCGCCGATTTTGGCTGTCGCCCAATCGCTGTCGTCGAAACCTGGCTGATCCCAGCCCGAGTGTTCCAGCCGCGCGTCATAGGTCTCGCCGTCGTAGATTTCCGACTTGAGGATCGGCGAGGGCGCGATCTTCCAGCCGGGCCCGGTGGTGATCCATTCGTTGCTGCCATCGGCATAATCGAGCCGGAGCTGCGCGAGCAGGCGCCGCGGCGCAGGGCCGAAGCCGTAGCGCTCGATCCGCCAGCCGAACGCGCTCGCATACCAGCCGTCGCCGACCGTCGCGGCGAGCGCATTGGCGCCCGGCGCGATCAGGTCGGTCACGTCATAGGTCTGGTAGAGAATGTGGTCTCGCGCGACCGTGACTTCGGGCGCGAGCAGCGCACCCGACACCGCCTGGCCGTTGATCCGCGCGTCATATGCGCCCAGCGCGGTCGCATAGAGCCGCGCGGCAACCAAGGGCCCGCGCGTCTCGAATTCGGTGCGGAGCTGCATCGCCGGCTCGGGTGGCCGGGGATCGTTATGGACGTTCGCGCCGCTCGGCTGTGCGGTAGTCCAACCCGCTGTGTCGGCGTTCAGTGCCGTCCAATTGGTAGGTGGGTTCGGCCGGACCTTCCACGCCGATCCGCTGACCAGGCGCTTGACGCTGCCGTCGGCGCGATGGAGGCGGATCAGCGCCCCGAAGGCGCCGCCATCGACCGGGAAGAAGCCGGGCGTGTCGGCTTCGACCAAAGCACAGACGCTGTTGCGCCCCGGCCGGACCTCGCCGGCATAAGGGGCAAGCGTGCCCCAGAAGGGCAAATTGGTGTCCCAGTCGAAATGCCGGTCGAGCGGCGATGCGGCGCCGTTGATCCAGACGCCGCGCAAATGGTCCTTGCCGGCCAGCAGCACTTCCGCGCGGACCAGATCGGCGGG
>NZ_JBQCCN010000163.1:0-10932 GCF_051962185.1 Sphingomonas sp.
GCGGGTGGGGGGGCCCCCCCCCCCCCCCCCCCCCCCCCCCCCAGGCGCCCAGCGGGGGGGCCGGGGGGGGGGGGGCGCGGCTGCCACCGCCTGTTTGGCGTGAGCCGAACCAAAAAACGCGGCTTTTCGGTGTTCTCCTGATGTTCTAAAGCGGGGAGATGTTCGATGCGTCTCCCCGTTGTCCGCCCGTCGGATCAGAGGCGCTGTGCGCGGCCGATGTCGCGCGCGGCGTCATCCGTATGCTCGCGCGCCACGATCTCGCGGCGATGACCGAGGTGCCGCTCGACGGCGGACGTCGGGCCGACATCATGGCGATCGATTCGCGTGGCCAGATCGTCATCGTCGAGATCAAGGTGTCGCGCGCCGATCTGCTCGGCGACGGCAAGTGGTTCGACTATCTCGACCATTGCGACCGCTTCTTCTGGGCCGTGCCCGACGGCTTCGACCATGGCCCGCTCCACGGCGAGGCGTTCCTGCCCGACCGCTCGGGCGTGATCATCGCCGACCGCTACGACGCCGCCATCCTGCGCGAAGCCGCCACCTATCCCCTGAGCGCGCCGGGCCGCAAGAAGTGCACGCTCACCTTCGCTCGGCGCGCAGCGCGTCGGGCAAGCGGGCTGGCCGACCCCGAACTGGGATTCCTGCTGCAGGCTGAGTGATTTTACTCGCACAAAGACACGAAGCCACGAAAATAGGTCAGCCTGACGGCGCGCTGCCGACTGCAATTGAGACGACCGATCGAAAGAGCCTCGCAAAGCGAGGCTCAATTTCGGTTTCCCAATCCGCGTTCATTCATGAGAACAAAGCCCATCTTCGTGTCTTCGTGTCTTTGTGCGACCTAGAGCATCGTGCCGTTAATATGGTCCATATCCGGCTTTGCTGAAGTAGTTTGAGCATTCGTCGGAGTCGAAGAGATTGCAGATGTCGCCGATGGCCTCGATGAGGGCGTCGAAGGTTCGAGCTGCGGCCTTTCGCAGGTGTGCTTTGAGTTTGGCGAAGGCCATTTCGATCGGGTTCAGATCGGGCGAGTATTGGGGCAGGAAGAGCATCCACGCGCGGCGTGCATGGACGGCGGCCTCGGCCTTGGCGCTTTTGTGAACCGACAGATTGTCGAGGATCACGATGTCGCCTGGCGCCAGCGTCGGGGCGAGCTGCGTCTCGACGTAGATGTTGAAGGCGTCACGATCCATTGCGCCGGGGATGACCCAAGGCGCCGTCAGCGCGTCGTGGCGCAAGCCTGCGATGAAGGTCTGCGTCCCCCATTTGCCGAACGGGGCACGGGCTTCGAGCCGCTTTCCCCGCGCTGCTCGTCCACGCAGGCGTGTCATCTTGGTGTTGATCGAAGTCTCGTCGATGAACACCAACCGCCCCGGGTCGCGGCGCATATAGGGCTGTCGATAGTTGACCCAGACCCTGCGCCGTTCCGCAACGTCAGCGCGCGCGCATTCCGATGCCATCAGCTGTTTTTTTATATGTGAGCCCCGCCCGGCACAGCAGCTTCGAGAGCGAGGCTGGGGCCGCGGTCACACCCCGTTCGGCATGGAGCCGCACCGCCAGCTCCGGCATGGTGATGTCCGGCTCGGCTTCGACAATCTCGATCAGATAATCCAGATGCTGAACCAGGGGACCCTTGCCCAAGGGCCGGCCCTGCTTGCGCGGCTTCGGGCTGCCCTCCTTCGCCGCTCGGTCGCTCCACCGGATAGCCGAACTCGCGCTCACCGAAAAGCGCTCCGCCGCCGCCCGGCGCGAACTACCAGCCGCCACCGCCTCAATCACGCGAAGCCGCAAATCGTCAGATCGACACACGCCCATGATCCACCTCCAATGAGGTTGAATCACAATCCGCCCCAAATGGGAATCCTCCGATTCACAGTATCAGCGCGACGCTCTAATCGACGACCAAAATCAGTGCCGGAAATGCCGCATCCCGGTGAACACCATCGCCAGCCCGGCCTCGTCCGCCGCCGCGATGACCTCGTCGTCGCGGATCGAGCCGCCCGGCTGGATCACCGCGGTGGCGCCGGCTTCGACTGCCGCCAGCAAGCCGTCGGCGAACGGGAAGAACGCGTCCGAGGCGACCGCCGAACCGATCGTGCGCGGCGTCGCCCAGCCGGCCTTTTCGGCAGCGTCCTTGGCTTTCCACGCCGCGATCCGCGCCGATTCGAGGCGATTCATCTGCCCCGCGCCGACGCCCGCGGTGGCGCCGTCCTTGGCATAGACGATCGCATTCGACTTGACGTGCTTGGCCACGGTCCAGGCAAACAGGCAATCGGCGAGTTCCTGTGGCGTCGGCTGGCGCTTGGTCACGGTCTTGAGGTCGGCGGCGGTGATGCGGCCATTGTCGCGGCCCTGGATCAGCCAGCCGCCGGTGATCGACTTGGCGTCGAGACCGGCGCGCGCCGGATCGGGCAGTTCGCCGGTCAGCAACAGGCGCAGGTTCTTCTTGGCCGCGAACAGGGCGATCGCTTCCTCGTCGGCATCGGGCGCCACCACCACCTCGGTGAAGATTCCGGTGATCTGGCGCGCGGTCGCGGCATCGAGCGGCCGGTTGACCGCGATGATGCCGCCGAACGCCGACACGGTGTCGCAGGCGAACGCCTCGGCATAGGCCGTCTCGAGGCTGGCTGCAGCGGCGACGCCGCAGGGATTGGCGTGCTTGACGATGACGCAGGTCGGTTCGGCATCGCGGAATTCGGCGACGAGCTGGAGCGCGGCGTCGGCGTCATTGAGGTTGTTGTAGCTCAGTTCCTTGCCCTGCACCTGGCGGGCCTGGCCGATGCCGCGCGCGGCGGGGCCGGTCGCGGCGTAGAAAGCCGCTGCTTGGTGCGGATTCTCGCCATAGCGCAAAGTCGACTGGTGCTTGAGCGTGATCGGCAGCGTGTCGGGGAACATCTGTCCCTGATCGGCGAAGCCGAACCAGCTGGCGATCATGCCGTCATAGGTTGCGGTCGCGGCGAACGCCTTGGCGGCGAGCTTGCGGCGCTCCTCCAGCGTGGTGTCGCCCTTGTCGAGCAGCGCGTAATCGGCCGGATCGGTGACGATCGCGACGTAAGCGTGGTTCTTGGCCGCCGAGCGCACCATCGACGGGCCGCCGATATCGATATTCTCGATGATCTCGTCGCGCTCGGCACCCTTCGCCACGGTCTGCGCGAAGGGATAGAGATTGACCACGACCAGATCGATCGCGCCGATCGCATGCTCGGCCATCGCCTTGGCGTGCTCGGGATCGTCGCGCACCGCGAGCAGGCCGCCATGGACGATCGGGTGGAGCGTCTTGACCCGCCCGTCCATCATCTCGGGAAAGCCGGTCAGGTCGGACACGTCGCGGACCGTCAGCCCGGCATCGCGCAACGCCTTGGCGGTACCGCCGGTCGAGACCAGCTCGACCCCGTTGGCCGCCAGCTTGGTCGCCAGTTCGACGATCCCGGTCTTGTCGGAAACGGACAGCAGCGCCCGCCGGATGGGGACGATGTCGGTGGTCATGGCGATTTCCTGTGCTGCGATCGGGGACGCCGCCCCCATTGCCGATCAGGTCGCGCGCTTCAAGGCCCAGCTGATATTCTCGCCCCCGGCGGCGGCCTCGCCGCTCACCACCAATTGCTGGGTGGAGACCGGGCGCCCGTCGGAATCGACCCACAGGCTCTCCTCGATCGTCAGCGCGCCGCCGCGGCAACGGAATTGCCACAGCTTTCCCGAGGGCAAGCGGAGAAGTGCCGCCATGCCGTCGGCGGTCGGCGCGGCCTCGACCCCGGCACCGAGGTGGAAGCGGATCGCGAAGGGGATCGTCCCGACCTTGCGCTTGCGCCCGGCCGGCAACAGCATGTCGTCGCCGCGCAACTCGCGGCCGTCGCCGGCCAGCACCAATTGGCGGCGATGGAGGAAGCCGTAGCGCCGCGCGTAGCCGTCGTGGCTCGCCTCCAGCCGGCTCGCACCGCTCGATTCCTGGCGCGCCAGCTCGACCTCGGCGACGCCCTTGCCGAGCGTGCCGTCGCTGTGGATCGCCGTCGAATTGCTGTCACCGACGACCAGCGTCGAATGCGCCGCGGTGGTGCGCAGCCCCTCGGCCAGGGTCGCCGGGATCTGGAGGATTGCCGATCGCGCGCCACCGCAATTGACGACCAGCCGTTCGGCGCCGTCGGACATTTCGAATGCCAGGGTCGAGGCGCAGCCGCCCTCGGTCAATCGCGACACCGGCGGGGGAGCTGCGTCGACGATCACCACCGCCTCGCCTTGCGCCAGCCGCTGATAGCCCCAGTCGCGCGCCTGGCGCAGCGGCCGCGCGCGCACGCCAGTCGCGGTCACGATCTCGTCGATCCGCTCGCCGCGGAGCGGGCCACCGCCTTGCCAGCTCGACAGGCCATGGTCGCCGTGACAGACGCCCTGCAGCGCCGGCACCATCCGCCCGAGCGCGGCCGACAGCGATGCCGGGGGCGCCAGCCGCCGCGCGGTATAGGCCTCGCGCAACATGGTCAGCAGCATGATGATGTCGACTTGCGCCAGCGGCGCGCGCGCGATTACCCCGCCGTCCTCGTACACTGCGGTCTCGATTGCCTTTTCCAGGCCGTCTTCGCCGATCTGGCGGCGCGGGTCGCCGCCGGGGATCAATAGCCCGGCGCAGATCACCCCACACCACGCCGCGATCCGCGCGACCCCGGCGGGCGCCTTGTCGGCGCTGCGGTCGAGGTGCCGCGCGCCGCGCGCCAGCGTGTTGAGCACCTTGCTGCGATAGACCAGATCCGACGAGGACAGGATCAGCGGCGCGTGCGCGGTCCAGTGCAGGATGCGCCGACCCCACAATTCGGGGGTCCAGGCGGGCTCGCTGACCTTGTCGGCATGCGCTTCGAGCCACAGCCGCATGATCGTCTCGGCGACCGGCACGCCGACCGCGCGCGTCGCCACGGTCGACAGGTCGCGCAGCCAGGCGAAGCTGTGGAGATGCTCGCCCAGCGGCTTGGACCAAACCGGCTTGGCGAAATCGAGATCGGCGATTGCCACGCTCTCCCCGCGCAGCAGCACGCGGCCGTCGAGCAAGGCATTGCCGCGCCGCGCGTCGCCGACGAACGGATCCTCGGGTACCGCGACCAGCTTGAGCGGATGGCGTCCGCGCAGGCGAAAGGCGTGGAGCGGCGTGCGCCAGGTCAGCCGGCGGAAGCGTTCGGCGACGCGGTCGGCGAGCGACAGCCCGGCGCCGCTCCCGATGCGGATCAGCCGCTTGCCTTCGTCGATGCCGTCGGGCGCGCGCTCCTCGGTCACCCGCCCCTCAACGCCGCGATATTGGCGGCATAGGCGTCGGGCCCGCCGCGGAAAGTGGCGGTGCCTGCGACCAAGGCGTCGGCGCCCGCCGCGATCACTTGCGGCGCAGTCTCGCGGTCGATACCGCCATCGACCTCCAGGTCGACCGATAGGCCCTGCTTGTCGATCATCTTGCGGATCGACTCGATCTTGCGCAGCGCCGACGGGATGAAGCTCTGTCCACCGAAGCCGGGATTGACGCTCATCACCAGCACCAGATCGACTTCCTCGAGCAGATAATCGAGCATCTTGGCCGGAGTCTGCGGAGTCAGCACGACGCCGGCGCGCTTGCCCAGACTGCGGATGTGGCGAAGGCTGCGGTGCGTGTGCGGCCCCGCCTCGACATGGATCGAGATGGTATCGGCGCCCGCTTCGGCGAACTGGTCGAGATAGGGATCGACCGGCGCGATCATCAGATGGACGTCGAGCGGCTTGGTGGTGTGCGGGCGGATCGCCTTCACCACTTGCGGGCCGATCGTGATGTTGGGGACTAATTGTCCATCCATTACTTCGACATGGATCCAGTCGGCGCCGGCGGCGTCGATCGCCCGTACTTCCTCGCCCAGTCTGGCGAAATCGGCACTCAGGATCGACGGGGCAATACGGACGGGTTGGGACATGCTTTGCTCTAACCGGCCCTCGCGAATCGGGCAATGAAGAAGCCGTCGCAGCCGCCCTGCTGTTCAAGCGCACCGGGCAAAATGCGTACCCAACCGCGCTCATGCGGTGCGATTCCGGCCGGCAATTCATCGGCGCGGACCGGATCGAGCGCGAAGTCGCGATTGGCTGCCAGGAAAGTCTCGACCTGGTCCTCGCCTTCCGCGCGCTCGATCGAACAGGTCGCATAGACCAGCCGCCCGCCCTTCTTCACCCAGCCCGCCGCCTGGACCAGCAACTCGCGCTGCAGGTCGGCGGCCTGCTCGATGAGCGCGGGATGGATGCGGTGGAGGACGTCGGGATGGCGACGGAAGATGCCGGTGGCGGTGCACGGCGCGTCGAGCAGGACGGCGTCGGCCGGCGCGGGCGGCGACCATCGGGCGGCATCGGCGGTGACGACCTCGGCGTCGAGATGGGTACGCGCGAGATTGTCGCGGAGTCGTGCCAGACGACTTTCCGAGGCGTCGATCGCGGTGACGGCCCAGCCGGCGGCGGCGAGCTGCATGGTCTTGCCGCCGGGCGCGGCACAGGCGTCGATCGCCTTCCCCTGCCCTCGCCCGAGCAGTCGCGCCGGGATCGCGGCGGCGAGGTCCTGGACCCACCAGGCACCCTCGGCATAACCGGGGAGATCGGGAATCGCGGTACCGCGCGGCAGGCGCCGCTGGTCGGGCATCAGCTCGAGCCCCTCGGGCCCCTCCTCGCCGCGCAGCGACAGGTCGAGCGGCGGCGGTTCGGCCAGTGCGCGGCGCGCGGCCTCGACCATTTCGTCGCCCCAGGCCGCTTGCCAGCGCGCGGCGACCGCGTCGGGCAGCGTCGGCACGTCCGGCAGAGCCGCCTTGCGCCGGTCGAGCGTGCCGAACACGCCATGGACCAATTTGCGCGGGCCGCCGTCGACCAGCGGCAGCACGGTCGAGATCGCGGCATGCGCCGGCGTCCCCAGCCGCAACGCCTGGGCGAGTGCGATCCTGAGCGCGAATCGCGCCTTGGCGTCATGGGGCAACGGCCGCTGCGTCGCCGAATCGATCAGCGCGTCGAGGTCGGGCAGGTACCGCAGCACTTCGGCTGCGATCGCCCGGGCCAGCGCGCGGTCGTTGTCGGCGCGCAGGCTGGCGAGAATACGCGGCGCCGCCTGATCGATCGTCTCGCCGCGCCGGAGCACGGCGTCGAGCAGGCGCAAGGCGGCTTGGCGCGCGGGAACGCCGGGGGGAAGGCTTGCTTGATTACCAGTCATCGCCGGCCCATGTGGACGTTCGTGCCGCGCATCGCAAATCGCGCGGCCGACAAGGACCGCCATGCCCCGCCCGCCGCACGTCAAGCCGCCCGCCTATCTGACCCCGAGCCCGCCGGTCCCCGAGCCGGAAAAGGTCGAGACGCCGAAAGACGATCCGCTGGGGGACGACCCGACGCGTTACGGCGACTGGACGCTCAAGGGCATCGCGGTCGATTTTTAGGCCTGCGGCGGCCTTCTCTCCTCCGTCACCCCGGCCTTGTGTCGGGGTCCACTCCTCCACAACCGAGATGCAGTGTCGTTGCACGGTGGATGCCGGCACAAGGCCGGCATGACGACTGATTAAGCGATCGCTCCGCGCAGCACTGCCCGCACGCCGCCCGCGCTCGAATCATATTCGACCGAGCTCCGCAGGCTCTGCGCCATCGCGCGGATCAGGCGGCTGCCGAGGCCCGAGCCTTGTGTGCGGGGCTCGGCGCTCAAGCCGATGCCGTCATCCTCGACCGCCAGGACATAGGCGTTGTCGGCGCCGTCGCGGGTCAGCGACACGCGCACTTCGCCCGGGCTCGACGGCGCATAGGCATATTTGAACGCGTTGGAGACCAGCTCGTTGACGATCACCCCCAGCGATACCGCGCGGTCGGTCGGCAGGCGGATCGAATCGGCGGTGAGGGTCAGCGCGCGCTTGGGATCGTCGCTCGCCCAGGCCTCGCCGAGTTCCTCGACCAGCGCCTCGAGATAATCCTTCATGTCGACGCCCTCGACATCGTCGCTGGTGTAGAGCCGGCGATGGACCTGGGCGATCGCCTCGATGCGGCGTTCGGTGTCTTCCAGCGCCTGGCGCGCCAGCGGGTCGGCGAGTGCGCCGGCCTGCAGCCGGATCATCGCGGTGACCAATTGCAGCGAATTGGCGACGCGGTGATTGACCTCGTGCAGCAGTGCCTCGAGCCGGGCGTTCGATGCCCGCAATTGCTCCTCGGCCAGCGCCTTGCCGCGTTCGAGCGCGTGGCGGACGCGGACCTGGTCGAGCGTCGCGGCAAGCAGGTCGAAGAAGTCGCCGCCGACCGTCTTGACGACATAATCGGCCGCCCCCGCCTTCAACGCGGCGATCGCGACCCGCCCCTCCTCCGACCCGGTGACATAGACGATCGCCGGCGGGTCGGGCAGCTTGCGCAGCCGCTTGAGCGTTTCGAGCCCGTCCATCCCGGGCATGTAATGGTCGACCGCGACCAGGTCGAAATGCGCGGCCTCGGCCAGCCGCACGCCGTCGGGCCCGTCCTCGGCGCACGTCACGTCGAACCCGCGCCGGGTCAGCGCGCGCTGCGCCAGCGTGCGCAGCCCGGCATCGTCGTCGATATAGAGAAGGCGGCGGAGCGAGTTGGGCATCAATGCTCCGCGACGTTCGGGACCTGGATCACCGACAGGAACAGGCCGAGCTGGCGGATCGCCTGGGCGAAACTCTCGTAATTGACCGGCTTGGTGATGTAGACGTTGCAGCCGAGATCGTAGCAGCGCTGGATCTCGACCTTGTCGTCGGTGGTGGTGAGCACGACCACCGGCGTGCGCTTGAGCGGGCTGTCCTCGGCCTTGATCCTGGCCAGGATGTCGGTCCCCGACATGTCGGGCAGGTTGAGGTCGAGCAGGATCAGCGCCGGGCCGTTGAGCGCGGGCCCCTTCTCGTCATGATAGAGATAATCGAGCGCGCGCGTGCCGTCGGTGAAATGGGTGATGTCGTTGAGGATGCCGGCACGGCGAATGTTCTTCTCGATCAGCCGGGCATGGCCCTCGTCATCCTCGATCATGACGATGGAAACGCTGCGATGGTCATTCATGCTTTTGATCCCGTATCCGAAAGCTGCGCGGGCAGCGAGACAGTGAAGATGGTTCCTACGCCGAGTGTCGACGTCACGCCGATCGTGCCGCCGAGGCGATGGACCAACGCGCGAACATGCGCCAGGCCGATCCCCTCGCCCGGCTGGTCCTGCGTGCCGGAGCGGCGGAACAGGTCGAAGATGCGGACATGGTCCGCCTCGGCGATGCCGCGGCCGTTGTCGGCGACCTCGATGATCCGCCGATCGCGTTCGCTGCGGCCGCGGATGACGATTCGTCCGGGGCGGTCGGGCGACGAATATTTGACCGCATTCTCGACCAGGTTGGACAGGATCTGCTCGATCGCCACGCGGTCGCCGACCAGGCTCGGCAAGGGCGGCTCGATGACGATCTCGGCGCCGCGCTCGTCGGTCAGGTGCATCACGCTGTCGCGAATGTTGGCGGCGATGTCGGCGAGCGCCAGCGGCTCGGGCGAGAGCACGCGACGCCCCTCGCGCGACAGCCGCAGGATCGCGTTGATCAGCCGGTCCATCTTCTGCGTCGATGCGCGGATGAAGCCGATCGCTTCGGGCAGATCCTCGCGCGCCGCGACGCGCGCCTCGTCGGTCAGGATGCCCGGCGCGCGCTTCTCGGCGGTGTCGATCAGCTCGCGCAGCGTGGTCGTCGCGGTATCGAGTTCGGCGGTGAAGCCCATCACGTTGACCAACGGCGACCGCAAATCGTGGCTGACGATATAGGCGAAGCGCTGGATTTCCTCATTGGCGCGGGTCAAATCGGCGGTGCGCTCGGCGACCGCGCCTTCCAGGTCGCTGTTGAGCAATTGCAACCGGTCGCGCGCGTCGGTCAGGTCGCGCATGTAGCGCAGCACCACCGCGAGCGAGGTTGCCCCGACCAGGACGATCAGCGCCCCGGCGACGATCAGGACGATGTTGAACGTATCGAGGCTGGCTTGCTGTTCGGCATCGCGCGTGGCGAGCAACTGCCGCTCGTCGGCGCCCATCGCGGTCAGGACCTGGCGGATGGCGGCGATGCGGTCGACATTGCCCTCGGCGACGAAGGCCGCGACCGCGGCATCGCGCCGGCCCGCTCCGGCGAGCGCGATGGTCGCGTCCTGCCGCGCGCGAAACGCCGCGAGCTGGCCACGCAAATCGGCGATGCGTCGGGCCTGGCTGGGATTGTCGCGCGTCTGTTGGGCGATCCTGTCGAGCGTGGGAGCGAGCCGCGCGGTCGCGTCTCGCGCGGTTTTCAGATAGTCGGCGGTCCCGGTCATGATGTAGCCCCGGCGCGCGGTTTCGCTTTGTTCGACCAATACGCGCAAGCGGCTGATCGTCACTTCGACATCATAGGTATGGTTGACGAGGTCGGTATGGTCGTTGGTCTGGCCTGTGATCCAGGCCGCGGCGATTCCTGCGACGACCAACCCGGCGAAGCCGACCAGCATACAGGCGACGAGAAACTTTCTCGCCCACCCCTCGCGCGCTTCGATACGCCTGAAGAACGCAACTGGCATGTCGTGCGTTCCTAGGGTGGCGATGGTGAAAAGGCCAGCGATGCCGCGTTGATCTCGATCAACCGGACTTACAGCAGCAGCCCCTGCAAATTGGGCCGCCCGACCGCGCCGCCGCTGCGTCGCCGGGCCAGCTCGGTCTCCGCGGTGAAGCGGATGTCGGGGTCGCGGTCGGTCAGGAAACCGGTCAGGCTGTCCTCGGCGATCTCGCTCCAGTCCTTGCCGCGGTCGGGGCCGTAGCGGACACGTGGCAATAGCCCCGGCTGCTTCGACCATGCGATCAATTGCGCGACCGATGCCTCGTTGAGCATGTCGCGCAGATGGTGCGCGGTGACATAGGCGTCGGGAAAGGCGCGGTGCGCGGGCAATCCGCGTTCGTGCTCCAACCCCTCGGGCTTGCGCCAATAGCGCAGCACCT
>NZ_JBQCCN010000164.1:0-2540 GCF_051962185.1 Sphingomonas sp.
CGCGGGTCGCCGTGGAAGCGATAGGCTTTCCACGCCGCGATCACCACCGCGCCACCCCATTCGGGCGAATCGCGGAACGAGTCATCCACACCGCCGAAGACCACGAATTCGGGCGCGATCTCAGGTACCTGCCCGCTCGGCAATTGCGCGTCGACGATATCGGCGATGGTCTTTTCGTACATCGTCGCCGCGTCCTCGACATAGAGGACGGTCTCGGCGTTGAGCTGGTCCTGTTCGAGCCAGCCGAGCTTCTCGCGATGCGGGCAATCGGTGAACACGCTCACGGTGTTGCTCAGCACCGCCTGGCGGATCAAATCGTGGGTCTGGACGAGCAATTGCTGGCTCGCGTCGAACGAGCCGACTTGCGGCAGGTCGGTGTGGACGAACTCGCTCGCCAGCGAGACGATCGCCGCCTCGCCCGGTTTGGCGCGATCGGCGGGCACGGCGCCCGTCACTTGCAGATAGCGCGAGCCGCAATAGGTGAAGTGCGGTCGCCAGACCTCCTCGCCGCGCCCGGCCAGCGTGTACACGTATTGCACCGGCAGGCCCGGCCGCACGCCGATGCTGCGCGGCGCGATCATGCCGTCCGCACCGAGCACTTCGGACGGGCTGAGCGTCACCGTCACGCCCGCCGGGCCGCGCACCGTCAGCGCCGGGCGGCTCGCGCAATTCTTGCCGAAATCGTAGACGAAGACGCCCGGCCTGGGCTCGGCGATGCCCACCGTCGGATAGGTTTCGCCGACCGTGATCGGCGGAATGCCTTGCGCCTTGAGCTTGCCCGCCGGTCCCTCGACCAGCAGCACCGGCGCCCAGCCTTCAGCGGCCGCGCCCCCGCGATCCCAGCCCGCGACCTCGCGCCGCGCGTTGTGATCCTCGCCGCCATAGATCGACGAGAAAGTGATCGGCCCGGGCCGCGTCGTCCATTGGCCGTCGCTGGCCACCAGCTCGGTGCTGCCGTCGGTATAAGTGATCGCGAGCTGTGCGATCAGCCGCGGCTGGCCGAACGTGCCGACGAACTTCTTGTAGCGGTCCTTGACCCCGTCGACATGATACATGCCGTTGCCGAGCATAACTCCGATCGCGTTGCCGCCGGATTCCAGCAGCGCGGCGACGTCGTAGGTCGAATAGAGCACGGTCTTGCGATAGTCGGTCCAGCCAGGATCGAGCATCGAAGCGTGCGCCGCGCGCCCGTTGATGCTGACGGCGTGCTGGCCGAGCCCGCAGATCGACAGGGTCGCCGAGCGCACCGGCTTGGCTACCGCGAAGTCGCGGCGGAACAGCGGCATCGCTTGCGGCCCCGGCACCGGCGGCGCATTGCGCGATTGCGCGACCTGGACCGGCCAGCCGGGCTCGGCGGCGATCCACTTGCCGCGCCAGTCGCCGAACACACCGGTGACGAAGCGCTCGGGCTTGCTCCATGCCGACGGCTTGCCCTCGCCGTCCCACAACATCAGCGCCCACCAATAAGGCGTTTGCGAGACCAGTCCGAGATCGCGCGGCGGCCGACCATTCAAGCCACCGCCCGCGACCTTGCCGCTGTCCCAGACGTCGCCGCGCCCCGCTGCCGCCGCGGCTTCGCTGCGCGCGACGACGAGGCGCCAGGCCGATTGACGCACCCCACGCGCTTCCGGCGCCGACGTCATCGCCCAACGGAAACGCGGACGCTGCGTATCGATACCCAGCGGCCGGCTGCGCCATTCGACGCGCAGCCGATCCGGCACCGCCCGTCCCTCACTCGCCGCCATCGCAAGACGCGGCGCAAGCGAGGTAGCGGCGGCGGCCGCGATTACCCCGCGGCGGGTGAGGCGCGGTCCGGCCATCAGCGTTCGACGCGGATCAGATAGGTCGTCGTCGCCGGACTGCCGATCGGGAGCTCCCAGCCCGGCTCGATCATCTTGGCCGGGATTTCCTTGCCGATCGGGCGTTCCGCGCCATCGAGCGGCTGCGCGAACACGCCCACCGCCCCTTCGAGATCCTTCAGCGTGACCCAGCCGGTGATCGGCTCGATCAGCGTCGGGGCGGTACCCCAGACGGTCAGGTTCGACCCGCGCTCATCCCATTTCTGCCCGGTATTCTCGACGCGGCCAGTGGTGGTGAGCAGGATACGATTGGACAGGTTGAGCGGCTTGCCGTCGAGCGACGACAGAGTGATCACCGCGAACTTGTTGCGGATCTGCGCCGACAGGTTGCGCGTCTCGACCTTGTTGGCCGAGATGAAGCCGACCAATGCCTGGCTGCGCGGGCTGTTGACGCTGACCAGCCCGTTCTTGCCGCTATCGGTCAGCCAGCTGAGTTCGCCGGTATCCGACACGATCGGGTTCATCGGCCCGAGCGGCGCCGGCAGGCTGGGCTTGCAGTCGAGGCACGACACCCGCGAACCGTGGACCAAGGGAATCCGCACGTCGAAGCCCGGCGTGTAATAAGGCATCGCCGCGCGCGGCAGCCGCGCCGCCTCGCTGATCTGGTCGGTCGAATAGGACCGCGTCAGCATCGTCTTCGCCGCCGACACGTCGCCGCGCAGGAAGATCATCGCGCCGACC
>NZ_JBQCCN010000165.1:0-38277 GCF_051962185.1 Sphingomonas sp.
GCGAGGAGCGATCCGGATGCGCGATCCGCACCGCGCTTGCCTTTCGCCGCGCTCTCGACTAAGGCGCGCGCCTCAACCCGCATGGGAAGCATCATAACCCGGTGTCCGGCGAATGTCGGATGTCCGCTTCCCAGAGGCTCAACCGGAAGGAGTTATCCCTATGGCGGCACCTGTCGTCACCATGCAGCAATTGCTCGAAACGGGCGCGCACTTCGGTCACCAGACCCACCGCTGGAACCCGAAGATGAAGCCGTATCTGTTCGGCGATCGCAACGGCGTCCACATCATCGACCTGTCGCAGACCGTGCCGCTGTTCGCGCGCGCGCTCGAATTCGTCAGCTCGTCGGTCGCGTCGGGCGGCAAGGTCCTGTTCGTCGGCACCAAGCGCCAGGCGCAGGAGCCGATCGCCGAGGCCGCGCGCAAGGCCGGCCAGCATTTCGTCAACCATCGTTGGCTGGGCGGCATGCTCACCAACTGGAAGACGATCTCCAACTCGATCAAGCGTCTCAAGAGCCTCGAAGAGCAGCTCTCGGGCGACACGCACGGCTTGACCAAGAAGGAAGTGCTGCAGCTCACCCGCGAGCGCGACAAGCTCGAGCTGTCGCTCGGCGGCATCCGCGACATGGGCGGCATTCCCGACGTGATGTTCGTGATCGACGCCAACAAGGAAGAGCTGGCGATCAAGGAAGCCAACACGCTGGGTATCCCGGTCGTCGCGATCCTCGATTCGAACGTCTCGCCGGACGGCATCGCGTTCCCGGTCCCGGCCAATGACGACGCGGCCCGCGCGATCCGCCTCTATTGCGAGGCGATCGCCATCGCCGCGACCCGTGGCGGGCAGCAGCGCCAGGCCAATTCGGGCGTCGACCTGGGTGCCCAGGTCGAAGCGCCGGTCGAGGAAGCGCTGAACGCCGAGCCGGTCGTCGCCGACGAGGCGCAGCAGGCCGATCTGGCCGCCGAGGGCGAACGCCAGATCGACGCGTAACACCGTCGCCGAACCGTCATGCGGGCGGGGTAGGGCGACCAGGCCCCGCCTCGCCCGCAACCATATTCTGACTAGAAGGACTGAAGACATGGCCGATATCACGGCAGCAATGGTCAAGGACCTGCGCGAGAAGAGCGGCGCGGGCATGATGGACTGCAAGAAGGCGCTGGGCGAGGCCAATGGCGACATGGACGCCGCGATGGACTGGCTGCGCACCAAGGGCCTGGCAGCCGCCGCCAAGAAGTCGAGCCGCACCGCGGCCGAGGGGCTGGTCGGCGTCGAGGTGCAGGGCACCCGCGGCGCGGCGGTCGAAGTCAATTCGGAGACCGACTTCGTCGCCAAGAACGACCAGTTCCAGGCCTTCGTCCGCGACGTGACCTCGGTCGCGCTCGAGCTGGGCGACGACATCGCCACGATCAAGGGCGCTCCGCTGGGCGGCAAGACGGTCGAGGAAGTGTTGACCAACAACATCGCCACGATCGGCGAGAACCAGACGCTGCGCCGTGCCAAGCGCCTCCAGGTGTCGCAAGGCGCGGTCGTGCCTTACGTCCACAACGCGCAGGCTCCGGGCCTCGGCAAGATCGGCGTGCTCGTCGCGCTCGAGAGTGAAGCGGCGACCGACAAGCTCGAGGCGCTCGGCAAGCAGCTCGCGATGCACATCGCCGCCGCGTTCCCGCTGGCGCTCAACGAGGAAGACCTCGACCCGGCGATCATCGAGCGCGAGCGCGCGATCGCTCAGGAGAAGGCGGCCGAGAGCGGCAAGCCGGCCGACATCGTCGCCAAGATGGTCGAGGGCAACGTCGCCAAGTACAAGAAGGAGAACGCCCTGGTCAGCCAGCTGTTCGTGATGGACGGCAAGACCAAGATCTCCGACGTGGTCGCCGCGGCGGGCAAGGAAGCCGGCGCGCCGATCAAGCTGGTCGACTATGTCCGCTTCCAGCTCGGCGAAGGCATCGAGAAGGAAGAATCGGACTTCGCGGCGGAAGTCGCGGCGGCGTCGGGCGTCAAGCAGCCCGCTTGATCGCTCGGGTCACCGAACAAAAGGGGCCGCATCCTTCGGGGTGCGGCCTTTTTTTGCCGAGCTCGGGACTCCCCACTCGAAAGGGAGGCCGAAAGATCACTATCGACGGCGCCTAGCTCGGCAATTGCCCCGGCAGCGTCCAGGCGATCCGATTGACCTCCGCCACTTTACGCGCCCAGTCGACCACGATATCGATCGCGGCACGATGCATCGTGGCAGCCTCGTTCAACTCGGTCGCTCGCCGTTCGGCGTCGAAGGCGGCCCCAGTCTTCGAATGGCGGCCGAACGCCGGGTCGGCGACGATCGCCGCCGCGTCCAGATCCAGACCGAAATGCCCGGCGATCGCCGCGAGAGTCGCCGCGGGGCGCGCGATCACCGCTTCGCTGTCGGTGGAACGAACGCGGTCGCCAAACCGCGCGCCGGCGTCGCCCATGATGCGGTGCAGGATCAACCAGGCATCCGCCGCGATCTGCAGATCGGTGTGTTCGAACAGTTCGTCCTCGGTAAAACCGATCTCGGTCAGCCGCGCGCTGCGCAGCGTCCCGAACAATTTGCGCCCCCAGATCCGTCCTTCGAGGCCCTTGCGCGCGATCGACGCCAGATAGAGGGGCAACGGCGCGTGCAGGCACAGCGCCCTGCTGGAGGGCCGGCGCGCCAGGATTTCGCTGCCCAGCACGTTGCCGATGCTGCCCATTTTGACGATCACCGCCTCACCAGGAGCGAACGGTCGCGCCAGCAGGCTCAGGATGTCATCGAGCACCGCGCCGGTCTGTTGCGGCGATGCGCCGGCCAGCCGATAACTGACGATATTGGTCAGGATCGGCGGTTCGCTGAGCGTCATCGCGACGCCTTCGCCGTCGAGTGCGTGAGTCAGTTGGGTCGATCCGGTCAGGCCCGAGTGGAAGATCAGGTGAAGCGGTGCCTGGGCCAGGGAACGGCCGGTGATCAAGCGGCGCGGCACTATTCGACGCGACGTCGACTGGGCGATCTCCTGCCGCGTCAGGAAGGCCGCTGCGCGATGCGCCTCGCGCGGCAACCAGACGAAATGCACCTCGTCGCGTTGCCGATCGTAGCTGTGCGCCAGCCAGCGCGCATCGGCGAGAATTTCATCGATTCCGGGGTCGGCCATAGTCGCGCCGCTTGTCGCTCGGGCGGTCCATGCCGTCCAGCCGGAATTGACCACAAATCGCGGGCCATAACGCTTGGCAGCGCGCCATGGCGTCTCTAAGGTCCGCGCCACTCCATTCCTGCCGCAGGTTCCATGACTCTTCGATCGTACAAGCGCATCCTCCTGAAACTCTCGGGCGAGGTCCTGATGGGCGAGGGGGGGTTGGCGATCGATCCCGAGGTGACCGCGCGCGTCGCCGGGGAGATCAAGGACGCGAAGGATGCCGGGCATGAGCTCTGCGTCGTGGTCGGCGGCGGCAACATCTTCCGCGGGCTGTCGGCGGCCGCCAAGGGCATCGAGCGCGCGACGGCTGATTACATGGGCATGCTGGCGACGGTGATGAACGCGCTGGCGGTGCAGAATGCGCTCGAGCAGATCGGGGTCGATACGCGCGTCCAGTCGGCGATCCCGATGCAATCGGTGTGCGAGCCATTCATCCGCCGCCGCGCCGTGCGCCACCTCGAGAAGGGGCGGGTGGTGATCTTCGCCGCCGGCGTCGGCTCGCCCTTCTTCACGACCGACAGCGGTGCCGCCCTGCGCGCCGCCGAGATGAAATGCGACGCCTTGTTCAAGGGGACGTCGGTCGATGGCGTCTACAACGCCGATCCCAAGAAGGATGCGAGCGCAAAGCGTTACGAAACCGTGAGTTACGACACAGTGCTCGCGGACAATCTCAAGGTCATGGACGCGAGCGCGATCGCGCTGTGCCGCGACAACGACATTCCGATCGTGGTGTTCAACATCCGCGAGCCGGGCAATCTCGCCTCGGTGTTGCGCGGAGAGGGCGTTTCGACCGTGGTTCAGAAGGAAGGATAAGACATGGCCGCCTATGACAAGGCCGATCTCGAGCGTCGCATGGCCGGTGCGGTCGAGGCACTGAAGCACGATCTCGGGGGCCTGCGCACCGGTCGCGCCTCGACCGCGTTGCTCGATCCGGTGACGGTCGAGGTCTATGGCTCGCACATGCCGCTCAACCAGGTCGCCACGGTATCGGCGCCCGAACCGCGCATGCTGTCGGTCCAGGTGTGGGACAAGTCGAATATCGGCCCGGTCGAAAAGGCGATCCGCTCGGCGGGCCTGGGCCTCAACCCGATCAACGACGGCAACACCTTGCGTCTGCCCATCCCCGATCTGACCGAGGAGCGCCGCAAGGAACTCGCCAAGCTCGCGGGTCAATATGCCGAAAAGGCGCGGATCGCCGCGCGCAACGTCCGCCGCGACGGCATGGATTCGCTCAAAACCGACGAGAAGAAAGGCGTGTTTTCGGAAGACGAGCGCAAGCGCCACGAAACCGAAGTCCAGAAGCTGACCGACAGCACGATCGCCGACATCGATGCCGCGGCGGCGGGCAAGGAAAAGGAAATCCTCGGCCAGTGAAGCCCGCTGCCGCCCCTGACATGGCCCCGGCAACCGCGGACGCGGTGCTGCCGCGGCATGTCGCGATCATCATGGACGGCAATGGGCGCTGGGCGAAGAAGCGCCATCTGCCGCGCCTCGCCGGGCACAAGATGGGCGTCGAGGCGGTCCGCAAGGTCACGCGCGCCGGTCGTGCGATGGGGATCGAGGCGATGACGCTCTATGCGTTCTCGTCCGAGAACTGGCGCCGTCCCGAAGAAGAGGTCGGCGACCTGATGGGGTTGCTGCGTCATTTCATCCGCAGCGACCTCGACGAACTGGTGCGCGAGAACGTGCGACTGAAGGTGATCGGCGACTATCGCCGCTTTTCCACCGATCTCGTGTCGATGATCGACGACGCGATGGCGCGCACCGCCGCCAATACCGGTCCTTTGCTGGTCATCGCGCTCAATTACGGATCGCAAGCCGAACTGGCCGGCGCCGCGCGCGAACTGGCGCGCCGCGTGCGCGACGGCGAAATGGCGATCGAGGAGATCGACGCCGGTGCGATCGAGGAGCTGCTCGACACCCACGATCTGCCGCCGCTCGACCTGCTGATCCGCACCTCGGGCGAGCAGCGGCTGTCCAATTTCCTGCTGTGGCAGGCCGCCTATGCCGAATTGCTGTTCGTCGACACCTTGTGGCCCGATTTCGACGCCGAAACGTTGAGCGAGGCGATCGCCGCTTTCGGGCGGCGCCAACGTCGTTTCGGAGGCTTGTGACCGACCGCCCCGCGCGCCCGCCGAAGCGCCCGCCCGAATTGCTGGTCCGCGCTGCGGTGGGGCTCGGCCTGATGGCGCTGGCGCTTGCCGCGATCGTGCTGGGCGGCTGGATATTCTGGCTGGTGGTCGCCGCCATGGCGATGGTGATGATTGCCGAATGGGCCGACCTGATCGGCGCCTCGGCCCGCGACAAGCGCGGCGCGATGCTGGCGCTGGTCGTTCCGCTCGCGGTGATGTCGCCCGCCACCTGGGGGCCGGGCTGGTTCGCGCTGGGGATCGTCGGCGCCACCGCGGTGTTCGTCGCCACGGTGTTCAAGCCGCGCCTGCTCGGATTGGGGATGCTCTATGTCGGCCTGCCCGTGCTGGCACTGCTGGTCATCCGCGACAATCGCCAGTTCGGGCTGGTCTATGCGCTGTGGACGCTCGCGCTGGTCTGGATGTGCGATATCGGCGCCTATTTCGCGGGGAAACATATCGGCGGGCCCAAGCTGGCGCCGGCGATCAGCCCCAACAAGACCTGGGCCGGCCTGATCGGCGGGGTCGCGCTCGCGACGCTGTTCGGCATCTTCATGCATTGGCAATACGGCCTGGCGATGCGGCTGACGCTGGCGACGCCGGTTCTGGCGTTGATCGCACAGGGCGGCGATCTGTTCGAGAGCTGGCTCAAGCGGCGCGCGGGAATGAAGGACAGCGGGACGTTGTTCCCCGGCCATGGCGGTGTGCTCGACCGGCTCGACGGGCTCGTTCCGGTCGCGCCCGCCGCCGCTTTCCTGATCGTGATCGTCCCGTTGCTATACACCTGGCGCCCGTGAAGACGATCAGCATTCTCGGCGCGACCGGATCGGTCGGCACGTCGACGCTCGACCTGATCGAGCGCGACCCCGATCGCTTCAGGGTCAAGGCGCTGACCGCCAATTGCGATGTCGAGAAGCTCGCGGCGGCGGCGCGGCGAACCGGTGCCGAACTTGCGGTGGTCGCCGACGAAAGCTGCCTGCCAGCGCTGCGTGAGGCATTGCTCGGGACCAATATCGGCGTTGCCGGCGGTGCGCAGGCGGTCTGCGACGCAGCGCGCTCGGGCGCCGATCTGACGGTGGGCGCGATCGTCGGTTGCGCGGGGCTCCGTCCGGTCATGGCCGCGGTCGAACAGGGCGGCACGGTGGTGATCGCCAACAAGGAGCCGCTGGTGTCGGCGGGCGAAGTGGTGCTCGACGCCGCCAGGCGCCATGGCGCGACCTTGCTGCCGGCGGATTCCGAGCACAACGCCATCTTCCAATGCTTCGACGCGACCCAGGCCCGGCATGTCCGCCGGATCATCCTGACCGCGAGCGGCGGGCCGTTCCGCGACTGGAGCCTCGAGCGCATGCGCGGGGTGACGCCCGAACAGGCGGTCGCGCATCCCAATTGGTCGATGGGCGCCAAGATCTCGGTCGATTCGGCGACGATGATGAACAAGGGTCTCGAATTGATCGAGGCGGCGCGGCTGTTCCCGGTCGACCCCGCGCGGATCGAGATCATCGTGCATCGCCAGTCGCTGGTCCATTCGCTGGTCGAATATGCCGACGGATCGGTGCTCGCGCAGCTTGGGCCCGCCGACATGCGCACGCCGATCGCTCATTGCCTGGCCTGGCCGGAGCGGATGGCGACGCCAATGGCACCGCTCGATCTCGTCGCGATCGGCCGGCTCGACTTCGAAGCCCCTGATACGGAACGCTTTCCCGCTTTGTCGTTGGCACGCCGGGCGCTCGACGCCGGCGGCGGCCGGCCGGCGATCCTCAATGCCGCCAACGAGGTCGCGGTCGCGGCTTTCCTCGCGCGCAGGATCGGGTTCCTCGAAATTGCCGCAATCGTCGCCGATACGCTCGACCGCTACGACCCGCCCGCGCCCGAGACGCTGGACGACGTACTGGCTATTGACGGTGAAGCGCGTACCATCGCGGGCGAGCGTGTAGAGGATTGCGTGACCTGATATGCATAGCCCCAGCCTTGCCTTGTACATTATCGGCTTCGCGCTGTTGCTCGGCCCACTCGTGTTCTTCCACGAGCTCGGTCATTATCTCGCCGCGCGCCTGTTCGGCATCAAATCGGATGTCTTCTCGATCGGCTTCGGCCGCGAGATAGCCGGCTGGACCGACAAGCGCGGTACCCGCTGGAAGCTGAGCTGGCTGCCGCTCGGCGGCTATGTCCGCTTCGCCGGCGACATGAACCCGGCGAGCCAGCCCGACCCCGAATGGCTGGCGCTCCCACCTGCCGAGCGCGCGCGCACTTTTCAGGCCAAGCCGCTGTGGCAGCGCGCGATCGTGGTGCTGGCGGGGCCGGTGACCAATTTCTTCCTGGCGTTCCTGATCCTGATGGGATTCGCGCTGGCGTATGGCGACAATCGCACGCCGACCACCGTAGCTGGTGTCGAAGCGGGGAGCGCTGCCGCCACCGCCGGCCTGAAGGCGGGCGACCGCATCACCGCGCTGGGCGGCCAGTCGGTGGCGACGTTCGAGGATCTTGCCAATTACGTGCAGCTGCGCGCCGGCGAGAAGGTGCGGATCGACTTCGACCGCGGCGGCGTCGCGATGGCGAGCGACACCGTGATCGGCAAGCGCCACGTCAAGGACAAGTTCGGCAACGAAGGCGATATCGGGATGCTCGGCGTCGCTGCCGCCCAGCCGGTATTCGTGCGGGTCGGCGTGCTCGAGGCACCGGGCGTCGCTTTTCGCGAGCTTTCGTCGCTCGTCAGCCGGACCGGCCAGGGGCTCGGCCAGCTGATCACCGGCCGCCGGCCGGTCAAGGACATGTCCGGCGTGGTCGGCATGGTGAAATTCTCGGGCGAGCAGCTCAGCATGGGCTGGCCGGACTTCATTTGGCTGGTCGCGATCATCTCGATTAATTTGGGGTTCATCAACCTATTGCCAGTTCCCATGCTCGACGGAGGGCATTTGCTGTTCTACGCGATCGAGGCTGTGCGGCGGCGTCCGGTGACGCCGCTGATCCAGGAATGGGCCTATCGCGGCGGGCTGGCGGCAATTCTGGTCTTGTTCCTGGTCGTTACCTTCAACGACCTGACCAAGGTGGGATTGTGGCAGCATCTCGCCGGGTTGATCGGCTGAGACGGTTAGGGCAGGGCGGGCGCGCCCGTAATCACGCAACGGCAAATGTCTCCGGCTGGGGTGGAATGGTGAAAGTTATCAAGGCTTCGAAGTTCGGTACGCGCGCCGTGTCGGTGTTGCTCACGGGAACCATGCTTTCGGGCATTCCGGTGGCCGCCTACGCTCAGACCGCGCCGGCCGCTCCCGCTCCGGCCCCCGCTGCGACGGCTCCGCAGACCGCACCGGGTGCCCCGGCGGCGACGCCCGCCGTCGCGCCGCAGCGCGTAATCCATTCGCTGCGCGTCGAGGGATCGCAGCGCATCGAGCCCGAGACGGTGCTGTCCTACACCAAGCTGCGCGTCGGCCAGGCCTATACCAACGAGACGCTCGACCAGGCGCTGCGCGATCTGCTCGCCAGCGATCTGTTCGCCGACGTGTCGATCGCCGGCGTCGAGACCGGCGATATCGCCATCCGCATTCGCGAGAACCCGATCATCAATCGCGTGATCCTGGAGGGCAACAAGACCCTCAAGTCGGACAAGATCACCAAGGAAATCAAGCTCGCGCCGCGCCAGATCTTCACCCGCACCGCGGTGCGCCAGGACGTCGCGCGGATCGTCGAGCTCTATCGTCGCCAGGGCCGCTTCGCCGCGCGCATCGAGCCGAAGATGGTCAGCCTGGACCAGAATCGCGTCGATGTCGTGTTCGAGATCGACGAAGGACCCAAGAGCAAGGTTCGCGCGATCAACATCATCGGCAACAACGTCTTCTCCGACGGCAAGCTGCGCGAGCAGATGGTCACCAAGCAGGCGCGCTTCACGCGTTTCTTCTCGTCGAATACCTCGTATGACCAGGACCGCCTGGCTTATGACCAGCAGAAGCTGCGCCAATTCTATCTGACCCAGGGCTATGCCGATTTCAGGGTGACCTCTGCGGTCGCCGAGCTGACCCCGGACAAAAAGGACTTCATCATCACCTATGTGGTGGAGGAAGGCCCGCGCTATAAATTCGGCGACGTCACCGTCGACAGCGACATCCGCGACTTCGACAACAACCGGCTGGCCAAGGGCCTGGGGATCAACAAGGGCGATTGGTACAACGCCAAGAAGGTCGAGGATTCGGTCGACAGCCTGAACCAGACCGCCGGCCTGTTCGGCTATGCCTTCACCGACGTGAATCCCGAATTCAACCGCGATCCGGACAAGTTGACGATGTCGATCAACTTCCACATCGCGGAAGCCAAGCGCTCGTACATCGAGCGGATCGAGATCACCGGCAACCGCAACACCCAGGACAAGGTGGTCCGTCGCGAAATCCGCCTGGCGGAAGGCGACGCGTTCAACAGCTTCCAGGTCAAGCGCTCGCAGGACCGCATCAACAGCCTGGGCTTTTTCCAGGACAAGTTCGAGATCAAGCAGGACCAGGGTTCGGCGCCCGACCGCGTGGTGCTCAACGCCAATGTCGAGGAAAAGGCGACCGGCGAATTGTCGCTGTCGGCGGGCTATTCGAGCCTCGAACGGTTCATCATCCAGGCCGGCATCACCCAGCGCAACTTCCGCGGCAAGGGCCAGGAATTGCGCGCGAACGTCGACTGGTCGGTCTATTCGAAGTCGATCAATCTCGGCTTCACCGAACCGTATCTGTTCGACAAGAACGTCGCCGTCGGCGTCGACGTTTTCCGCCGCGACTATAATTCGTTCAACTATCTCGGCGACCAGCGCCAAACCACCTATTCGCAGATTTCGACGGGCTTCCAGGTACGCACCGGCGTGCCGATCACCGAATATTGGTCGATCTCGGGACGCTATGGGCTCACCTACGACCAGGTCGGACTCGACAAGGCGACCTATTACCAGGACACCAACGGCGACGGGACGCTCGATTCATGCGACCCGCTCAAGGCCGGCCGTTATCTGTGCGAAGCGATCGGCAACCGTCTGTCCTCGGTGCTCGGCTATTCGCTGGTCTACGACAGCCTGAACAGCCGACTTCGCCCGACCGCGGGCAAGCGCCTGGTCATCAGCCAGGACTTCGCCGGCCTGGGCGGCGACGTGCGCTATATCCGTTCGCGGATCGAAGCGTCGAAATATATGAATCTGGGGCATAACTGGATCTTCTCGATCAATGCCGAGGGCGGCTATATCGCCAGCCTGGAAAAGAGCCGCGGCCCGGGCATCGACAAGGTTCGCATCACCGACCGCTTCTATCTGGGCGAGCCGCAAATCCGCGGCTTCGACATTCGCGGCGTCGGCCCGCGCATCCAGCGCATCAATTATCTTACCGACAGCACGACCGGCGTTCAGACGCTGGATCCCGATCGCAAGAACTATATCGACGACGCGCTGGGCGGCCGGTCCTATTATCTCGTGCGCTTCGAGCTCGAGCCGCCGCTGTCGGGCGGCGCGCGCGAACTCGGCCTGCGTCCGTCGTTCTTCGTCGACGTCGGTGCGGTGTGGGGCGTCGCCAAGCCGCTGCCGACCGCGGTTTTCCCGGTCGATGCGAATGGCAAAGTGCTGCCGATCAACCAGCAGCAATTCGCCAATATCAATGGCCAGCAGGTTCCGCTGTACACCGTTCCGTCTACCGATCCGACCAACGCCGGCGCGGTGACGACGTGCGCGACCGGCTTCTCGGCGACTGCCGGCGGCACCTGCTCGGGTACATCGACGAATTCGCTTTATACCATTCCGTTCGGGCCGTTCCTCGAGCGCTTCGTCGGCGACACGCCGCGGCCGCGGGTCTCGGTGGGCTTCGGCGTGAACTGGAATTCGCCCTTCGGGCCGCTCCGCATCGACATCGCCAAGGCGCTTCTCCACGCCAAGGGCGACGATACCAAACTCATCACCTTCAACGTAGGGACTCAATTCTGATGAACAGGAAACTTATCGGCACGGCGATCGCCGCTCTTGCCCTTGCCGCGCCGGCCGTGGCCTGGGCCCAGTCCGGTCCGGGCGTGCTGGTCGTCGACATCGATCGCGTGAACACCGAATGCAACGCGTGCAAGGTCGCGATCGGTCAGTTCCAGGGCATGATGCAACAGGCGCAGCAGCGCGCTCAGGCGCTGCGGACCCAATTGCAGACCGCCGGCGCCCCGCTCCAGACCGCCGTCAACGCGCTCAACGGCAAGCCGGCGGACGCCGCGCTGCAGGCGAAGATCACCGCGTTCCAGCAGCAGGAAAACAACGCCAACGTCGAATTGAACAACACGCAGCAGCGGTTGCAGTCGATCGGCGCCAATATGCAGCGGCAGGTCAACGAAAAGCTCGGTCCTATCGCCGACAACATCCTCAAGGCGCGCGGCGCGTCGGTCGTCCTGGCGCGCAATGCGACGCTGTCGAATGCCGATTCGGTCGATATCACCAACGACGTGCTGACCCAGTTGAACGCGCAATTGCCGTCGATCAGCGTCACGCCGCTGCCGCAGCAGCCCGCTGCCGGTGCGGCGACGGCGCCGGCCGCTGGTCCGGCCACCCCCGCGCCGGCTCCGGCGACGCGCAAGAAGCCGTCGGGCCGGTGAGCGACGACGCCCCGGCAGCCGCCTCCATCGGTCCGCTCGACATCGGGCGGGTGATGGCGGCGCTGCCGCACCGTTATCCGATGTTGCTGGTCGACCGTGTCGAGGAGTTGATCCCCGACCGGTCGATCGCGGCGATCAAGGCGGTGACGATCAACGAGGGTTTCTTCCAGGGCCATTTCCCGGGCCGTCCGATCATGCCGGGCGTACTGATCGTGGAGGCGCTGGCACAGGCCGCGGGCGTGCTCGCGGTCGAGAGCCTCGGCCTCGCCGGTTCGGGCAAGCTGGTCTATTTCATGGCGATCGACGAAGCCAAGTTCCGCAAGCCGGTCGAACCGGGCGTGCTGCTCCGGCTCGAGGTCGAATTCGTCCAGAAGCGCGCCAGCGTCTGCAAATTCGCCGGCCGCGCGCTGATCGACGGTCAGGTTGCCGCGCAGGCCAACTTCACCGCGATGATCGCGGATCCGCCGTCGGCCTGATCGGCCGGCGACCGCCCCGCTCATAGGTTGCACTGGCGGCTGGCCTCTGCTAGGCGCCGCGCCTTCGCTGCCGGTCGGAAACCGGCGGCATTCCAAAAGGATTTTCGCCGTGAAGAAAGACGCCCATCCCGACTACCACATGATCAAGGTCCAGATGACCGACGGCACCGTGTACGAAACCCGCTCCACCTGGGGCAAGGAAGGCGACACGATGACGCTGGAAATCGATCCCTTGTCGCACCCGGCCTGGACCGGCGGTCGCGGCCAGATGCTCGATGCGGGCGGTCAGGTGGCGCGCTTCAACAAGCGCTTCGGCGGTCTGTCGCTCGGCAAGAAGTAAGCACCCCCGCTGCGGCGGCCAGGTTTTCAAGCGGCGCCGCGTTCCCCCAGGGGAGCGCGGCGTTCGCTTATTCGCGAACGGCCGTGTCCTTAACGCCGTCTTAGGCATCGTCCGCCTAGGATTCGTGGCATGGAAGCCAGACGGATCAACATTTCTGCCGAATTCGAGCCAGCGGTCATGAACCGCCGGCAATCCCCGCGCGCGCCGGTGTCGCTTGACGCGAAGCTGGGCAGGGGCGGGCTCGACCGCACCTTGTGCCGGGTCACCGATCTGTCGCCGGAAGGCGCGCGCATTTCGACCTATTCCGCACTCAAGAGGGATAGCGTGATTTGGCTCACTCTGCCGGGTGCGGGCCAGATCGCGGCGACGGTGCGATGGGCGGACGATTTCCAGGCCGGTTGTCAGTTCCACCGGCCGATTCCCGATCATCTGTACGACGCGCTGGTCGAGGTCGGCACGGTCTGAGTCGATTGGCGGAACGGGTAGGGGCGCGAGCCGTCATGCTGGACGCGCCGACCGGATTTCGAGTATTGAGGCGCCGGTAATCTCATGCGTCGTCAATCAGGTATCTCGCTTTTCCATCCGCCCGCCCGCAAGCCGACGGTGCTCCGCCGCTATGGCGCCTTCGCCGGAATTGGGCTGCTGGTCGGCGCGGTCGCGGGACTCGGCCTTACCCAGATGCCGGTCGGAGAGGTCGCCGCCGTCACGTCGACGGCCGGGAAGCCGTGTGGCGCTGTCGCTCGGGGCGAGGGCGATCGTGCGGGCTGCGCACGAGAGCGCGCGACCTCGAACGACCCGCTCGCCAAGCACTGCACACCCGCGCACCGCTGCGCCACGAAATCGCTTCGTGGACACGAGAGCGACCGGCCAAAACGTTAGGGTCCGAGCCGGCCCGGTTGTCGACCAGGCGTGCGGCACGTCCACCAGGCGCTTGTCGCCCGTCGAATTGCCGACGCGGATCGTCGGCCACGCTGGTCAAAGCCTTTGCCGGCGCGGCGAGATGTGCGGTGCGATGCGATTGACCTCGACATTGGCTCGATACTAGCGTCGAGGCCGCCCCCCAAGGATCGTTGCGGGAAGATAATCGATGCTTCGTGTCTGGTGCTGCGCGCTCGCGGTGGCGCTCTCGCTCAGCGTGACGCCGGCGCTCCAATCGCGCGAGACGCGGTCGGCGCCGCGCTTCGTCGCCGATCCCGGATGGCTCAGGATGCCCGCTGATCTGGTCCATGGCGAGATTTCCGCCGTGGATGTCGACCGACAGGACCGCGTATGGGTGCTTCAACGCCCGAAGACGGCCAGACCGGGGGCGGGGCAGCGCGCGGCACCGCCGGTCATGATCTTCGCGCCCGACGGCAGATACCTGCGCGGTTTCGGCGGTCCGGGGAGCGGTTACGACTGGCCGATCAACGAACATAGCCTCGCGGTCGACGCATCCGGACGCGTATGGATCACCGGCAACAGTCGCAGCGATGCCGGAAAGGCCGACGACGTACTGCTGACGTTCGACAGCGCCGGGCACTTCCTCCGCCAGATCGGACGCCCGGGGGCGAGCCGCGGCGACGACGACACCGCCAATCTCTCGGCGGCGGCCGACATCGCCGTCGATCTGACGCATCGCGACGTCTATGTCGCTGACGGTTATGGCAACCGTCGCGTGATCGTGTTCGACAGCGAGAGCGGCGCGTTCAAGCGAATGTGGAGCGCGTTCGGCGCTCCGCCGCCGCCGCTTCCCGCGCCGCCGGCGCGCGCGGCGAGAAAGCCGGTATCGCCGGAGACGGGCGAGGGGCCGCCCGGTTTCAACGGCGTCCATGGCGTCGAGCTGTCGCATGACGGTTTGGTCTATGTGTCCGACCGCAACAACCGGCGAATCCAGGTGTTCACGCGGGCGGGGCGCTATCTTCGCCAGGTGTTCATCGATCGCAACGATTCCGCGCCGCAGACCGCGTCCGGCATGGCGCTCTCCACCGATCCCGCGCAGCGCTATCTCTACGTCGCCGATTTCGGCAATTCGCGCGTTCTGATCCTCGATCGCCGCGCGCTGAAAGTGATCGGCGCGCTCGACGGCAATTTCGACGGGCCGCATCTGATGGCGACCGACCACCGCGGCAATCTCTACGTCGCCGAGGTCCCCGGACGCCGGTTGCTACGTTTCACCCTGGTGAAACCCGAGCGCCGAGTCGGAAAGCCGTCGAGCGGCCCGGCGCGATAAGTGGCGGAGAGGGTGGGATTCGAACCCACGGTGGGCTTCCACCCACGGCGGTTTTCAAGACCGCTGCCTTAAACCACTCGGCCACCTCTCCGCGTGCGCGCCGCTTTGGGCAAGGGCGGCGGTTTGTGCAAGTCATGCGACGATGGGGGATTCACCTTTTCCGTTCGCTGTGGCACGGTCTCGAAATGCGGGGACGGGGTCTTATCGGTAGCATGGCGGCGGCGATCACGCTGACCGCGGCGTCTTGGCTGGCGATCGCCACCGCGAAGGCGCAGGACGATGCCGGTTTCCAATCCTATCTGCAGGGCGTGCGCGCGCGCGCGATCGCGCAGGGCGTCAGGCCGTCGAGCGCCGACGTCGTGCTCGCCGGACTGACCTACAACCAACGCGTGGTCGACCTCGACCACGCCCAGCCCGGCGGCAATCCAGCCAACCCGTCGAACAACGCCAGTCCGCCGTTCGCGCCCTATCTGCGCGCGCATGTCGATGCCGCGCGGATCAGCGAAGGGCGCAGCAAATATCTGGCGCAACGCCCGCGCTTGCAGCGGATCGAGGCGCAGACAGGCGTTCCCGAATCGATCATGGTGTCGATCTGGGGGCATGAGACCAATTACGGCCGGATCATGGGCAAGTTCGACCTGCCGCGCGCGCTGGCGACGCTCGCCTATGACGGCCGCCGCCGGCCGCTGTTCGAAAGCGAGTTGATCGCGGCGATGAAGATGGTCGATCGCGGCGTGCCGCGCAGCCAGCTGGTCGGCAGTTGGGCGGGCGCGATGGGCGGGCCGCAATTTCTTCCATCGGTGTACTTGCGCATGGGCCGCGACGGCGATGGCGACGGCCGCGTCGACATCTGGAACAGCGACGCCGACACGCTCGCGTCGATCGGCAATTATTTCTACAATGCCGGCTGGCGGCGCGGCGAACCCTGGGGGCTGGCAGTCACCGTACCCGCCACGTTCGACCGCTCGGGCGTCACCAACAAATTGATCTCACCGCGCTGCCCGCGCGTGTTCGCGCGCCAGAGCGGGTGGCGGACGATCGCCGAATGGCGCGCGCTGGGGATCGTGTCGCAGTCGAAACCCTGGCCGGCCAACAACGTTCAGGCGACGCTGATCGAGCCCGACGGGCCGGGCAAGACCGCCTATCTGCTGACCGGCAATTACCGGGTCATCCTGGATTACAATTGTTCCAATTTTTATGCCTTGAGCGTGGGGTTGCTGGCGGATGCGGTTGAACAATAGGGGGCTCGCGCTCGGACTGGGCTCCTGCCTGGTCCTGGCGGGATGCGTGGGGGGCGGCGGCCGCGACGGGCCGCGGCTGGTCGATCCTACGTACAGCGACGCGCCGCGGCTCAATTATCCACAGGATAATCCACCGACCGCTCCACAGGGCGGATCGCCGGTCGACAGCACACCGGCGCCAGCACCCGCGCGGCTTCCCTATGCCACGATCCCCGGCCAGCCGACGCCGCTCGCCGCCGATGAGGTCGATGCCGGCCCGCCGTCCTCCGCCGGCCCCAGCGCCACGTCGGGGCGCGGCGCCGAACGTTATGACGAAGTCGGCTATGCCAGTTGGTATGGCAACGAGCTGACCGGCGAACGGACCGCGTCGGGCGCGACGTTCGACCCGAAAGGCTTCACCGCGGCGCATCGCACGCTGCCGCTCGGTTCCTATGTCGAAGTGACCGCGCTCGATACCGGCCGGACGATCCTGGTCCAGGTCAACGATCGCGGGCCCCGCCAGAACGGCTTGTTGATCGACTTGTCGCAAGGTGCCGCCCAGGCGCTCGGCGTCACCGGGCGCGAGGCGGTACGCGTGCGCGCGGTCGCCGCGAGCCCGGCCGATTTCCGGGCATTGCGTGCCGGGCAGCCGGGGGCGCCGCGCCTCGATACGCCGCCCGCCTTGCTGGCCGGGCTGCGACAGCGGCTGAACGGTGCCTTGCCGGCGGTTGCCGGGCCGCCGATGCTGACGCCGCGCCCACCGCTCGAGCGCATTCCGCCAGAGCCGCAGGCGGTCCGCCCCGCGGCCAGGCAGCCGGCGCCGCGCGCCGCTCCCATCACCCACGGATTCTACGTCCAGGTCGCCGCTTTCTCGAGCCAGCCGCGCGCGAACGCGCTTGCCAAGAGCCTCGGCGGCCACGCGATTTCGGCGGGCGGCGTATGGCGCGTCCGCCTCGGCCCCTATGCCTCGCAAAATCAGGCGCGTCAGGCACGTGACGGCGCCGCGGCGCGCGGCTATGGCGATGCTCGCGTCGTCCGCGAGGACTGATCGACCCACCCTGCGTATCGACCTGTTACGGACTGTTTTGCCATGAAATATTTGCCCAAGCTGATCCACCTGAGCGCGGCTTCCGCTCTGGTCCTTGCCGCGATGCCCGCGATCGCCGCGGCGCCGACCTTCGATACGCCGGCGCCGGTCGCCTATATGGTCGACCTGTCGTCCGACGCGGTGCTCTATTCGAAGGATCCCGATCGCCGCATGCCGCCGGCGTCCACGGCGAAGATGATGACGGTCTATGTCGTGTTCGACATGATCAAAAAGGGTCAGCTCAAGGCCGATCAGCAGTTCACGATGAGCCCCGACACCTGGCGCAAATGGCACAGCCAGGGATCGACCATGTTCCTCAAGGCGAACGAGAGCGTCAGCGTCGACAATCTGCTCAAGGGCATCGTGACGCTGTCGGGCAACGACGCCTGCGTCGTGCTGGCGGAGGGCGTGTCGGGCACCGAACAGGCGTTCACCGACCGGATGAACGAGACCGCCAAGAAGCTCGGCCTCACCAACAGCCATTTCGGCACCTCGAACGGCTGGCCCGACAATGGCGTGACCTATGTCAGCGCGCGCGACCTCGCCAAGCTGGCCGAGGCGACGATCCGCGATTTCCCAGACCTCTACAAACGTTACTACGCGCTGCCCAATTTCACCTGGGGCACCCAGATGAACGGGACCGCGATCGACCAGGCCAATCGCGATCCGTTGCTCGGCGTGGTGGCCGGCGCCGACGGGCTCAAGACCGGGCACACCGACGAGGCGGGTTACAGCTTCGTCGGCTCGGCGATCCAGAACGGCCGGCGGCTGGTGATGGTGGTGGCGGGGTTCACCACCTACAATCAGCGCAAGGAAGAATCGATCAAGTTCATGAACTGGGGCTTCCGCGCCTGGCAATCGCATCCGATTGTCGCCAAGGGCAAGCAAGTCGCCACCGCCGAGGTGCAGCTTGGCTCGTCGTCGAGCGTCGGGCTGGTCGCCGCCGACAATCTGGCGATGACCGTGCCGACCGGCACCACTCCGAACATGAACGCCAAGGTCGTCTATGACGGCCCGCTCAAGGCCCCGATCAAGGCGGGCGACCATGTCGCCGACCTGATCGTCACCTCGCCCGGCATGCCCGACCAGCGCTTCCCGCTCGTCGCCGACAAGGATGTCGGCCAGGCCGGATTCTTCGGCCGCGCCTGGACCGGGCTCAAGCAGCTGTTCGGCGGCTGAGCGGGCGATGGCGCGCGGCGGGTTCGTCTCGATCGAAGGCGGGGAGGGGGCCGGCAAGTCGACCCAGGTCCGCCGGCTCGCCGAGGCGCTCCGCGCGCATGGGCTGGACGTCGTCGTCACCCGCGAGCCCGGCGGCAGCGAGGGCGGCGAGGCGATCCGCGAGTTGCTTATGCAGGGCGAGGTCCAGCGCTGGAGTTCGCATACCGAGGCGTTGCTGTTCGCCGCGGCGCGGGCCGACCATGTCGAAAAGGTCATCCAGCCCGCGCTCGGCATCGGCACCTGGGTGGTGAGCGACCGCTTCGTAGATTCGTCGCGCGCTTATCAGGGCGTCGCCGGCGGGATCGACGATGCCGCGGTGCTGGCCCTGCACGGTTTCGGCTCGCGCGGGCTGCTGCCCGATCGCACGCTGGTGCTCGAAGTCCCGCCAGAGATCGGCGCCGAGCGCGCGGCGGCACGCGACGGCGCCGCCGCGGACCGCTTCGCGGCGCGCGAACGCGCTGTCCAAGACGATGTCGCGGCGGCGTTCCGACGCTTCGCCGCGCACGATCCCGACCGCGTCCGGCTGATCGACGCGAGCGGAGACGTGGATGCTGTATCGGCGGCCGTACGCGAGGCGATAGCCGACTTGCTGCCATGACGCCTATTTACGGTAACCTTCAGGCACGACAGGCTTTTTCGGCGGCGATCGACAGCGGATCGCTTCATCACGCCTGGATTTTCGCCGGCCCCGAAGGCGTCGGCAAGGCGCAATTCGCGATGCTGGCAGCGCGCTATCTTCTGGCGGGACCGGGTCAGCCCGACGATTTCTCGATTCCGGCCGGCGACCGTACCCAGCAATTGATCGATGCCGGGTCGCATCCCGACTTCAAATCGCTCCAGCGCCTGCCGCGCGACGAAAAGAAGCCCGAGCAGGGGCTGGCGCGCAGCATCCGCGTCGATCAGGTCCGCGAACTCGACCATTTTCTTGGCGTCAAACCGACCTTTTCCGATCGCCGGGTGGTGATGATCGACACCGCCGACGACCTCGAGCGCCCAGGCGCGTCGAACGCGTTGCTCAAGAATCTCGAGGAACCGCCCACTGGAACCGTGTTCCTGCTGATCAGCCATGCGCCGGGCCGCTTGCTGCCGACGATTCGCTCGCGCTGCCGGATGTTGCGCTTCGAGCCGCTCGACGATGCCGAGATACGCGTCGCTTTGACCGATGCGGGTGTCGCGTCGGGCGAGATCGAAGAACTGATCCGGGTGGGGCAGGGGTCGCCGTCCCGTGCGCTGGCGATGGCGGGGCTCGACATCGCCGGGCTCGACAAGGCGCTGGCCGAACTGGCCAAGGGCGACCCGTCCAACTTGGTGCGCGCCGAGCTCGCGCGCGCGCTGTCGTTGAAGGCGGCGCAGGAACGCTACGAGGCGTTCCTCGATCGCGCGCCCAGCTTCATCGCCGCCGCGGCGCGCACGCGATCGGGCGAGGCGCTCAGGACCGCGCTCGACGCGCACGATGCCGCACGCAACCTCTCGGCGAGCGCGCTCGGCCTGTCGCTCGACGCGCAAGGGACGGTGTTCGAGATGGGCGGACTCGTCGCGCAGCTGGCGGGGCGGTGATCTACATCGCAATTCTATAGAATCCATCGCCTCTCATCCCCCCTGGCGGGAGAGGATTAGGGGGTCGAAGTGGTTCCATCTGCCCAGTACCTGCTCTAGAGCCTCCCCATGGCCGACCCCTATTACATCACCACCGCGATCAGTTATCCCAATGGCCGCCCGCATATCGGCCATGCCTATGAGGCGATCGCGGCCGATGCGATCGCGCGCTATCACCGCCAGGCGGGGCGCGACGTGCGGTTCCAGACCGGTACCGACGAACATGGCCTGAAGATGGTCCAGACCGCGCGCGACCGGGGCGTGGAAACACGCGCGCTGGCCGATGAGATGTCAGGTTATTTCAAGGCGATGGATGATCGTCTTAATATATCCTACGATCGCTTCATCCGCACCGTGGAGGCCGATCACCACGCCGCCAGCCAGGCCATCTGGAAAGCGATGGCGGCCGCCGGCGATCTCTATCTCGATCGCTACGAGGGTTGGTATTCGGTCCGCGACGAGGCGTTCTACGACGAGAAGGAATTGGTCGACGGGGAAGGGGGCAAGCTTTCGCCCCAGGGCACGCCGGTCGAATGGACGGCCGAGGAAACGTGGTTCTTCCGGCTGAGCAAATATCAGCAGCCGTTGCTCGACTTCTACGCCTCGAACCCCGATTTCATCCGCCCCGAAGCGCGCCGCAACGAGATTCTCCGCTTCGTCGAGGGCGGGCTGAGCGATCTGTCGGTGTCGCGCACCAGCTTCGACTGGGGCGTCAAGGTCCCGGGCAGCGACGGCCATGTCATGTACGTCTGGGTCGATGCGCTGACCAACTACCTGACCGGGGTGGGCTATCCCGACCTGGATGGCCCGCTGGGCAAATACTGGCCGGCCGATCTGCATCTGATCGGCAAGGATATCGTGCGTTTTCATACGGTTTACTGGCCGGCGTTCCTGATGAGCGCCAAGATCGATCTGCCTAAACAGGTGTTCGGCCATGGCTTCCTGCTCAATCGCGGGGAGAAGATGTCGAAGAGCCTGGGCAACGTCACCGACCCGATGGAGCTCGCCGATCGTTTCGGAGTCGATCCGCTACGCTATTTCCTGCTGCGCGAAGTCAGCTTCGGGCAGGACGGCAGCTATTCGGAAGAAGCGATCGTCACGCGGTGCAACGCCGACCTCGCCAACAATCTCGGCAATCTCGCGCAACGCTGCCTGTCGATCATCGCCAAGAATTGTGACGGCAAGCTGCCAGAAGCCGGCACCGCGACCGCGCCGGAGGAAGCGCTGGTCGCGAGCGTCAAGGCCGCCGAGGCGGGGATGCGCGCAGCGATGGGTGAACTCGCCATCCACGCCGCGCTCGAAGCGATCTGGGCCGCCGCGCGCGACGCCAATCAATATTTCGCCGACCAGGCGCCGTGGAGCGTGCGAAAGACCGATCCCGCGCGCGCAGACACGATCCTCTATTATGCCGCTGAAGCGGTGCGCCGCATCGCAATCATGGCGCGCTGGGCGATCCCGGAAAGCGCCGACAAATTGCTCGACCTGTTGGGGCAGGGGGCGGACCGTCGCGATTTCGACGCGCTCAATCGGCCGATCGAGGCTGGCACGGCATTGCCGGCGCCGAGCGGCGTGTTCCCCCGGCTAGAAATGGCGGCCGAGGCATGAAGCTCGCCGACAGCCATTGCCACTTGAACTACAAGGGGCTCGGCGAACAGCAGGCCGAGGTTTTGTCGCGCGCGCGGCAGAGCGGCGTGGTGGCGATGCTCAACATCTCGACCCGCGAGCGCGAATGGGATGACGTCATCGCCGTCGCCGACCGCGAGCCCGACGTCTGGGCGACCGTCGGCATCCATCCGCACGAGGCCGACCAGCATCCCGATGTCGACACCGCCAAATTGGTCGATCGCGCGCGCCACCCGCGCGTCGTCGGCATCGGCGAGAGCGGGCTCGATTATTATTACGACCATTCCGACCGCGGACGCCAGCAAGCGAGCTTTCGCGCCCATATCGCCGCGTGCCGCGAAACCCAGTTGCCGCTCGTCGTCCACACGCGCGACGCCGAGGACGATACCGCGCGGATCCTGAAGGAAGAGATGGAGCAGGGGACCTATCCCGGCGTCATCCATTGTTTCACCGCCAGCGGCGCCTTCGCCGATCAGGCGATGGACCTGGGTTTCTACATCTCGATCTCGGGGATCGTGACCTTCAAGAACGCCAAGGATTTGCAGGAAACGGCGGCGCGGCTGCCAATCGAGCGCCTGTTGATCGAAACCGACGCCCCCTTCCTCGCTCCCGTCCCGCATCGCGGCAAGACCGGAGAGCCGGCCTTCGTCGCCGACACCTGCCGCTTCCTGGCGCAATTGCGCGGCGAGGATCCCGATGAGCTCGCCGAAGCGACGCGCGCCAATTTCCATCGCCTGTTCGCCAAGACGCTCGCGTGAAAGTCCGAATCCTCGGCTCGGGAACGTCGTCGGGGGTGCCGCGGATCGGCAATGTCTGGGGCACCTGCGACCCGGCCGAGCCCAGGAATCGTCGCACGCGCGTGTCGATCCTGGTCGAGACCGCGACCACACGCATCCTGGTCGATACCGGCCCCGACATGCGCGAGCAGTTGCTGGCGGCAAAGGTCGATCGCCTCGACGCGGTAATCTGGACGCACGACCATGCCGACCACACGCACGGGATCGACGACCTGCGCCAGCTCTTCCACCTGATGCGCCATCCGGTGCGCGGGCTGGCACGACCGGCGACGGCTGAGGTGCTGATGGCGCGGTTCGGCTATGTCTTCGCCGGCCAGGACGGTTATCCGCCAACCGTCGTGCTCGAGGATTTACCCGATCGGCTGACCATCGGCGACATCGCCATCACGGTGACCGATCAGCCGCATGGATCGATCCATTCCGCCGGGCTACGGTTCGAAGCGGATGGTGGTGCCGTCGGATATGCCACCGATTTCAACGTGATGACCGACGACATGCGATCGCTGTACCGAGGGCTCGACGTCTGGATCCTCGATGTCCTGCGTCGTGAGCCGCACCCCAGCCATCCGCATCTCGCCGAGGCTTTGCCCTGGATCGCCGACCTGGCGCCGGGCCGGGCCGCGCTGACGCACCTCGATCAATCGATGGATTATGCCGGCTTGCGCGCAGAACTCCCCCCCGGCGTCGAACCGGCTTATGATGGCCTCGAATTCGAACTGGGCCGATGAGCGATATGACCGGAAATCTGATCTTCTACGTCCTGCTGCTTGTGCTGCCGCTGTCGGCGCTGTTCGCGCGACGCCTGCCGCTCGGCCGGGCCGCGGTCATGGGCCTCGCCTGGGTCGGCATCTTCGCGGTCGGCTTGCTGGTGGTCGGCGTCGTCAACCAGAACCAATGGCTGGTCTCCGGCACGCGCGCTTTGTTCTACGGGCCGGACCAGACGGTGGTCGGCAGCGAGGTGCGCATCCCGATGGCCGACGACGGTCATTTCTGGGCGCACGCGACGATCAACGGCGTCGAGCGCACGATGCTGGTCGACAGCGGCGCCACGGTGACCGCGCTGTCGACCGGCACCGCGGCGGCGGCCAAGATCGATTTCGACACGCTAAGCGCACCGGCGGTGGTCAATACCGCCAACGGCACGGTGACCGGCCAGTCGGCGACGATCGACTCGCTCAAGGTCGGTGGCATCACCGCGACCGATCTGCCGACGATCGTCGCGCCCGAATTCGGTGATCAGGACGTGCTCGGAATGAATTTCCTGTCGCGGCTCAAATCCTGGCGGGTGGAGGGGAAGACCTTGATCCTCACTCCCGACCATATGTGAGTTTTACATAATGTATATTATCACTCTGGCGGGTGGCGGAGAGGGAGTCCCCCTCGCATGAGCGACACCGATATTGACCGGCTGGTCGCGATCATGGCGCGACTGCGCGATCCCATGCATGGCTGCGAATGGGACACCGTCCAGACTTTCGCGACGATCGCGCCGTACACGATCGAGGAAGCCTATGAAGTCGCCGACGCGATCGAGCGCGCCGATATGGCCGATCTCAAGGACGAGCTCGGCGACTTATTGCTCCAGGTCGTGTTCCACGCGCGCATGGCCGAGGAAGCCGGCGATTTCGCGCTGAAGGACGTGGTCGCGGCGATTTGCGACAAGATGGAACGCCGGCATCCGCATCTGTTCGGCGAGGCCACCGAAGGCGGCCATCATCTGTGGGAACAAATCAAGGCCGCGGAGCGGGGCGCCAAGGGCGCCCAAAGCGCGCTCGAAGGCGTGGCGATCGGCCTCCCCGCCCTGCTCCGCGCCGAAAAGCTCCAGAAGCGCGCCGCGCGCACCGGTTTCGACTGGCCCGACGCCAGCGGCCCGCGTGCCAAGATCGACGAGGAAATCGCCGAGGTCGAAGCCGCGAGCGATGCCGAGCGCGAGGAAGAGATCGGCGACTTGCTGTTCGCGGTGGTCAATTGGGCGCGCAAGCTCGGCGTCGACCCGGAAGCCGCGCTACGCAGCGCGAACGTCAAATTCGAGCGCCGTTTCAAGGCGATGGAAGCCGCCGACGAGAAATTCTCCGAACGCGACCTCGACCAGCAGGAAGCACTCTGGCAGGCGGCCAAGGCCAAAGAGCGGGCCTGAACACGGGTGATCACCGCCCTCGCCGTCGCGGGTTACCGGTCGTTGCGCGACATCAGCGTCGCGCTGGCGCCACTGACCGTCGTCACAGGCGCCAATGGTAGCGGAAAATCCAGCCTGTACAGGTCTTTGCGACTGCTCGCCGATACCGCGCAGGGGCGCATGATCGGCTCGCTCGCGGCCGAAGGTGGGCTGAGCTCGACCTTATGGGCGGGCCCGGAGAAGATCAGCCGCCGGATGAAGTCCGGCGAGATACCGATCCAGGGAACCGCGCGGTCGGTACCGGTCGCGTTGAAGCTCGGCTTCGCCAGCGAAACTTATGGATATGCGGTCGATCTCGGCCTGCCGATCCCCTCGCAATCGCGCTTCCGGTTCGACCCGGAATTCAAGGTCGAAACCGTGTGGATGGGCGAGCGACCGACGCGGAGCGGGTTGATCGCCGAACGGCGCGGCCCGCTGGTCCGCGTGCGGCGCCGCGAGGACGGGACCTGGCGCGACGCGCTCAGGACGCTGCCCGGCAACGACAGCATGATGACGCACGCGACCGATACGGTCGACGGGCTCGAGCTGGTCCATCTGCGTGACCGGATGCGCGGATGGCGCTTTTACGACGACCTCCGCACCGACCGGAACGCCCCCGCCCGCCGACCGCAGATCGGCACCTTCACGCCATCGCTCGCCGATGATGGCGGCGATGTCGGCGCGGCGATTCAGACGATCATCGAGATCGGCGACGTGAACGGCCTCGAGGACGCGATCGCCGATGCCTTTCCCGGCGCGAGCATCCGGGTCAGCGACTCGTTCGAGATCGAGATGCGCCAGCACGGCCTGTTGCGCCCGCTGCGTGCTGCCGAACTGTCCGAAGGGACGCTGCGCTACATCCTGCTGACGGCCGCGCTGCTCACGCCGCGACCGCCCGAATTGATGGTGCTCAACGAGCCCGAAGCGAGCCTTCACGCCGATTTGATCGCTCCGCTGGGTCGACTACTACGTCATGCGTCGCGAAACACGCAGATCGTGGTCATTTCGCATGCCACCGACCTGATCGAGGTGCTGGCCGGCGATGAAGTCGCGCGCCACGTCGTGCTGGAGAAGCAGTTCGGCGAGACGGTGATCGCCGAGGAGGATCGGGCCGACTGGGTCTGGCCGGTGCGGTAGGCCGGAGATTGCCTCCGCCCTACGCTTCCCCGGCGGAGGCCAGGCTCAGTCTCCGCAGCATGGAGATGGCACGCCGTCGCTAAGCACACATCGTCGCTGGGCCCCGGCCTTCGCCGGGGATGCGTGGTTTCCAGCCCGTCGGCGTGAGCTTCGTCAGCGCTGTAAAAACCGCTCGTAATCGCGCGGCGCCATGCGGACATCGTACGTCGCGCGATCGTCGTCGATCTCCTGCTCCAGGACTTCGCCATGCTGGTGCAGCCACGCCGCCCCTGCCCCGTCGGCCGCGTCGAGCGTGATCGAATAGCGGCGATGGCCGGCGGTGAGCTTGGCGGCGACCTCCCGCTTAAGCTCCTCCACCCCTTCCCCGCTCATCGCCGAGATCGCGACGACATCGTCACGCCGCGACGCCTCGACCAGAGCATCCGTCCGCGCGTCGCCCTCGAGCAAGTCGATCTTGTTCCATGCCTCGAACCGCGGCGTCGTGTCGGCGACGCCGATTTCGTGGAGCACCGCCTCGACATCGGCGCGCTGCGCCTCGCTGTCGGGATGGGCGATGTCGCGAACGTGGATCAGGAGGTCGGCCGACACCACTTCCTCGAGGGTCGCCTTGAACGCGGCGACGAGCTGGGTCGGCAACTCGGAGACGAATCCCACGGTGTCGGACAGGATCGCCTTGTCGATGCCCGGCAACTGGATCTGCCGAAGCGTCGGATCGAGCGTCGCGAACAGCAGATCTTCCGCCATGACGTCAGCACCGGTCAATCTATTGAAAAGCGTCGACTTCCCGGCATTGGTGTAGCCGACCAAGGCGATCACCGGCCACGGCGCGCGCTGGCGACGGTCGCGGTGCAGCCCGCGGGTGCGGCTGACCTGGTCGAGCTCCTTGCGCAGCCGCGCCATGCGGTCGCGGATCAGGCGGCGGTCGGCCTCGATCTGGGTTTCACCCGGGCCGCCGAGGAATCCGAAACCGCCGCGCTGGCGTTCGAGATGGGTCCAGCTGCGCACCAGCCGTCCCGCCTGGTAATCGAGGTGCGCGAGTTCGACCTGCAACCGCCCTTCCGCCGTCGCGGCACGCTCGCCGAAAATCTCGAGGATCAGCCCGGTGCGGTCGATGACCTTGCATTCCAGAGCGGTCTCGAGATTGCGCTGTTGCACCGGCGTCAGCGCGCCGTCGATCACGACGAGTTGCGCATCCTCCATCCTGACTTGCGCCGCGAGTGCCTCAACCTGGCCGGATCCGATCAGCGTCGCGGGCTTGGGCTGGCGGACGCGATAGGCGATCTTCTCGGCCACGACGACGCCGATCGCCATGGCGAGCCCCGCCGTTTCCTCGAGCCGGGCATCGGCGTCGCGGCTCGAATTGCCCTGGTCGGGCAACACGACGATGGCTCGCGCACCACGCGCGAATTCGTCGCGATCACGTTCGAATCCTGTGGTCAATCGCCGTTCGAACTATCTGATTCTTCGGCCAGATTCAGCGGGCGCGCCGGCTGGATGGTCGACACCGCATGCTTGTAGACCAATTGCGCCATGCCCTCGCGCTCGAGCAGCATGCAGAACAGGTCGAACGCCGCGATATGCCCCTGGAGCATGACGCCGTTGACCAGGAACATGGTGACGCTGTCTTCCGACTTGCGCACCGCGTTCAGGAAAATCTCCTGGAGCAGCGGAGACTTCTTGGCGTCGACCTGGACCGCGTCGGTGATCGCCTGGATGTCGATCGGGTTCGACGGCATGATCGTCGAGATGGCGTGCTTGTAGATCAGCTGCGACTGGCCGTCCCGGCGCAGCAGGACCGAGAAATTGTCGAACCAGGTGACGATGCCCTGGAGCTTCACGCCCTTGACGAGAAACATCGTGACCGGGGTCTTCGACTTGCGAAGCGCGTTGAGGAACAGGTCCTGGAGCGAGGTTTGTTTGTCGGCCATCTGGCAGATCCTTGGTCTTGGCGGGCCTTGACCCGCATGGCGCCGTTCTCTGGCGTCTGAAGCGCGCGCCCACGCGACGCGCGCCGGGCCCTTATATAGGTGATACGGGGGCGTTACGTCCAGCTTGGTTCGATCGCCGGAGTCCCGCTGCCGGTCACTCGTCGCGGCTGTCGGTGATACCGAGCAGCTTCAATTTCCGATGCAGCGCCGAGCGCTCCATGCCGATGAAGGTCGCGGTGCGCGAGATATTGCCCGAAAAGCGCCGGATCTGGACCTTGAGGTATTCGCGCTCGAACGTCTCGCGCGCCTCGCGCAGCGGCGCTCCCATCATCGCCGAGGCCCCTGCCCCCTCGCCCGCGCCGCCCAACACTTCAGCCGGCAACAAATCGACGTCGATCCGGCTGATGCGGTCGCCCGGCGCCAGGATGATCGTGCGTTCGACGACGTTCCGCAACTGGCGGACATTGCCCGGCCATTCATAGCTCTGCAGCGCCACCATGGCGTCGTCGGCGACCTCGGGGGTCGGTACGCGGCGCTCGGTGGCGTAATGCGCCACGAAATGCTCGACCAGGGCGGGAATGTCCTCGCGGCGATCGGCCAGGGGCGGGATCGCGACGGGGACGACGTTGAGCCGGTAATAGAGGTCCTCGCGGAACCGCCCCTCGGCGATCTCGTCCTGCAGGTCGCGTGCGGTGGCGGAAACGACGCGGACGTCGACCTTGACCGTGCGGGTACCGCCGACGCGCGTAAAGCTCTGGTCGGTCAGCACGCGCAGGATCCGCCCCTGCGTCGCGACCGGCATGTCGGCGATCTCGTCGAGGAACAAGGTCCCGCCATGCGCCTGTTCGAGCAGGCCGGTGCGGACGAGGTCGCCGGCATCCTCGACCCCGAACAATTCCTCTTCGACGCGCTCGGGGATCATCCGAGCGGCGCTGACCACCACGAACGGCCCCTGGGCGCGCTGGCTCCAGCTGTGGAGCAGCCGCGCGGCCACTTCCTTGCCGACCCCGGCCGATCCCATGATCAGCACGCGGCTGCCGGTCCCGGCGACGCGCTTCAGCGTCGCGCGCACTGAATTGATCGCGTTCGACGTGCCGGTCAGGTCGGTATCGCGGCCGGTCGCGGCGCGCAGGCTGGCGACTTCCTGGCGCAATTGCTCGGTCTCGGTGGCGCGGCCGACCATCAGCAGCAAGCGGTCGGCGTTGAACGGCTTCTCGATGAAATCGACCGCGCCGCGCCGGATCGCCGCGACTGCGGTGTCGAGATTGCCGTGCCCCGAAATGACCAGCACCGGGATCGACGGATCGCGCCGCTTGATCTCCTCGAGCAGGTCGAGCCCGTCGAGCCGCGACCCCTGCAGCCAGACGTCGAGCAGCACCAGGCTCGGCCGCCGCGCGGCGATCGCTTCCAGCGCGGCGTCGCTGTCGCCGGCGGCGCGCGTCTCATAGCCTTCGTCCTGCAAGACGCCGGCTACGAGTTCGCGGATATCCTGTTCGTCGTCGACGACGAGTATGTCGAGGCTCATGATTTGTGTCCGGTACGGGTAAGCATGGCGAGTGCGCCCTCGCCCTGGCTGGTTTCGGCGGGGTCGCGATTTTCATCGAGCAAGGCGTCGAGCTGGAGCGTGTCGAACACGATGGTGACGATCGTGCCGCCGCCCGGTCGGTCGGCAAACGCGATCGTGCCGCAATGTTCCTCGATGATCTTCTTGACGATCGCGAGGCCCAAGCCGGTGCCGCGGGCGCGCGTCGTCATATAGGGTTCGACGATGCGGTCGCGCTCGAGCGGCAGGCCGATGCCGTTGTCGGCGATCGTCGCGGTCATCAGGCGCTCGCCATGATCGAGCGTCATGGTGATCTCGCCCGGCGCGCCATGGCCGTTGCGCGCCTCGATCGCTTCCACCGCGTTCTTCACGATGTTGGTCAGCGCCTGGCCGATCTGGCGGCGATCGCAGACCAGCGGCGCCGCGTCGGGCGCCTCGAGGCGGAAGGCGATGTCGGGGTGCGCGACCTCGTGCAGGAACAGGGCCTGGCGCGCGAGGTCGATCAGCGATTCCTGGTTGAACACCGGCTTGGGCATTCGCGCGAAGGACGAAAATTCGTCGACCATCCGCCGCAGGTCGCCGACCTGGCGGACGATCGTATCGGTCAGCTGCGCGAACACGCCGTCCTTGTCCTCGATCGTCTTGCCGTAGCGGCGCTGCAAGCGCTCGGCGGCGAGCTGGATCGGGGTCAGCGGGTTCTTGATCTCGTGCGCGATGCGCCGCGCGACATCGGACCAGGCGGCGCGGCGCTGGTCGAGCAACTGCTGGGTGATGTCGTCGAAGGTCAGGACTCGGCCGTCCTCGTCGGCGGTGATCCGCACCGCGAGCGTCCGCGCCTCGCCGCCGGTGGTCAGTTGAAGGATCGATTCGCGGGCGTCGCCGGCCAGGAGATCAGCGAGTTCGGGCGCGAGGTCGGCCAATTGCGCGCCGACTGCTTTTGCTTCGTCGAGCCGAAGTTGCGCAACCGCCGAGGCATTGATCAGCCGGATCGTCCCATCGCCACTGACCGAGATGACGCCGGCCGATACGCCCGACATCACCGCCTCGATGAGGGCGCGGCGGCTCTCGAGCGCGCCGGTCTGCTCCTGCAGGCGACTGGTCATGCGGTTGAAGGCATTGGCCAGCGTTCCGACCTCGTCGTCGCTGCGCGGATCGGGTACTCGCGCGGTCAGATCGCCATCGGCGACCCGCCGGGCGGCGGCAACCATCTCGCCGACAGGACGAACAAGGCGGTCGGCAACTACCAGAGCTATCCACACCGCGATCCCGACGATCAATAGCGCGACGACAAACAAGGCGGCATTAAACTGCAGTTGGAGCGCGCGGGCGCGTGATTGCAATGCTTTGAAGTTTGTAACGACGTCGGCGACACGTGCCGACTGACGATCAACCAGCGGGCCTTCGGTTACCTTTCCTGCGTAAAGGAATAGCTGCTTGCTGCCGGGCACCAACGTCAGAACGCGGACGCGATTACCCCGTACCGTCACAACGCTACGTTCGCCCTTCAGTACGGATGCGACCGCTATCGGATCGATCTGTTCCGCAACATTACCATAGGGATCGACTCGAGCGATGAACTGCACGTCATTCTTTCCCTTGACGGTGAACAACGCGCCCTCCGCCAGGTTGCGGTAGAGTAGCTGCAAGCTAAGATAATTCGGTAACGTCAGGCCGTACGTAGGCTCACGAAGCTTTAGCAACGCGGCAGGATCGGCAGTGGTCGATAATCCGGAAAAATTGGCACTCAGGTCACCGGCCGTCGCAAGCGCCTCTTCGTTCCAGCGCGACAGCGATTGCTCGTAGGATTCCTGCGCTAGCGCGGTGGCGTCTTTGAGTACGCCGCTGACCCGATCGGACAGCCAAAATTCGACGCCGTACTGGAACATGACCGACGCGAAGATCACCGCCAGCACGGTGGGGACGGTGGCGATGGTCGAGAACAGGGCGACCAGCCGCACGTGCAGCCGCCCCTCTCCTCCGGCGCCGGAGCGTGCGGCACGGGTCTTCGCGATGCGGCGGCCGAGCAGCATGATCAGCGCGACGCAGGGCCCGAGATTGACGACGAGCAGCAAGGCGACGAGTGGCGGGGTCAACAGGCGCTGCGGCGCCGCGCCGGCGCGCACGACGAAATAGGTCGCGATGCCGACGGCGACCGCCAGCGCGAGCACGCCCAGCTCCATCGCCGGGGTTATGTGGAAACGCCCGCCCCAGACACGCCGGGGCGCGGCGATCACGCTATCGCCACTCATCGTTGCATGAATACAACGGCATTGTGGCGACGAAAACACATAATTGTGGTCGCCCGTCGCGGGCGCGCCTCAATCCGGCGCGCCGCCCAGATCTATGCCGAGCGTATCGAGCCGTTTGCGCAAGGTGTTGCGGTTGATCCCCATCGCGCGCGCCGCGCGCAACTGGTTGCCGCCATGACGTGCCAGCATCGCCTCGATCAACGGGCGCTCGACGTCGGCGATGATCCGTTCGTAGAGCGTACCGTCGTCGAGCCCGCGCGGGTCCTCGCGTGCGATCCGGTCGATCCTCGCCCGCACCGCCGCGTCGAGATCCGCCGCCCCGGCCGGCGCCGCGCTCGCCGGCATGCCGAGCATGCTGCCCAGTTCGCCCGCGCCGATCACCTCGTCACGGCTTAGCACCGCCAGCCGGCGCATGATATTCTCCAGCTCGCGGACGTTGCCGGGCCAGTCGTGTGCCTCCAGCGCGATCACTGCCGCCTCGTCGAGTCGCTTGCGCGGCAGGCCGTTCTCGGCGGCGCGGTCGAGGAAGTGGCGCGCGAGCAAGGCGATATCTTGTCGGCGCTCTCGCAGTGCGGGAAGAGTGACCGGTACGACATTGAGACGATAGAATAAATCTTCCCGAAACTGGCCGGACTGCACCAACGCGCCGAGGTCGCGATTGGTCGCCGCGACGATCCGCACATCGGCCTTGATCGTCCGCGCGCCGCCGACCGTGGTGAATTCGCCCGATTGCAGCACGCGCAGCAGCCGGGTCTGCGCCTCGAGCGGCATGTCGCCGATCTCGTCGAGGAACAGGGTGCCGCCGGCCGCCTGCTCGAACCGCCCCGCCGATCGCGCCTGCGCGCCGGTGAAAGCGCCGCGTTCGTGGCCGAACAGTTCGGCTTCGATCAATTCGCGCGGAATCGCCGCCATGTTGATCGCCAGAAACGGCGCGCGGCGGCGTGGGCCGAGATCGTGGATCGCCCGCGCGACCAATTCCTTGCCGGTGCCCGATTCGCCCGAGATCAGCACGGTGAGGTCGTTGGCGATGACCCGGGCGATCACCCGATAGACATCCTGCATCGCCGGCGAGCGGCCGATCAGCGGCAGGGCGCGATCGGCGTCCTCGAGTTCCTCGTCAGCGCCGCTGCCGTGACGCGCCAGCGCGCCGTCGACCGCGCGGGTCAGATCGTCGAGGTCGAACGGCTTGGGCAGATAGTCATAGGCGCCGACTTCGGTCGCACGCACCGCGGTGGTCAGCGTGTTCTGCGCCGACAGCACGATCACCGGCAATTGCGGATAGGCCTGGGCCAGCCCCGCGACCATGTCGAGCCCGTTGCCGTCGGGCAGCACGACGTCACTGATCACCACATCGGGAGTCGCGGCGCGGAGTTCGCGGTTGAATTCGGTCAAACTGGCGGTGGTGGTGACATGGTGCCCTGCCCGCCGCAGCGCATGCGCGACCACGGTGCGGATCGCGGCGTCGTCGTCCAGCACTAGGATGTTGGCGCCGCCGCTCATTGCGCGCGCGCCAGCAGGATGCGGATAACGGTCATTTCGGGCGCCCCCTCGCGCGAATATTGCACCACGCCGCCCATGTCGCGGACCAGTTTGTCGACCAAGGCGAGCCCCAATCCCTGTCCTTCCGGCTTGCTCGACACGAACGGGCTGAACAGGTGATCGGCGATGTCGGCGGGCGCGCCCGGGCCGTTGTCGATCACGCAGAGTTCGATCGGCAAGCCGCGGCGCGGCTGGCCCGGGCCGGCATCGACCGCCAGGCCATGCCGATAGGCGGTCGAGATCAGGATGCGCGGCTTCTTGACGTCACTCAGTGCTTCTGCGGCGTTTTTCAACAGGTTGATGACGATCTGCAGCAACGCGTCATTGTCCGCGAGCACCGGCGGCAGCGAGGGGTCGAAGCTTTCCTCGATCGTGATGTCGCGCGCGAAACCGGTCTGCGCGACGCGGCGGGCGTGGTCGAGCAAGGGATAGATGTTGGTGGGTTGCGGATTGACCTGGCGCCCGGTGAAATCCTGCATCTTGTCGATCAGCGCGGCGATGCGATCGACCTCGGTCGTAATCAAGGTAGTGAGTTCGCTCGCCGCCCCTTCCGCTGCGAGCAATTGCGCCGCGCCGCGGATGCCCGACAGCGGGTTCTTGATCTCATGCCCCAGCATCGCCGCCGCGCCGATCACCGCGCGCGCGCCGCCGCGCTCGGCCGACTGCCCCACTTTGCGCGTCCCGCTGGTGGCGTGGAGCGCGATCGCGCGCCAGCTGTCATGGTCGGTCACCGGCGTCTCGTAATAATCGACGCGCAACCGCCCGGTGCGCTCGGTACCTATGTCGAAGTCGAACGCCGATACCGCACGCCCCTCGCCCGCGCCCGGCGGCGGCGTCAGCACCGCGGCCAGCGCCAGGCCACGCATGGCGCGCTCCGACAGGTTGAGCAGCGATTCGCACTCGCTATTGGCGTTGCGCACCAGGCCGGCGGGATCGACCACCAGGATCGCGATCGGCAACCCCGCGAACAGCTCGGCGAAGCTGGGGCCGTGATCCGCGAGCGGCGCGCCCGGCGCCTCAGGCCGCGGCGCGGGCTCGCCAGGGGGCATAGAAATCGGCCAGCATCGCCTTGACGCGCTCGGCGTCAGGCTCCTGGTTGACCTTGTTGCGGAACTCGGCCGAGCCCGGCAGGCCCTTGGTGTACCAGCCGATATGCTTGCGCATCATGTTGACGCCGGTCTCGATGCCATAGTGACCGAGCATTTCCTCGTAATGCTCTGCGATCACGCCATATTGTGCGTCGACCGACGGTTCGGGCACGGTCCGGTCCTGCTGCAGGTGCGCCATGACCTGGGCAAGCAGCCACGGCTTGCCGTAGGAGCCGCGCCCGATCATCACTCCGTCAGCCCCTGACTGGTCGAGCGCACTCACCGCGTCCTCGGCCGAACAGATATCGCCATTGACGATCACCGGCACCTTGACCGCCTGCTTGACTGAGCGGACGAATGCCCAATCGGCCTCGCCCTTGTACATCTGGTTGCGCGTGCGGCCGTGAACGGTGACCATCTGCACGCCGAGATCCTCGGCGATCCGCGCGAGTTCGGGGGCATTGAGGCTAGCATGGTCCCAGCCCATCCGCATCTTGAGCGTGACCGGCGCCTTGACCGCCTTGACGCAGGCCTCGACGATCGCGCTGGCGAGCTTGAGGTCGCGCATCAGCGCCGAACCGGCATCGCCGTTGGTCACCTTGCGGACCGGGCAGCCCATGTTGATGTCGATGATCGCCGCGCCCTTGTCCTCGGCGAGCTTGGCGGCCTCCCCCATCTCGTAGGGAGTACAGCCGACCAATTGCATCGAGACCGGGTCCTCGCTCGGATCCCACATCGCCTTCTGGATCGATTGGCGCGTCTCGCGGATCGCCGCCTGGCTAGCGATCATCTCGGTCACGTTGAGCCCCGAGCCGAAGCGCCGCACGAGACGACGGAACGGCAAATCGCTCACGCCGGTCATCGGCGCGAGGATCACGGGGGTATCGATCCGGACCGGACCGACCTGGATGGGAGCGAGCTTGGTCATGTGCCTAAAAATCGGGCAGCGCATAGCGATATGCATCGCCGCTGGCAAGCTCGGCGGCGCTGCGCTAGGCGCGCCGCATGGCTTCCGAAACCGTCGCATTGATCGTTGCCGCCGGAAAAGGCGAACGAGTCGGCGGCGACGTTCCCAAGCAATTCCTGCCGCTCGCCGGCCTGCCGCTGGTCGAGCACAGCCGGCGCGCGCTGCTCGCGCATCCCGGGATCGACCGTGTCGTGACCGTGGTAGCAGCCGGCAATGAAAGCCGCGTGGACGGCGAAACCGCGGTCGGCGGCGCGACCCGGCGCGAGTCGGTTCTCAACGGGTTGAAGGCCGTCGGCAATGCCGACCGCGTGCTGATCCACGACGCCGCGCGTCCGATCGTACCCACGTCGGTGGTCGATCGCCTGCTTGCCGCGCTGGATGGCAGCAAAGGCGCGGTCCCGACGCTGGCGGTCGCCGATACGATCGCAGCCAATGGCGACGCGCTTGGCGATGTGGTCGACCGCTCGGCACTGGTCCGCGTGCAGACCCCACAGGCATTCGATTTCGCCGCCATCCTCGCCGCGCATCGTGCCTGGCCGGAGGGCGAGGAAGCGACCGACGATGCCCAGATCCTGCGCCGCGCCGGGCACAGCGTGGCGATGGTCGCGGGCGACCCGTTGCTCGACAAGATCACCTTTCCCGGCGACATCGCGCTCGCCGAGGCCCGGCTGGGAGCCATTATGCGCGTCAGGACCGCGACCGGATACGACGTCCACCGCCTCGTTCGCGGCGAGCAATTGTGGCTCGGCGGCGTGCTGATCCCCCACGACAAAGGCCTGTCGGGACACAGCGATGCCGATGTCGCGCTCCATGCCATCACCGACGCCATGCTCGGCACGATCGCGGCGGGCGACATAGGCCAGCATTTTCCGCCCAGCGACCCCCGGTGGAAAGGCGCCGAGTCGGGCCAGTTCCTCCAGCATGCCGCATCGCTGGTCGCGGCGAAGGGCGGGATCGTCGATTTCGTCGACCTGACGATCATCTGCGAAGCACCGAAAATCGGCCCGCATCGCGACGCGATCCGCGATCGCGTCGCGGCACTGTTGCGGCTGTCACCCGAGCAGATTAGCGTCAAGGCGACGACGACCGAGCGGCTGGGCTTCACCGGTCGTGGCGAAGGGATCGCGGCGCAAGCGACCGTGACGATCAGAGTGTGACCAGGGGCAAAGGGGGCTTTTTGAGATGCGGAAAATGACGGTCGCCGTGGCGGCGATGTGGCTGGGTCTGACGGCGACGACGGCGCAAGCGGCGGAAACCGCGGCGACGCCGTGCCTGACGCGTGCCGAGGGCGACGCGTTCTTCACCGCGGTGATGCCGGACATCCTGCGCGGGGTCGGCAAGACGTGCAGCGCGGTGCTGCCCGAACAAGCGATCCTGCGCGCCGGCCTGCCGCCGCTGGTGGCGCGCTATCAGGCATCGGCCGACGCGGCCTGGCCGAAGGCGATGGACGTTTTCGCCAAGATCGGCGGCAAGGAATTGCGAGGAGTCGATCCCAAATTGCTGCGCCCGCTGGTCGGGCCGATGATGGGCAATATGATCGCGGACGAACTCAAGCCCGCGGACTGCCCGACAGCCGACCGCATGGTGACGTTGCTCGAGCCGCTGCCTCCGAGCAGCCTGGCCGAATTGATCGTGCTGTTCGCCGAACTGGGCAGCAAGAACAAGAAGGATTCGCCGCTGACGATCTGCCCCGAGGTCGTTGTGACCGTCCCGCCAGTCGCGACGGGCAAGTGACGATCGACACCGTCCTGCCGGCGGAGCTGGTCGCCGTCGCGCGCAAGGTGGTCGAGGCCAACAAGGCGCTCGGCCGCAAGTTCGCGCTGGCGGAAAGCTGCACCGGCGGTCTGGTCGCCGCGGCGATCACCGAGATCCCGGGATCGTCGGAGGTCTTGCTCGGCGGCTTCGTGACTTATTCGAACGAGGCCAAGGTCGACCTGCTCCGGGTCAGCCACGACGTGCTCGATACGTTCGGCGCGGTGTCGATCGCCACCGCTTGGTCGATGGCGCAAGGCGCGCTGGAGGCGACCAATGCCGATCTCGCGGTGGCGATCACCGGGATCGCGGGGCCCGGCGGCGGGAGCGAGAAGAAGCCGGTCGGCACGGTGGTGTTCGCGCGCGCCGAGCGCGACGCCGACCCGTCGGACGTCGTCGCCGACCGCAAGGAATTCGGCGACCTCGGCCGCGGCGGGGTCAGGCTTCAGGCCGCGCTGGTGGCGCTAGAATTGCTGATGCCGCGCGAGTCGGACGTTCCGGCGCCATAGAGCTGCGTGGCGCGAAGCTCGAAGGCGCCGGTCATCTTGATCAGCGCCGACGAGAAGACCTGGCCCGCCAGCATCTCGAACACGCGATTCTTGAACGCGAAATCGACCGCGAAATCGACTTCGCAGCCGCCCGGCGCGGCGCGGAAATGCCAGTCGTTGGACAGATGCTTGAGCGGTCCCTCGATATAATCGACGTGGATCGCGTTGGGCCGGTCCTTCCTGACCTTCGACGTGAAGGTTTCGCGCAGCCCTTTGAACCCGACGATCAGGTCCGCGACCATCTCGGTCGGCGTGTTGCTGCGAATCCGCACCGCGCCGACCCAGGGCAGGAATTCGGCATAGCGGCCGACATCGGCCACCAGGTCGAACATCTGCTCGACCGTATAGGGCATGCACCGGGTCTCAGCGTGGCGCGGCACGATCAAATCCTCCCTACGCGCAGCGGAGGATTTTCATGCGCCGGTCTTCGCCAATTTGGCTTCCCGCGCGGTCTTCATCTTCGCGAAATCGTCGCCGGCGTGGTAGCTCGACCGTGTCAGCGGCGACGAAGCGACCAGCAGGAAACCCTTGGCGCGGGCGATCGCGGCATAGGCGTCGAACGCCTGCGGCGTGACGAAATCCTGCACCTTGGCGTGGCGCGGGGTCGGCTGGAGATACTGGCCCATGGTCAGGAAATCGACATCGGCCGAGCGCATGTCGTCCATCACCTGATGGACCTCGAGCCGCTCCTCGCCGAGACCGAGCATGACGCCCGACTTGGTGAAGATCGACGGATCGAGCTTCTTGACCGACTCGAGCAGCCGCAGCGACGCATAGTAACGCGCGCCCGGGCGGATCGTCGGATAGAGCCTGGGCACGGTTTCGAGGTTATGGTTGTAGACGTCGGGTCGCGCCGCGACGATCGCCTCGACCGCCGCTTCGTGCTTGTTGCGGAAATCGGGAGTCAGGATCTCGATCGT
>NZ_JBQCCN010000166.1:0-13762 GCF_051962185.1 Sphingomonas sp.
CCGCGTCGCCCAGGAAGGTGATGCCCGGCTCCGCGCCCAGCACGAGATGCGCGGTCAGCACCGTCTCGGTGGTCGACATCGGCCAGATGTGGAGGTCGTGCGTCGCCGTCACGCCGGGCATCCCGGCCAGCGCCGCCTTGACCTGGTCGTAATCGATGCTGCGCGGCACCGCGTTCAGCGACATCTCGATCGTCTCGCGCAGCAAGCCCCAGGTCTGCCAGAAGATGATCGCCGACACGACGATCGACACGACCGGGTCGATCCATTCGACCCCGGTGAACCAGATCACGACGCCGGCCAACATGACGCCGGCCGAGACGGTCGCGTCGGCCGCCATGTGGAGATAGGCCCCGCGCAGGTTGATGTCGCTCTTCTGTCCGCGCGCGAATAGCCAAGCCGAGGCGGCGTTGACCAGAATGCCGGCGGCGGCGACCACCACGACCACCGCGCCCTTGACCGGGGCGGGCTCGCCGATCCGCATCACCGCCTCGAACACGATCGCGCCCATTGCCATCAAGAGGAGGAGCGCGTTGATCAGCGCCGCCAGGATGGTCGAGGCCTTGAGCCCGTAGGTGAAGCGCTTGGACGGCCCGCGCCGTGCCAGCGTCGCCCCCGCCCAGGCCACGCACAGCCCCAGCACGTCGGACAGATTGTGCCCGGCATCGGCCATCAGCGCGACCGAATGCGCCATGAAGCCGAGCCCGAACTCGACCACCACGAACGCGACGTTGAGGGTGATGCCGATCGCGAAGGCGCGGTCGAAGGTCAGCGGCCCATGGCTGTGCCCGCCATGGCCATGTCCGTGCTTGTGCCCGTGGCCATGTTTGTGGCCGTGCCCATGGCCGTGCCCATGGCCGTGTTTGTGCGCATGATCCTGACCGTGCGCGTGCCCATCATCGTGCGAGTGGCCATGGCCGTGATGGTCGTGCGGTCCGTGCATCATGCACTGCCTAGCATTGCTCGGCAGGGAGATACTAGGACACACGGTCGAATTGGGCCGGATCGACGGTCGGCACGACGGTGGGAAGACCAGCGGCCGGAGGCCCGTGCTCGCCGGGACTGTCCTCGATCGCGTGTTTCTGCCACCAGCGGCGCGATGCCACGTGCCGCTCTTGTTGCCGACCGGATGGGAACGATCCGATGACCGGGCTCCCGGTCGAGGCCGTGCTGCCCGAACTGCTCGCGGCGCTGGAGGCGGCTCCCAACGCCGTGCTCGTCGCCCCGCCCGGCGCGGGCAAGACCACCGCGGTCGCGCCGGCGCTGCTCGGCCAATCCTGGTGCGGCGGCGAGATATTGCTGCTCAGCCCGCGGCGGATCGCGGCGCGCGCGGCGGCCGAGCGGATGGCGTCGCTGGCGGGCGAGCCGGTCGGCAGGACCTTCGGCTATGCGACGCGGATGGACAGCAAGCGTTCGGCGGCGACGCGCGTGACGGTGGTGACCGAAGGCATCTTCGTCGCGCGCATCCAGGCCGATCCCGAGCTCGCCGGCGTCTCGGCGGTGCTGTTCGACGAAGTCCACGAACGCAGCCTCGACAGCGATTTCGGCCTGGCGCTGGCGCTCGACGCGCAAGGAGCATTGCGGCCCGACCTGCGGCTGGTCGCGATGTCGGCGACGCTCGACGGCGCGCGCTTCGCCGCCTTGCTCGGCGACGCCCCGGTGATCGAGAGCGAAGGCCGCAGCCACCCGCTCGACCTGCGCCATCTCGGCCGCCGCGGCGAGGCGCGGATCGATGACGAGGTCGCCGCCGCGATCCGGCTGGCGTTGCGCGAGGAGCAAGGCGGGATACTGGCTTTCCTGCCCGGCGTCGCCGAGATCGAGCGTACCGCCGAGCGGCTCGGCGACTTGCCCGGCGTGCGCCTCCACCGCCTCCACGGCACGATCCCGCCGGCCGATCAGCGCGCCGCGATCGCCGTCGAACCCGATGGGAGGCGCAAGCTCGTCCTCGCCACCAGCATCGCCGAGACCAGCCTGACGCTCGACGGCATCCGCGTAGTGATCGATTCCGGCCTCGCCCGCCGCCCGCGCTACGATCGCGCCGCCGGGATGACGCGGCTCGTCACCGAACGCGCCAGCCAGGCCGCCGCCACCCAGCGCGCCGGCCGTGCCGCCCGCCAGGGGCCCGGCGTGGCATATCGCTTGTGGGAGGAAGCTGCGACGGCGGGCCTGCCGCGCTTCGATCCGCCGGAAATCCTCGAGGCCGATCTGTCGGCGCTGGTGCTCGACTGCGCGCTCTGGGGAGTCGCCGACCCTCGCATGCTGGCCTGGCTCGATCCGCCGCCCGAAGCCGCGGTGAGCGAGGCGCGGCGGCGGCTGACCTTGCTGGAGGCGCTGGACGGGGATGCACGGCCAACGGCGCATGGCAAGGCGATCGCCAAGCTGCCGATGCCGCCGAGGTTGGCGCATATGCTGGTGCGGGCAGGGGAAATGGGCTTGGCGCACGAAGCCGCCGAGGTCGCGGTCCTGCTCGGCGAACGCGGCTAGGGCGGCCCCAGCACCGACTTGGAAACGCGAGCCCGCCGCTTCCGCACCGAACGCGGCCAGCGCGCCGAGAGCGGGCGACGGTTGGCCGAACGATGGGCAAAATCCATTCCCCTCCCGCTCGCGGGAGGGGTTAGGGGAGGGCATGTCACCGCCGACGGAACGGGCAAAACAAGCCCTCCCCCGAGCCCTCCCGTAAACGGGAGGGGAGAAGAGACGGCAATCGCCATCGCCCTCGCCTTCCCCGACCGCGTCTCGCGCCGCCGCGACGCCTCCGGCGAACGCTGGGCGTCGGTCGGCGGGCGCGGCTTCAAGCTCGACCCGACCGACTCGCTCGCCACCGCCGATTGGCTGGCGGTCGCCGAGACCCAGGGCATCGCCGCCGGCGCGCGCATCCTGTCGGCGGCGGCGATCGACCAGGCGACGGTCGAAACCCTCTTCGCCGATCGTATCGAGACTCGCCGGACCTTCGCCTTCGACCCCGCCACCGGCAGCGTCGAAGCGGTCCGCGAACGCCGCCTCGGCGCGATCGCGCTGACCCGGGGCCCCGACACCAATACCGATCCCGCCGCCATCGCCGCCGCGTTGGTCGAGGGCGTGCGCGAGCACGGCCTCCATCTCCTTCCCTGGGGCGACACCTCGACCGCGCTCCGCGACCGCGCCGCCTTCGCCGCCACCTACGGCTGGGATGGTGCGCTCGACGCCGGAGGGCTCGCCGACCGCCTCGACGATTGGCTCGCGCCGTTGCTCGACGGCAAGCGCCGCCTTTCGCAACTGACCGACGCCGACCTCGCCGACGCCTTGCGCAATCTCGCCGGCTGGGACGCGATGCGCGCGCTCGACCGCCTCGCACCCGCCCGGCTCGAAACCCCTGCCGGGTCGAGCCATGCGATCGACTATGCCGCCGAGGGCGGTCCGACGGTCGAGCTCCGCCCCCAAGCGCTGTTCGGGCTCGGCACGCACCCGACCGTCGCGAACGGTGTACCGCTGGTCCTCAGCCTGACCTCGCCAGCCGGCCGCCCGATCCAGACCACGCGCGACCTGCCGGGTTTCTGGGCCGGCAGCTGGGCCGCGGTCGCCAAGGAAATGCGCGGTCGCTACCCCCGCCATCCCTGGCCCGACGATCCGGCCGCCGCAAACCCGACGCTCCGGACCAAAAAAGCCGATGCAAGGTTCGGAAAGTCAGGATAAGGGGATCGGGCTATGCCTAATGCTCGTATCTATCAGCGTCCCAAGAATGCGATGCAGTCGGGCCGTTACCGGACCGATCGCTGGATCCTCGAATTCGCGCCGGCCGAGGCCAAGCGCCCCGACCCGCTGACCGGCTGGGCCGGATCGGGCGACACGCGCGAGCAGGTCCGACTGAGCTTCGCCACCGCCGAAGCGGCGCAGGCCTATGCCGAGAAAGCCGGCCTCGCCTTCACCGTCGAGCCGACGCCGACCCGCACGCTCAAGCTTCAGAGTTACGCCGACAACTTCCGATGAGCATTCCCCTCGCTACGCCCCGGGGCGTGGTGCGGCGCTGGATCGCGGCCTTCAACGCCGCCGATGCCGATGCGCTCGCCGCGCTCTATCACGACGACGCCACAAACCATCAGGTCGCCTTGCGGCCGGTCAAGGGCCGCGACGCGATCCACACGATGTTCGTGAAGGAATTCGCGGCCGCCGAGATGGAGTGCATTCCCGTCAACCTGTTCGAGGACGGCGAATGGGCGATCCTCGAATGGAAGGATCCCAAGGACCGGCTCGGCTGCGGCTTTTTCCATGTGATCGACGGCAAGATCGCGCTTCAGCGCGGCTATTGGGACAGTGCGACCTTCGCGGCGAAACCCAAGGCGGCGGCGAGGAAGGTGGCGGCCAAACCTGCTGGGAAGACTGCGGCGCGAAAGCCCGCTGCCAAAGCTTAAGCAGGCGATCGCACCAAAATACGCCTCCCCGGCGAAGGCCGGGGCCCAGCCGCGAAGGTTTCTCGACGGCGGGATGCCTTCTAGAATTCGTTGATACTGGGCCTCGGCCTTCGCCGGGGAAGCGTATTGGTGGAAGCCTGCTTGCGCTTGTCCGCTGTCTTATGTCCCGAGCAAGGACGGCCCCAGCAGCGTCAGCAGTTTCACGTCGATCGCCACCCCGGCCTGCCGCTTTGCCGCGATGAAATCCGCGACCTCCGCCAGCTTGACGCGATGCACGACGATATTCTCGTCCGCCGTCCCGCCGCCCTCGCCCACCCTGGTCAGTCCTTCGGCGCGGATCAGATGGAAGCGCTCGGTGACCATACCGGGCGAGGCATGGAAGGTGCCGAGCGATGTGCATGTAGCCGGACGATAGCCGGTCTCCTCCTCCAGCTCGCGCGCGGCCGACACTTCGGCGGTTTCGCCCTCGGTCTCGTCGCCGATCAGTCCGGCGGGCAATTCCAGGCACTGGCGCCCGAGCGGCACGCGATATTGCTCGACCAGCAAGACGTGTCCGGCGTCGATCGCGATGATCACCGCCGCCTCGACGCCGCCGACCCGGCCGACATATTCCCAGCGACCGCGCTTCTTCATTTCCAGGAAGCGGCCCTGCCAGACGGTTTGCTCGACCGCGTCGGCGTCGGTGACGCTCACAATTCGATCAACCGGTCGGGGAGCTCGTTCACGTCGCTCTCCGTCTTGGGAAAATGCTCGGCGACGATGGCGCCGATCGCGGTCACCGCGGCGGCCATGCCGTCGCCCGGATGTCCCTCGCGAACGCGGTCGATCAGCGCCGCCATCGCTTCTCCCCAGCGTTCGGGCGCGACCCTGGCGTGGATCGCCTGATCGGCGATGATCTCGGCCAGCCGCTCGTCGAGCGAGAGATAGAGCAGCACGCCGACCCGCGCCGCGGTACGGCGTTCGGCGCCGACCTTGAAATATTGGATCGCCCGGCGCCGCACCCGCCGCGAGCGCACCGCCTTGGGGGTCAGCGCCAGCCGCAACGGCGTCCAGGTCAGCGCGAACCGCACGACCAGGAACACGATGGCTTCGGCCACCATCAACGCGAAGAACGAGCGCCCGAGATTGATCCCACCCTGCCAGCCATTCTGGAACCAGGCGATCTTGTCTTCGATGGCCGTCGGATTGAGTGCGGCGATCCCGGCGACCAGCAGCATCGCGACGATGCCCAGATTGAGCCCGATATCGTGATAAGGGTCGGACCGCGGCGCGACGATCGTCACGATCTCGGCATCGGTGCCGGCCTCGGCTTCGGTCACCGCCTGGGTCACCGCCTCGCGCTCGCCCTGGGTCAGGATCGGTCCGCGCATCACCAGCTCCCCGACGCGCCGCCGCCGCCGAACGAGCCGCCGCCGCCCGAAAAGCCGCCGCCGCCGCCGCCCCAGTCGCCGCCACCGCTGCTCCAGCCGCTGCCGCCGCTCCACGACGACCCGCCGCCGCCGCCCCAGCCGCCGCCGAGGCCCGGGCCCCACAGCACCACTGGTCCGCGCCCGCCGCGATAGCGTCTGCCGCCCGCCCGCCGGAACACGATCGGCAGGACGATGAACAGGATGATGACGATCCAGAAGATCGCGACGAACCCGTCCGACGAGGAGGATGAGGCGCTCGCGCGTTGTGGCGCTTCGACGGCGGCGGCCTTGACTCGTGCCTCGGCCGCTTCGGGCGGCGCCTTCATCTGTTCGGCAATCGCCTGCGCACCGGCCACGATGCCGCCCGGCATGTCGCCGGCGCGGAATTTGGGCAGGATCTGCTCGTCGATGATCAATTTCGACAAGGTGTCGGTCATGATCGGTTCAAGGCCGTAGCCGACCTCGATCTCGACCTGATGCTCCTTGGGCGCGACGATCAGGATGATACCGTTATTGGCGTCCTTCTGTCCGATCCCCCAGGCACGGCCGAGCCTGAAGCCATAATCGTCGATCGGATAACCTTGGAGGTCGGGGATCGTTGCGACGACGAATTGGCGCTGCGCGACCTTGCCGACATCGACCGACAGCGCGTCGAGCTGCTGCTCTTGCGCCGGGCTGAGAAGATTGGCGGCATCGACCACGCGTCCAGACAGCGGCGGAAAGCTCTGGGCTACCGCCGGCTGCGGAACGAGCAGCAATGCAAGCATCGTCAGCAGCGCGCGAAACGCGGTCATGCCGATCCTCCCGGCAACCTGTGGGACGCCGTCACCGCGCTTCAGTTCGTGTTGCCGAAATCGACCGAAGGATTGGTTTCAGCGCCTGGTTGCGCCTGGAACGGGACCATTGGCTTGGCGCCGTAGAAGATCTTGGCGCCGACCGCGTCGGGGAAGGTGCGGATGCGCGTGTTATAGGCCTGTACCGCGGTATTATAGTCGCGAATCGAGTTGGTGATGCGGTTGTTGCTGCGTTCGATCTCGTTGATCAGCAACTTGAAATTTTCCTGGCTCTTGAGGTCGGGATAGGCCTCGACCGTGGCCAGCAGGCGGCCGAGCGACGCGCCCAATTGCGTCTGGACGCGCTGATAGTCGGCGATCTTGTTGGGATCGGTCAGATCGGTGGCGTTGACCTGGACGCGCGTCGCGTTGGCGCGCGCGTTGATCACGTCGGTCAGGATCTTGCCTTCCGACGCGGCGCTGCCCTTCACCGTCGCGACGACGTTGGGAATCGTGTCGGCGCGGCGCTGGTAGGCGGCCTGGACGTCGGCCCAGCGCGCCTTGGCATTCTCTTCGGCGGTGGGGACGGAGTTGATCCCGCAAGCCGACAACATGGTCACGGCGGCCAGCACGATCATCGCACGAAACTTCATCGAGAATTCCTCCAGTTCCCCTTGCGTGGCGGCAATGTAGTGACGCCCAGGCCCAGCGTGAAGCGGATTCGGTTGCGCGGGCGGAACGGGCGCGGCTTGCATCGGCTCGTATCCGCCCTAGGCTGTACCGCGCTGACACAGCGAAAGGGCTGGACCATGTTCAAGGAATTCAAGGCGTTCATCGCGCGCGGCAACGTCCTCGATCTCGCGGTCGCGGTGATCATCGGCGCCGCGTTCGGCAAGATCGTCACCTCGCTGACCGACGACATCATCATGCCGCTGATCGGCAAGGTGTTCGGCGGCCTCGATTTCTCCGGCTATTTCATGATCCTGTCGCCGGAAAAGGTGCCGGCGGCGCTCAAGGGATCGACCGATTACGCCGCGCTAAAGAAAGCGGGCGTCGCGTTGTTCGGTTATGGCGAGTTCATCACCCAGGCGGTCAATTTCCTGATCGTCGCCTTCATCATCTTCCTGCTGGTCCGCGCGGTGAACCGCATGATGCCCAAGCCCGAGGAAGCGGCGGCGGCCGACCCCGCCGATGTCGTGCTGCTGCGGGAAATCCGTGACGAACTGCGCGCGAAGAGGGGCGCGTAAAACGGTACCGTTCCCCATCCTCCCCTGGCGGGGGAGGATTGGGGTAACGCGTTAATTGATCAAGCCGCCGCGAGGTCCTCGCTGGTCGCGTCCGCCAGGCTGGTGCCGTCGAGGATACGCGCGGTCTCGTCGCGGACCCGCGCCATGGCGTGGCGGATCGCGCAGCTCGCCTCGTCCTTGCAATCGGCGCAGCGGCGATAGGCGGTGCGGCTGACGCACGGCACCAAAGCGAGCGGCCCCTCGATCACGCGGATGATCTCGCCCAGCGAAATCAGATGCTTGGGCCGCGACAGGCAATAGCCGCCGGCCTTGCCGCGATGGCTATGCAGGAAGCCCGCCTCGCGCAGGTCCGCGAGGATCAGTTCGAGGAATTTCCGGGGCACATGGGCGTTCTCGGCGATCCGGTTCATCGGGATCGGGGCGCTGCCGGGGGCCGCTTCGGCCAGGTACAGCATCGCGCGGAGCGCGTAACGGGAACGCTGCGTCAACATATTGCGTAACCTTATTACGCGATAATGTGGCGCAGGAAAGGCGGAGGCCCGGAAATCCGGCGTTTTTTGGCGGTGCCGCCCTCCGCAGCCGTTCCAACGATGCTGTGCATCGCCGGAACCCTGGGCTGCTCCGCCCGCTCCCCACCGAACCGCCCAATCGGTTTATTCTACGGGCGGCCGGGTGGGAGAGCGGGCCGGCACCGAACATCCGCGCGAGCGGACCAAAAACGCTCGCACTTTTCTTTAAGTTCGGAGCCCTTATATTGGGCTCGCCGGCTTGCCGGCTATGGCGATAAAATGTGGCGTGCAATAGACGCAGCGGACCCGGGGGCAGTACCCGGCGGCTCCACCAGAAATGGTGGTGGAACTGGACACCGTTTCTGACGGGGCCGAACCAGGATCGACGTGTGTTGAAAAGCGCTGTTTTCGCTCGGAATGGGACCACCGCAACGGCCCATTACACAAGTGCCAACGATAACGAAGCACTCGCTATGGCGGCGTAACCCCAAAGCCTAACGGCTTAAGGTTACTCTAAAATGCGCGGTTGGACCGCACCGGGCAACAGAAGCGGATTCCAGCGGTACGGGAGGCACCGGGCAACAGAAGCCTCCCACTTCTCTCCATCATTCCCCCACCTGTCGCGGCCTGCTACGCCACGCGACTGTGCCCGCGGTCTGACCGAAACCATACCCATTGTTCGATTGCGCTCGCCGCGTTAGGCTCGCGCAAACGGACTCGGAGAGAGAAAATGGCGACGCTGGCGAAGGTCGAGGATACCGGGATGGTGCCGGGCGAGTGGGAAGCGCGGGTCGATCTCGCCGCCGCCTACCGGCTGGTCGCGCTGTACGGCTGGGACGATCTGATCTTCACCCACCTTTCGGCGCGGGTACCGGGGCCCGAGCACCACTTCCTGATCAATCCCTATGACATGATGTTCGAGGAGATCACCGCCTCGTCGCTGGTCAAGATCGATGTCGAGGGCAATCCGGTCGGCAAGTCGGAGCATCCGGTCAACCCGGCCGGCTTCACCATTCATTCGGCGATCCACATGGCGCGCGAGGATGCCGCGGCGGTGATGCATCTCCACACGCCGCAGGGCCAGGCGGTGTCGGCAATGGAATTCGGGCTGTTGCCGCACACCCAGACGGCAATGATCGCCAAGCACAATGTCGCGTACCATGACTACGAAGGCATCGCGACCGACCTCGACGAGCGTGAGCGGCTGGTCGAGGATCTCGGCGACAAGCATGCGATGATCCTCCGCAACCATGGCACGCTCGCGGTCGGCAAGACCGTCGGCGATTGCTTCCTCAGGCTCTATTTCCTCGAGCGCGCCTGCCAGGCGCAGGTGATGATGCTGTCGGCGGGCTACGACCACCTCTACAACCCGCCCCAGGGCACCGAGGAGAAGGTTGCCGGCCAGACCCCGCCCGCAGGCATGGCGATGGCCGCCGAGCGGCTCGCCTGGCCGGCGTTGCTCAGGAAGCTCGACCGGATCGACCCGAGCTTCCGCGACTGAGCGCGGCGGCGCTTGCAGTGGCGCCCATGATGGGCGCAGAGCGATCGCCGTGTTGTTCCGCCGTGCCGACCATCGACTGATCGCCATCCTGCTGCTGGCGCTGGCGCTGGTCTGCGCGGTCCAGGCCTATGCCTATGCGCCCGGGCTGATGACGTGGGATTCGATCCGCCAATATGGCCAGGCGCTGAGCGGCGATTTCGACGACTGGCACCCGCCGGCGATGGAATGGCTGTGGCGCCGCCTGTTGCCGGTCGCGCATGGCCCGGCGCCGATGTTCGCGATCCAGCTCGCTCTCTATTGGGGGGCGTTCGTGGGCTTCGTGCTCTGGGCGGTCCGGTCGGGCCGGCGCGGGCTCGCCATCGCCTTCGCGCTGGCGGCGATGCTGCCGCTCAGCGTCGTCCTGATGGCGGAGATCATCAAGGACAGTCTGATGGCCGGGCTGCTGCTCGCGGCGAGCGCGATCCTGGTCGCGCCGCCGATACGCGGGCACCCGGTCGCGCGGATCGTCGCGCTGCTGCTGATCGTCTGCGCGGCGACCCTGCGGTTCAACGCGCTCCCTGCCTGCCTGCCGCTTGCGATCGCGTTGCTGCCGGCGAGTTGGCGCGCGACCCGCGTGCGGTTCGGGGCGGCGATCCTGCTCGCGGCCGCGGTGATCGCGGCGGCGCTGCCGCTCGCCAATCGCGCGCTCGGCGCCAAGCCGAGCGGGGTGGGACTGTCGCTGGTGATTTTCGACCTCGGCGGCATCACCCGGTTCAGCGGCACCGACGCTTTCCCCGCGGACGACGACGTCGACGATCCGGTGGCGGTCAATCGCCATTGCTACAAGCCCGAGCGCTGGGATTCCTATAGCTGGTGGGTCGCCGACCCTTGCGCGCTCGGCTTCGATGGGATGGACGACGTCTTCAAGCAGAGCGGGGAGAATCCGTACCGCCACTGGCTCGGCGCGGTGCTGGCGCATCCGGTGGCGTATGCCGAGCATCGCCTGACGCATTTCAACATCAACATCCGCTTCCTCGTCCATGACGAGGTCGAGCGCCCGGTGATGAACCAGATCCCGCCCAACGACTGGGGCTTCCGGCTGACGCCCAATCCGGCGCTAACCTGGTTCGATCGTCTCGCGCGCTGGTCGGCGCATACCCCGCTCGGCTGGCCGGTCTGCTGGATGGCGCTCGCGCTCGGCCTCCTGATGGTCGCCCCCGGCCTGCCGTCGCGGCGCTTGGTCATCCCGCTGGCGCTGTCCGGGCTGCTCTACGCGCTCGGCTATTTCCCGGCGAGCGTGGCGTGCGAACTGCGCTATCATCTCTGGACGATGCTCGCCATATTGCTCGCCGCGCTGATCGCCGGCGCCGACATGGCGGGCGGCGCGATGCCCGGCCGGCGCCGCCTGCTGGTGGCCGCGGCGCCGGTGCTGCTCGTCACGATCCTCTGCGTGGCCTGGCGGCTGACCTGACTCGCGTCACTTCGCGGCGTTCGCCGCCTCGCGCAGCGCGATCGCCTCGTCGCCGGCCATCGCCAGCAACAGGTCGATCTTTTCGTGCAGGCTGGCGATCTCCTGTTCCGAGCGGACGTTGGTCTCATAGTCGAGCCGCATGTCGAGCCGGTCCTTCGCCGCCTGGCGGTTCTGGCTCATCATGATGATCGGCGCCTGGAGCGCGGCCAGCATCGACAGCATCAGGTTGAGGAAGATGAAGGGAAAGGGATCGAAGGCGTGGCGCGCCAGGACAATGGTGTTCAGGATGGCCCAGACCACCATGAACACGCTGAACCCGATGATGAAGCTCCACGAGCCGCCGATCGCCGCGACGCGATCGGCGAGCTTGTCGCCGAACGTCAGCCGCGCCTCGAACACCTCATTGACGTCGCGGACGCGCGGGGCGCGCCGGAAAGGGCCGGCAAAGAAACGGATTGCGTTCATATCTCACCTGTATTCGCGACCGCCCCCTGAGGCGCCGCCGGTGAGATGAACCTCAATTCAATCCGCCAGCCGCCTCAGAGGGACGGTCGATCGACTATGGTCGTTGTCGGACATCGGTCCCTCTGAGAGGAAAGTGGATTGCGACTCCATCTGGAGCCGTTGCCGAAGTGGTTGCAAGGGCGGGATTCGTCAACCCCGTTTCGGCCCGGGCGGCGCGCTCTCGCGCGTTCCGGTGGTTAGGTGAAATCGGGCGGCTCGGTCTCCAGCAGGAGCGCGGCGTGCTCGGGCGCGACGCCGAGCAGAACGCCGATCTCGTCGAGCGTGATGCCGGGGCGCGCCTCGATCAGATCGTGCGCCGTGAAGACGAGCGACGGCGACAAGGGGTCGGGGAAAAGACACGGCGTGGTCAGCCCGTGACCGACGATCAGCACGCGTTCATAGGTCAGGAAATCATCGGGCCAACGTCCCGCCGCGATCTCACGGGCTTCCTGGTCGTCGTCTCGGTAGCCGATGGCGCCGGAGCCAGCGCGACACCAGCGGCCCGGCGATCGTCAAGCGGGAATCCGCCCGGCATCGGCTGCGGCGAAGAACGCCAATTGGTCGGCATGCGCCTTGGCGAAAGCGGGGCGGGCGACGGCGCGCGCGACATAGGCGCGGCACGCCGGAAAGTCGGCGAGGCCGTCGAACCGGTCGACCAGCCGCAGCACGTCGGCCATCAGGATGTCGGCGATCGAGAAGCCGCCGGCGAGCCAGTCGCGCGCGGCCAGCACTTGCTCCATATGCCCCAGCCGCATCTTCAGGAAGCCGTCGAACATCTGCCAGTTCGGCCCGTGGTTGTTCCCGGAGAATTGGCAGAGCGACCAGGGCAGGCTCGCCATTTCGACCGAGTTGAGCGCCGCGAACAGCCATTCGATCGCGTCGCTGCGGCGCTGGGGATCGGTCGGCACCAATGTGTCACTCAACTCGCCGAGATGGAACAGGATCGCGCCGCTTTCGAAGATCGAGATGTCGCCGTCGGTCAGCCATGGCACCTGGCCGAACGGCTGGTGCGCGAAATGCGCGGGCTTGCGATCGTCGAACGGCACGCCGACGACGCGATAGGGCAGCCCGGCTTCCTCCAGCGCCCAGCGCGCGCGGAGATCGCGGACGAAACCGCGCGGCGCCTGCGGCACCCAGTCGAACGTGGTGAGGATCAGGTCGCCCATGCGTCAGCTCCGGTTGTTCGGGAACAGTCTAGGGCAAGGTTTCAGGATCGCGAAAGCACCCTTCGTCATCCCCGCGTGCGAGGGGATGACGGTTGGGGCCGCGACGGCGTTCGCAAGGCGGCCGCCAAACGGAAAGAGGCCCGGGATCGCTCCCGGGCCTCTTCCTTATCCTCCCCGGACTTTCCCGGTGGTGTTATTTTACAGTGGTCGCATCGCTTCTTGCGGAAAACCGGTTCCCACTTTTCCGCGCGATGCTCCTAGTCGTCGCTGTTGCGGTCACCGGTCAGGAAAGCCGGCGCGAACTCGGGCTCTGGGCCCTCGTCCTTGCCGCCTTCGCTGCGCTCGCGGCGCGGGCCACGGTCGTTCCGGTCACCACGATCGCCGCGGTCGCGACGCGGGCCGCGGTCACGGTCGCCGTCACGACGGGGGCCGCGGTCTCCACCACGGTCGCCGCGCGGGCCGCGATCGCCACGCTCACTGCGCGGTTCGCGCGGCGGACGGGTATCTTCCAGCTCTTCGCCGGTTTCCTGGTCCACGACGCGCATCGACAGGCGGACCTTGCCGCGCGGATCGATCTCGAGGACCTTGACCTTCACTTCCTGGCCTTCCGACACGACGTCGGTCGGCTTCTCGACGCGTTCGTTCTTCATCTCGGAGACGTGGACGAGACCGTCCTTGCCGCCCATGAAGTTCACGAACGCGCCGAAGTCGACGATGTTGACGACCTTGCCGGTGTAGATCTTGCCGACCTCGGCCTCTTCGACGATGCCCTTGATCCAGTTCATCGCGGCCTCGATCTGCGACAGATCGGACGACGA
>NZ_JBQCCN010000167.1:0-23132 GCF_051962185.1 Sphingomonas sp.
GTGGGGGGTCGGGGTTGGGAGTGTCCCCCCCCGGGGGTGGTGGGGGGGTGGGGGGCCCCCCCCCCCATGCCGCGAGCGACGTCCCCTGCCCCTCTCCCGACTTCGCTTCGCTCGTCTGCCAGCATCGGGGCGACAGCGCCCCGCGCTGTCGAGGTCATGCCGGGGGCATGACCGGCCCTATGCTCCCCGGCGGGGAGAGGGCGTACAATCTCGACATCGAATTCGGCCAGGCTCTTGTTCACGTCCGGCGGCAGGATCGCGACGTCCAGCCGGCGCATGTCGTCGACGAACACCGCCAGCTTGTCGGTCAGATGGATATCGTAGCACATCGACGCGGCGTAGAATTCGTGCGGATGGTGTGCCTTCAGCCACGCGGTCTGATAGGCAAGCAGCGCATAGGCCGCGGCGTGCGATTTGTTGAAGCCGTAGCCGGCGAACTTGTCGATCAAGTCGAACAATTCGTTCGCCTTGGCGGCGTTGATCTGGTTGTGGCTCGCGCAGCCCTCGACGAAGGTCGCGCGCTGGGCGTCCATCTCCTCTTTCTTCTTCTTGCCCATCGCGCGGCGCAGCAAGTCGGCGCCGCCGAGCGAATAGCCGGCGAGCACCTGGGCGGCCTGCATCACCTGTTCCTGATAGACGAAGATGCCATAGGTCTCGGCCAGGATCGGCTCGAGCAACGGGTGCGGATAGGTGATCGGCTCCTGCCCGTTCTTGCGCCGGCCGAACGACGGAATGTTGTCCATCGGGCCCGGGCGGTAGAGCGAGACGAGCGCGATGATGTCGCCGAAATTGGACGGCCGCACCGCCGACAGCGTGCGCCGCATGCCTTCCGATTCCAGCTGGAACACGCCGACCGTGTCGCCCTTCTGGAGCAATTTGTAGACGCCCTCGTCGTCCCAAGTCAGCGCGTCGAGGTCGCAGTGGATGCCGCGCTTGGCCAGCAGCTCGACCGCCTTCTTGAGCACCGACAGCGTCTTGAGACCGAGAAAGTCGAACTTCACCAGCCCCGCGCCCTCGACATATTTCATGTCGAACTGGGTGACCGGCATGTCCGATCGCGGATCGCGATAGAGCGGAACGAGGTCGGCGAGTGGGCGGTCGCCGATCACCACGCCGGCGGCATGGGTCGAGCTGTGGCGCGGCAGCCCCTCGAGCTTCATCGCCAGGTCGAACAGATGCCGGACATCCTTATCGCCGCGATATTCGGCGGCAAGCTCGCTGACGCCGTTGAGCGCGCGGTCGAGCGTCCAGGGATCGGTCGGCAGGTTCGGCACCAGCTTCGCGAGGCGATCGACCTGGCCATAGCTCATCTGGAGCACGCGGCCGGTATCCTTGAGCACCGCGCGCGCCTTCATCGTCCCGAAGGTGATGATCTGCGCGACCTGGTCGCGGCCATATTTCTGCTGGACGTAACGAATGACTTCGCCACGCCGCGTTTCGCAGAAATCGATGTCGAAATCGGGCATCGACACGCGTTCCGGGTTGAGGAAGCGTTCGAACAGCAGACCGAGCTTCATCGGGTCGAGGTCGGTGATGGTCAGCGCCCAGGCGACCACCGACCCCGCGCCCGATCCGCGCCCCGGGCCGACCGGAATGTCGTTGGCCTTCGCCCATTGGATGAAGTCGGCGACGATCAGGAAATAGCCCGGGAACCCCATCTGGATGATGACGTCGAGCTCGAATTCGAGGCGGTCGCGATAGGCCTTGGTCCAGTCTTCTTCTCCCCCTCCCGCTTCCGGGAGGGGGCTGGGGGGAGCGCTTGTCGAGGCGAGCGCGTCGTCTGTGGACACGCCCTCCCCTGGCCCCTCGCGCAGGCGGGAGGGGGACCGGAGTTCAGCAATCCGATCGAGCCGCTTCTGCAACCCCTCACGCGCCCGCTCGCGCAGCAGCGCCGCCTCGCCGTCGCGGTCGCCGGCCAGGCTGGGCAGAATCGGCTTGCGCTTGGGCGCCGCCACCGCGCAGCGTTGCGCGACGACGAGCGTGTTGGCGATCGCCTCCGGCAGATCGGCGAACAGCGCGCGCATGTCCTTGGCCGGCTTCATCCAGGCGTCGGGCGAACTCTTGGGCCGATCGTCGCTGGCGACGTAGGAGGAATTGGCGATGCACAGCATCGCGTCGTGCGCTTCGACGAACTCCTCCTCGGCGAAGCAACAGGGATTGGTCGCGACGATCGGCAAGTCGCGAGCATAGGCCAGGTCGAGCAATTCCGCCTCGGCCTTGGCCTCGACCGGGTCGAAGCGCCGCGCGATCTCAATATAGAGCCGGTCGCCGAAGATCGCCTGCAACCGGTCGACATAGGCGTTGGCGCGATCGGGCTGGTCCTCGGCGAACAACCGCGCGACGCCGCCCTCCCCGCCCGCGGTCAGCGCGATCAACCCGGCAGAATTGGCCTCGAGCGTCGCGAAATCGACATGCGGATCGAGCTCGACCGGGCGCCCGAGATGCGCCTCGCTGACCAGCCGGCAGAGATTGAGATAACCGTCGTCGTCCTGGGCGTAGAGCGCGATCCAGTCGACCTGCACCGTCTGCCCCTCGGGCAGATCGGGCCGCGCCACCCCGAGCATCGCGCCGATGATCGGCTGCACCCCGGCATCGCCCGCCGCGCCGGAAAACGCCATCGCCGCGAACAGCCCGTTGCGGTCGGTCACCGCGGCGGCGGGAAAGCCCAATTCGCGCGCGCGCTTGGCGATCGCCTTGGGCTCGATCGCGCCGTCGAGCATCGTGTAGGACGAAAATATCCGCAAGGGGACGAAGCCGGAATGAGGCATACGCCCTATATGGACGCCCGACCGGCGCCAGGCAAAGCCCTAGGCCGCGCTATCCACAGTTTTCGTCGCCCAGAAGCGCGGAATCACGACGCGCTTGATCGCGACCAGGACGAACGCCAAGGGCAACATCACCCAGATCGTCTGCTTCTTCTCGAGGAACAGGCAGGCGAAGAACAGGACCGGCATGGTCACGGTGGGCAAAGCCCGCCCCCAGCGCTCGGCACTTTCGATCTCGCTGCGCATCACGCCGGGTTTTGCGGAGGCATAGATCCACATCGCGGAGTTGAGCAGCCCGCAGACACACATGATCAGGCTGTAGAAACGGAACCCGACATCGATCCCGCCGGGCGCGTAGAAGATGTGGACCGCCGCGGGAATGACCGCGATCATGCACAACATGCCGAGCGACAGCGCCGTCAGGACATTGTCGGTCCGCGCCACGCGCGCGAACAATTCGCGGTTGGCGATCCAGAACACGGCGGTGAAAACGAAACTCAGCAGATAGGCGACCAGGCTCTGGCCGCTCGTCGCCAACAGCGCGGCGAGGGATGCGGGATGATCGGGCAAACGGATTTCGAGCGCCGCCAGCGTGGTGGCGATCGCGAAGATGCCGTCCGACAGCATGATCAGCCGGTCGGTGTGGTGCCGCTCGATGTGGCGCGCGAGCGGCTCGGCCGTCGCGAGCGATTCGATCTCCGCCAAATTCCCCCTCCCCCTGTTCGGTCCCGCCCCCGGGCAGTGTCAGAGCAGCTTCTCGATGTCCGCGGCGATATCCTCGGGCTTGGTGGTCGGGGCATAGCGCTCGACGACCTGGCCGTCGCGCCCGACCAGGAACTTGGTGAAGTTCCACTTGATGCCTTCGGTCCCGAGAAAGCCCGGCGCCTGCTTCTTGAGCTCGCCGTACAGCGGGTCGGCACCCGAACCGTTGACCTCGATCTTGGCGAATACCGGAAAGGTCACGTCATATGTCAGCGAGCAGAAATTGGCGATTTCCTCGGCATTGCCCGGTTCCTGCGACCCGAATTGGTTGCAGGGGAAGCCCAGCACCTCGAACCCGCGACCGGCATAGGCACGATAGAGTTCCTCGAGCCCCTCATATTGCGGGGTGAATCCGCATTTTGACGCGACGTTGACCACCAGCAGAACCTTGCCGGCATAGGCACCGAGATCGGCATCGCCGCCGTCCGCCGCCTTGACGTGGAAATCGGTGATCGCGGTCATGCGCCCTCCCCTTTATCTGGCCTCGTGCCTGGCCATCAGCGCGGCGATGTTGCGTTTCACGCCCGGCCATTCGTGTTCGAGGATCGAATAGAGCACGCTGTCGCGATAATGACTACCGTTGAGGATCAGGTGGCCGCGGATCACGCCGTCCATCCGCGCGCCCAGCCGCTCGATCGCCGCGCGCGAGCGGCGATTGAGGAAATCGGTCCTGATCTGCACGCAATAGCAATCGAGCGTCTCGAAAGCATAGCCGAGCAACAGCATCTTGGCTTCGGTATTGAGCCCAGTGCGCTGGACGCGCGCCGCATAGACGGTGCCGCCGATCTCGACCCGGCGATGCTGCGGCGCCATGCGGAGGAAGCGCGTTATTCCGGCGATTTTCCCGTCGGCGTCGCGCACGGTGAACGGCAGGGCACGGCCTGCCTCGGTTTCGCGCTCGAGCTTTTCATACCAGGCGTCGATCGTATCCGGTTTGGGCACCGTCGTGTGGAAGGCGTCCTCCAATCCCGTCGCGAACGCGGCGAGGATGCCGTCGCGATCGTCGCGAACCAGCGGGGAGAGCGTGACGTGCCGGCCATGCAAGGTCGGAACCGAGCGCCAGGGATCGCCGAAAACCGCTTGATCGGCCACGCTGCCGCCCTCCGCGCTCAGGTCAGATGCCCGTCGTGCAGCCGCAGGACGCGGTCCATCCGCGCCGCCAGCCGTTCGTTATGCGTCGCGACCAGCGCCGCCGATCCCTCCTGGCGCACCAGCCGCAGGAACTCTCCGAACACGACGTCGGCGGTCGCCTCGTCGAGATTGCCGGTGGGTTCGTCGGCCAGGATCAGCGCGGGGCGATTCGCGAGCGCGCGCGCGACCGCGACCCGTTGCTGTTCGCCGCCGGACAATTGGCTCGGGCGATGAGTCAGCCGATGACCGAGCCCCAGCGTCGTCAGCAGGTCGCTCGCGCGGGCATCGGCCTCGGCCCGCGGCGCCCCCTTCACCAGCTGGGGAAGGACGACATTCTCGATCGCGTTGAAATCGGGCAGCAGATGGTGAAATTGATAGATGAACCCAAGCTTTTCGCGGCGGGTTTCGGTCCGCTCGGAACTGCTCATCTGCGCGGCCTCGACGCCGGTGATCCGGATCGACCCGCCGAATCCGCCTTCGAGCAGCCCGACCGCTTGCAGCAGCGTCGACTTGCCCGAGCCCGACGGGCCGAGCAGCGCCACGATCTCGCCCGGCGCGATCGCGAGATCGGCACCGCGCAGGACGTGGATCGTTTCCCCGCCCTGTTCGAAATTCCGGGTCAGGTTCGTGGTGGAGAGGACGGGTTCACTCATAGCGCAGAACCTGGACCGGGTCGGTGCTCGCCGCGCGCGATGCCGGATAGAGCGTCGCGAGAAAGGTGAGCAGCAGGGTGATCGCGACCACCATCGCGATCTCGACCGGATTGGGCTTGGACGGCAACTCGGTCAGCACGCGAATGGTCGGATCCCATAGATTCTGGCCGGAGAGCCGCTGAACGAAATCGACGATCGGCTGGCGGAAATGGAGCAGGACGAAACCCAGGATCAGGCCGGCGATCGTGCCGAGCACGCCGATCGTGGTGCCGACGGTGATGAAGATCCTGACCATCGCCGCACGCGGCGCGCCCATCGTTCGCAGGATCGCGATGTCGCGGGTCTTGGCACGGACCAGCATGATCAGCGACGAGGCGATGTTGAACGCGGCGACGAGAATGATGATGCACAGGATCACGAACATCGAGACCTGCTCGATCGCCAGCGCCTCGAACAATTGCTGATTCTGCTGGCGCCAGTCGGTGACCGCGACGGTATCGCCCAGCGCCCGGCGCAACGGCGCCAGAATCTCGCCCACCTTGTCGGCGTTGGTCGTGTAGAGCTGGATCATGCCGACGCTGTCGGGATCGAGCAGCAAGAGCGTCTGCGCGTCCTGCATCGGCATGATGACATAGGCCTTGTCGTAATCGTAGACGCCGATCTCGAAGATCGCGCCGACCGTGTAGGACACCATGCGCGGCACCGTACCGAACGGAGTCGACTGGCCGGCCGGATTCCAGATCGTGATCTGGCTGCCGATATCGACGCCCAGCGCCTCGGCCAGGCGCGAGCCGATCGCGATGCGGCTGCTGCCGGCGGTGATGTTGCCGAGATCGCCCGCCACGATATGGCCGGCGATCGTCGAATTCTTGCGCAGGTCCGGCACCGTCAGGCCGTGCAGCAGAATCGCCTCCGCCCGGCCATTATAGGTCGCCATCAGCGGCTGCTCGATCATCGGCGTGGCGCTCGTGACGCCGGGCGTCGCCTTGGCCTGGGCCACCAATTGCTGCCAGTTGTTGAGCGGGCGGGCGCCATAGCCCTGGATCACGGCATGGCCGTTCAGCCCGACGATCTTGTCGAACAGCTCCGCGCGGAAGCCATTCATCACGCTCATCACGATGACCAGCGCGGCGACGCCGAGCATCACTGCGCCGAGACTGAAGCCAGCGACCAGCACGATGAAGCGCTCGCCTTTGCCGGGCAGCAGATAGCGCCGGGCGATCAGGCGTTCGTAGCTCGACAGGAGAATCAATCAGGCCTCGCGATCCGCCCCCGGAATATCGGCTGACTAGACGGGGTTGGTCGCGCTAGCAACAAAGGCGACGCTGTGGCGGATTCGACACAGGACCGCCGCAATCGTGCGTCGATCCGTCGTTTGGCGATGACAAGACACCGGTGGCCGCCTAGCACTCATGCTCACGAAACGCAGGTCAATGGCCGTGGTTCGGGGATTGCTTCCAGCTCCGCCTTGAAAAAGGCGCGCGGGCGGAAGTTACAAGGGGGCTGACGAGCAATCGTCACGCAGGCGCCCGGGTCGGAAACGGCCCGGGCGTTTGTTTTGGGGCGAAGGCGAGCAGCAATGCTGCATGCCGCTTTGCGCAGCAAATCGCCCCAAACGGCCGCCGGGCCGCGCCAGCGGCCCGAGCGACGGCGGCTTTGCCGACCGGCGCGAGTCCAGCTAAGCCGTCATGCCAGCGAAAGCTGGCATCTCATGAAGGGAAATGCGGCACGAGACCCCAGCTTTCGCTGGGGTGACGCGAGCTCAGAAACTGATCCGGAACGTCCCCCCATAAGTCCGCGGATCGCCGGGCTGCCCCACGATCAGCCCGGTGCTGCCCGACTGCACGCTCAACAGCTCGAAATAGTTCTGATTGAACGCGTTCCTGACCCAGGCATAGACGTTCCACTTGTCCTTGCGGAACCCGAGCCGGAAGTTGGACAGCGAATAGCCGTCGATGTCGGTGTAGAGCGAGCGCGACGGGTTGGACGAGAATTTCGAGCGGTAGCTGCCGTCATAGCCGATATAGACCTGCCCGCCGCCGACCGGCACGTTGTACTCACCGCCGAACGAGAACGACCATTTCGACATGCCGGGTAGAATCTGGCCGGAAACATCGCAGAATGCAGGGCTATTGGTACCGCCCGACAGTTCGGGCGGGCACGGCGCATCCTTGAAGTCGACATATCTGGCGTCGGTGAAGGCCCCGTTGACGTAGAGGCTGAACCGCGCGCTGGGGCGATAGGAGGAATCGAACTCGACGCCGCGCACGCGGACCTTGGCGACATTGGCGAGATAGCCGCGGATCACACCCAATTGACCATTGGTCACCGTTGCCTGGTAATCGCCGACCTCGGTCCAGAAACCGGCGAGGTTGAGCGTCAGCTTGCGGTCGAAGAACTGCGTCTTCAGTCCCAGTTCGAAATGATTGACCTTTTCCGGCTTGACCGCCGCCGCGCTCAGGATCGGCTTGTTCGATGCATCGAGCGGCAGGCCGGACAGATTGATGCCGCCCGATTTGAAGCTGCGCGCATAGGTTGCGTAAGCGTGGATCTCGGGGCTGAAATCATAGGACAAAGTGAGATCGCCCGACACGTTCCACGCGCTGAACCGCGGGCTGTATCGCTGGGGCGCCAGCGTGCTGATCTGGTTCTGGAAGGTAGTCTTTGCGGCACCTGTCTTCGAATCGAGCAGCGCCTGGACGTTGTCCGCCGTCGCGACGAAATTGTACTGGCTGTTGGCGATACTGACCGTCGCGTCGTAAAAACCCGATTTCTTGTCGTAATTGAGCCTCAGCCCCGGCTGAATGTGGAATTTGTCGGTGACTGCCCAATTGAGCTTGCCGAACACCGCGAAGCTTTGATTGCTGAACCGAATGGTGTTGGTCGAGGTGAGGCCGTCAAGCACCAAGGGATTCTTGCTGTCCGCGCTGGTCGGGTTGAGTACCCAGGCGCTGGCGGCCGGACCCTGGACCTGCGAGCCGGACGTCTTGATCTGCTGGTCGAAATAGAAGGCGCCCAACGTGTAATTGACCTTGCGGTCGCCGCTCGAGGCGATGCGTAATTCCTGCGAGAATTGCGTCTGATGCGACGGGTTCTGCGACACCGTGGTGATCGGCAGGCCGGTGAAGTCGCGGTCGTTGGCCGGCTTCCAGTCCCAATAGCGCCACGCGGTCACCGAGGTGAGCGTCGCCGAGCCGATATCCCAGCTCCCGACCAGCGACAGCCCGCCGACTTCCTGGCGCGAATTGATGTCGGCATCGAGATCGGTGACGCGGTCGAACGGGTCGAAGCTTGGCGGCGTATAGCCGAACGCCGCCGCCAGCGCGGCATATTGGCGATTGAGCGGACGCTGCGTCGCGCCCAACCGCGCATAATATTGCACGCAGCAATAGGGGTTCTGCAGGCTGAAATCGGCCGAGAGGTTGAAGCTCAGGCCCGGCGTCGCCTGCCACAGCAATTGGCCACGAACGCCGAAATTGTCCTGTTTCTGAATATTCTTGTCGATCGCGGTATCGTAGATCGTGCCGCCGCGCTTGGTCACCGAGGTGGAGATGCGCGCGGCGAGTTGTCCGTCGACGATCGGCGCCGAGGCCGAGCCCTTGAGTTGGACGAGACCGTAATTGCCGGTGCTGGCCTCGAACGTCGCCTCGGGCGACGACAGGTTAGGTTTCTTGGTGGTGATGTTGACCGCGCCGGCGGTGGTGTTCTTGCCGTAGAGAGAGCCCTGCGGCCCGCGCAGCACCTCGACCCGCTCGATGTCGACGAAGTCGAAAGTCGAAGCGCCGATGCGGCCGATGTACACCTGGTCGATATAGAGGCCGACGCCCTGCTCGATGCCGTCGTTGGTCAGGCCGAACGGTGCGCCGAGGCCGCGGATATTGATCGACGAATTGCGCGGGTTGCTCGAATAGAATTGCAGCGCCGGTTGGAATTGCTGGAGGCGGTTGACGTTGAACGCGCCGGCATTGGCCAGCGTCTCCCCGCTCAGCACCGCGACCGCGATCGGCACGGTCTGGAGGCGCTCGGTGCGACGCCGCGCGGTCACCACGATATCGCCGCCGGGAGTCGGCGCCGCTTGCGGGTCCGCCTGGGGCTCGGGCGCAGGCGCGGCGGGCTGATCCGCGGTTGTTGCGGAGGCGTGCACCGCGGCGCGCGTATCGTTGTCGGCAAGCGCGATGGCCTGCGGTGACGCGGCGGCGAGCAGAAGCGGAAACGCTGCGAGCATGGACTTGATTCCCCTGGATCGTCGACAACCCTTAAATCCCCATCAATTTGCTAGGATTAAAAGCAAGATGATCTGGGTCGCCGCGCAAGCCAAACTTTACGCACGTTGAAAAAGCGGGATATTTTGTCGAAACGACCCTCTTGAACGAGCGCCGGAATGCCCCAGATATGGGATGACGCGATGCCCATCAGGGGTCGTGTCATTGTGCAATCGCTCAATTTCGGAGGATCACAAATGCGACAATTCGACCTTACCCCCTACCGCCGCTCGACCATCGGTTTCGACCGCCTGTTCGACATGCTCGAAGCCTCGGCGCGGCATAATGGCGGGGACAATTACCCGCCCTTCAACCTCGAGCGGACCGCCGAGGATCATTTCCGCATCACGATCGCGGTCGCCGGCTTCCGCCGCGACGAGATCGAGATCGTCGCCCAGCAGAACCTGCTGACCGTCAAGGGCAAGAAGGACAAGGACGGCGACCAGTCGGCCTATCTGCACCTGGGCATCGCCACCCGCAGCTTCGAGCGCCGCTTCGAACTCGCCGACTTCGTGCGGGTCGAGGATGCGCGCCTGAACGACGGGCTGCTGACGATCGACTTGGTGCGCGAAGTGCCCGAGGCGCTGAAGCCGCAGACGATCGCGATCAAGACCGGGGCTCAGCTCGCCGCGATCGAGAGCGCGCCTGCCGAGGAGACCAAGGCGGCGTAATCGACCAAGGCGCTTTCTCGCTTCCTCGAAAGCGCTGACGGGCGTCCGGGCCGAATGGTCCGGGCGCCTTTTTTTCGTTTCGACGATACGCATAGCACTGGTAGCTGGGTGGGATGACATCCGCGCCCATGCCAGTGATCGTGAACCGCAACGGCGGCGCTGCCGCGAAGATGGGCGACGCTCTCGCCCCGACGCTGGAAGAGGCGTTTGCGGGGACCGGCAAGTCGGTCGAGATACGGGCGCTCGACGGCAAGCGGCTTCCCGATGCGATAGAGGTGGCGGCGAAGGCGGGAGAGGTCGTCGTCGCCGGCGGCGACGGCACCGCGGCCGGTGCCGCGCAGATCCTCGCGGGCAGCGATACGCGGCTCGGTTTGCTTCCGCTCGGCACGCTCAACCATCTCGCTCGCGACCTGAACCTGCCGACCGACTTGGAAGCCGCCGCCGACGTTGCGGTGAACGGGCGCCCGCTCCGCATCGATGTCGGAGAGGTCAATGGCCAGGTCTTCGTCAACAACGCGTCGATCGGGCTCTATCCGCTGATGGTGCGCAAGCGAGAGGGGCTGCGCCGCGCGAAGGGCTGGCCAAAATGGCTGTCGACGGTTCCCGCCGCGCTCGCCGCGCTCGAACGCCTGCCGCACCATCGCCTTCGGCTCGATTGGGGCGACGGCGAACGGACGGTCGTTACGCCGCTGCTGTTCGTCGGCAACAATGCCTATTCGCTCGACCGCGGCGAAGTCGGCAAGCGCGAGCGTCTGACCGACGGCAAGCTGGCGGTCTATGCGGTCGCCCGTCGCCGACGCCTCGCGCTGATCTGGTTCGCCCTGCGCGCTCTCGCGGGCCGCGCCGAGCGCGACCTCGATTTCGAAACGCTCGGCGAATGCGAAACGCTGAAGGTCACTTCGAGCAGCGGATCGGTCGAGATCGCGCTCGATGGAGAACTCCGCCGCATGGATGCGCCGCTCGAATTTCGTATTCGTCCACGCGCTCTCACCGTCTTGACGCCAAGCGAGGATGGGCAGCTGTGATGGCTCAAACGACCCCGGCGACCGACCACCCTTCTCGGTCCGTTCGCCCGGGGCCATGCCCGCGTAAACGAATTCGGGACCGTCAAGGTCGATCAACGGAATTTCCTCCTTTTCGCGCCAATAGTCCTGATTATGCGCCCATTCGGGTTTGTCTCCCCGCCGTGGCAGCTCGTCGAGCCCGCGCATCAGGTAGCCCGGGTTGAAATTGTCACGATCGATCCAGGGAAGCAGCGGCATGTCCTTGTCTTGCGGGCGCAACACGACATCGACCCGATGGACGCCGCGACGCTCCATATGGTTGAGCAGTCGGCAGACGAAATCGCCCAGCATGTCGACCCGTAGCGTCCAGCTGGCGCGGAAATAGCCCATTACCCATACCATGTTGGGGACGCCCGTGAACATCATCCCGCGATAGGTGACGGTGCGCGCCCAATCGACCGGGCGACCATCGACGAAGAAGGGAATGTCGCCGATCACCGACAGGCGAAAACCGGTCGCCGCGACGACGATATCGGCATCGATCTGCCTGCCCGATTTGATCCTGACGCCGCTCGCAACGAAACGGTCGATCTCCTCGGTGACGACGTCGACCTTGCCCGCCTTCACCGCCTGGAAGATATCGCCGTCTGGGCAAAAGGCGAGCCGCTGCTGCCACACGCGATAATGGGGCGTGAAGTTCGGCTCGAACGCGAAATCCTCTCCCGCGTAGGAACGGATCAGCTCCTTGAGTTCTTCGAAGACGGCGTCCGGCTCGGCCATGCAGCGCCGGGTCAACTGGTCCTGGTCGAACATGATCTGCGCCCTGACCACTCGGTGGACGGTCGGTTCGTCGATCCCGATCTGGCGCAGGCGATCCGCCAGTTCGTTACGGTTTGGGCTGCAGAAGAAATAGGTAGGCGATCGCTGCAACATCGTCACATGCGCGGCCTTTTCGGCGAAAGCGGGAATGATCGTTGCCGCCGTCGCACCCGAGCCGATCACCAGGACGCGCTTCCCGGCATAATCGATCGCGGGATCCCACAGTTGAGCGTGAACGAACCGTCCCCGAAAATCGGAAAGTCCCCGCCAATCCGGCACATAGGGCCGCTCGTGGTCGTAATAGCCCTGGCACATCCAGAGGAATTCGCAGGTTACCCGGACGGTCGCGCCATCGGAACTCCTGATCGCCTCGACCGTCCAGCGATTATCGTCGCTCGACCAACGGCAGGCAGTGATGCGATGACCATAGCGGATATGCGGATCGATCCCGTTCTCCTCGATCACTTCGCCCATGTAGCGCAGTATCTCTTCGCCGCTGGCGACCGGGGCGCCGATCCACGGCTTGAAGCGATAGCCGAACGTGTAGAGATCGGAATCCGACCGCACCCCCGGATATTTGTGCGTTTCCCACGTCCCGCCGAACGTGTCCTTCATCTCGAGGATCAGATAGCTCTTTTCGGGACATTGGTGCTGCAGGTGCCAAGCGGATCCGATCCCCGAAATCCCCGCGCCCACGATCAGGACGTCGACATGCTCGGCCCGGATCCCATCTTCTACGATCGCCCTCGTTGCCACCGTTGTTCTCCTCCGTGCGCGACAATGCGAAGGTGAGAATGCGACGGTCCGGCATCGTTATCCTTGACGCCGGTCAAACTTCACGGCGGCCCGCTGTCTCACACCAATCGGCTCTGCCGCACCGCCGCCGCGATGAAGCTGGCGAACAGGGGATGGGGGTCGAACGGCTTGGACTTCAGTTCCGGGTGGAACTGGACGCCGACGAACCAGGGGTGATCGGGGCGCTCGACGATCTCGGGCAGCATGCCGTCGGGCGACATGCCGCTGAACACCAGCCCGCCCTTCTCCAGTGCATCGCGATAATTGGTGTTGACCTCATAGCGGTGGCGATGCCGCTCGCTGATGTCGGTCGCATCGTAGATCGACGCCACCACGCTGTTGCCGTCGAGCTTGGCCTCATAGGCACCGAGCCGCATCGTGCCGCCGAGATCGCCGCCCGCCTCGCGCTTCTGCACGCCTTCGGCCGACATCCATTCGGTGATGATGCCGACCACCGGTTCGTCGGTCGGGCCGAATTCGGTCGAGCTCGCCTTCTCGATTCCCGCCAGGTTCCGCGCCCCCTCGATGCACGCCATCTGCATGCCGAAGCAAATGCCGAAATAGGGCACGTTGCGTTCGCGCGCGAACTTCACCGAGGCGATCTTGCCTTCCGCGCCGCGTTCGCCGAACGCGCCGGGCACCAGGATGGCGTGGCATGGCTCGAGGCTGGCGGCGACATCGCTGTCGCTATGCTCGAACACCTCGGCGTCGATCCAGCGGATGTTGACCTTCACCTTGTTGGCGATGCCGCCATGGACCAAGGCTTCGTTGAGCGACTTGTAGGCGTCCTGCAGCCCGACATATTTGCCGACTACGCCGATCGTGACTTCCCCTTCCGGGTTGGTCAGGCGGTCCATGATATCGGTCCAGCGCGAGAGGTTGGGATTGGCGCCGGGCAGGATGCCGAACGCGTTGAGCACGGCGTCGTCGAGCCCTTCACGATGATATTGCTCGGGCACGCCATAGATGCTTTTGGCGTCGAGCGCGGGGATGACCGCTTCCTTGGGCACGTTGCAGAAGAGCGCGATCTTGGCGCGCTCGCTGGCAGGCAGCTCGTGCTCGCAGCGGCAGACCAGCACGTCCGGCTGGACGCCGAGCGCCGCCAGTTCGCGTACGCTGTGCTGGGTCGGCTTGGTCTTGAGCTCGCCCGCCGCCGAGATGTACGGCACCAGGGTCACATGGATGCTGATCGACTGACCGCGGCCGAGATCGTTGCGGATCTGCCGGATCGCCTCGATGAACGGCAGCGATTCGATGTCGCCGACCGTCCCGCCGATCTCGCACAGCACGAAATCGAGGTCGTCGGTGTCGGCCAGCGCGAACGCCTTGATCGCGTCCGTCACGTGCGGAATGACCTGGACGGTCGCGCCGAGATAGTCGCCGCGCCGCTCGCGCTGGATGATCTGCTGATAGATCCGGCCCGAGGTGACATTATCGGACTGCCGCGCCGCGACGCCGGTGAAGCGCTCGTAATGGCCGAGATCGAGGTCGGTTTCCGCCCCGTCGTCGGTCACATAGACCTCACCGTGCTGATACGGGCTCATCGTGCCCGGATCGACGTTGAGATAGGGATCGAACTTCCGAATGCGGACGCGATAACCGCGCGCCTGGAGAAGGGCGGCGAGCGATGCCGCCATCAGACCTTTGCCGAGCGAGGAGACCACGCCGCCGGTAATGAAAATAAACCGCGCCATGGGAATCACCGCCTAGCTTGGAATGGGGTTGTGTCGCAAGCACGCGACTCCACCCGCGCGAACAAAAAGTCCGCGCGGGCGATCAAAACGAAATGGGTTTAACGAACCGGGTTCGCGCCGTTGCCTGCCGGAGCGGCCTGGTTCTCGGCCGGCGCCAGCGCACCAGGGAAGGTCACGTTGCCGCCGGCGCCCGCCGCGGCATTGGCCGCTGCGCCGCCGAACACGCCGCCCGACGGCTGCGGAACGCTACCGGCCGGCGCGTTGATCGGCGCCGTCCGATTTAGCGACGTGTCGATCGACGTGCTGTGCCGCGTCGCCGCCATCACCGCGAGCAGAATGGTCAGCCCGACGAACACGGTCGCCAGGATGGCGGTCGAGCGGGTCAGGAAATCCGCCGCGCCGCGCGCCGACATCAGGCCCGCCGGGCTGCCGCCGCCGGTCAGGCCGCCGCCTTCGGAACGCTGCATCAGGATGACGGTGACGAGCGCCGCTCCGACCAGCAATTGAACCACGAGCACGAAGGTGAACAGCATCGACCGACTTTGACCTGCAAAACTGGAGAAAGCGGGCACATAGGCGAGCCTCTGCTCGCGATCAACCGCTCATCGGTCCGACGATCCGTGTCCTTTCCATGACATTTCGTGTCCGCACTGAAACCCATCGCGCCCGCGCACGTTGTTACGCTTGCGATAGCGACCGCCTTTTTCGGGCCCAAATCAGACGTGAGCGACGATATGAACATTGCCAGCACCATCGACGGCCCTCCGCTGACGCGGTGGATGAACACGCTGGTCGACTATGTCAGGTCGGGCGAACCCGATCTCACCAACCGCCAGATGGCGCTGTTGCTGGTCGTTTATCTCTCGCCGGGGCCGCATACAGTGCGCGGCTTGGCCCGCGCGCTGAACGTTTCCAAGCCGGTCGTGACACGCGCCTTGAACAGGCTGGGGGCGCTCGGCTATCTGCGCCGCCAGCGCGACGATACCGACAAGCGCAACATATTCATCGCGCGCACCACCGAGGGGGCAGGTTTTCTTGAAGAATTCGGACAATTTGTGGGAGAAAGCGACGCACCCCGCGCCCGCCGAGCCACCGCGTAGAAGTTTCGCCCTGACGGGGCATTCGATCGCGATCGATCCGCGTCACAATGCCGTTCGCCCCGATCTCGCCGACGTCCGCCTCGCCGAATACGTATTCGCGCCGCATTACGCGGCGGCGCTTCCCTGTGTAGTGACTCGCACCGTGACCCTGCACGCCGAATCGTCCCCGACGTCCGAACCGCTTGCCGACCTCGACGTCGGCGAGAGCTTCGAAGTGCTCGAAGTGCTGCGTGAAGTGGCGTGGGGCGTATCGCCCGACCGCCGACTGGTCGGCTATGTCGATCGCACCGCGCTGGACCTCGAGGCATGAACGTCAACGTGTTCATCGACGGCGGCGCCGGCACCACCGGGCTCGAGATCCGCGACCGGCTGAGCGGGCGCGACGACGTGACGCTGATCACGCTCGACGACGCGGCACGCAAGAATTCCAAGGCGCGCAAGCAAGCGCTCAACGACGCCGATTTCGTTATCCTCTGCCTGCCCGACGATGCCGCGCGCGAAGCGGTGGCGATGATCACCTCGGACAAGACGCGGGTGATCGATGCCTCGACCGCGCATCGCGTCGCCGACGGCTGGACCTACGGCTTCGCCGAGCTCGAACCCAGCCAGCAGGCGGCGATCGCCGAAGCGCGCTTCGTCAGCAATCCGGGTTGCTATCCGACCGGCTTCCTCGCACTCGTGCGACCGCTGGTCCGCGCCGGGCTGATCCCCCACGACTGGTCGTTGAGCGTCAACGCGATCTCGGGCTATTCGGGCGGCGGCAAGGCGATGATCGCGGAGTTCGAGGACGGCAAGGCCAAGACCCGCGCCCGGCTCTACGCGCTCGGCCTCGCGCACAAGCACGTTCCGGAGATGCAGAAGCACGCGCGGATGGCGCATCCGCCGATCTTCGCGCCGTCGGTCGCCGACACCTATCGTGGCATGATCGTCGAGGTGCCGGTGCCGCTTCACGTCCTGCCGCGCAAACCCACGCTGGCCCAGCTCGAGGCCGCGCTGACCGACGCCTATAGGGACTGCGCGCTGATCCGCATCGCGCCCGGTGACGCCCAATATGTAACGATCGAGGACGATGCCGGCAGCGATCGCCTGACCTTGCGCGTTTGCGGCAATGGCGAGACCGGCCAGGCGCGGCTGATCGCGACGCTCGACAATCTCGGCAAGGGAGCGGCGGGCGCGGCGGTGCAGAACCTCAACATCATGGCCGGGTTCGATCCGGTCGCCGGCCTGACTTTATGAACGCCGCCCCCTAGACAGGGATTTCACTTGCCGCCCGTCGACACGCTGGGCGAACGGTTTTTGAAACGAGGAAAAGCTAATGCCCGGAACGCGCCAGCCGCTCGACAAATTGCTGCTGTTCGGCGCGACCGGCGACCTCTCGCAGCGCATGTTGCTGCCCTCGCTCTACGGCCTCGACGAGGACGGGCTGCTGCCCGACGACATGACGATCACCGGCACCGCGCGCACGGTGTTCGAGGACGATGCGTTCCGCAAGTTCGCCAGGGAAGCGCTGGAAAAGTACCTGCCCGAGGAACGCAAGGACAAGGCCAAGATCACCGCTTTCCTCAAGCGGCTAAACTATCAGGCGCTCGACGCGACCAAGGCCGATCACTTCAAAGACCTGTCCGACGAACTCGGCGACACCAGCAAGGGGCTGGCGATCTTCCTGTCGACCGCGCCCAGCCTGTTCGAGCCGACGATCAAGGGGCTCGACGGCGCCGGCCTGGCGCATGGCAATGTCCGCATCGGGCTGGAAAAGCCGCTCGGCTCCGACCTCGCCTCGAGCCGGGAAATCAACGACGCGGTGGCCAGGGTCTTCCCGGAGGACCGGATCTTCCGGATCGACCATTATCTCGGCAAGGAAACGGTCCAGAACATCCTGGCGCTGCGCTTCGGCAATTCGTTCTTCGAGCCGGTGTGGAACGCGCAAGGCATCGACAACGTCCAGATCACCATCGCCGAGACGGTCGGGCTCGAGGATCGCGCTGGCTATTACGACGGCGCCGGCGCGCTCCGCGACATGGTCACCAACCATATCCTCCAGCTCGTCGCGTTGGTCGCGATGGAACCCCCTGCCCGCTACGACAAGGATTCGATCCGCGACGAAAAGGCGAAGGTTTTCCGCAGCCTGCACATCATGACGCCGGAGGAAGTGCCGCACAACACGGTGACCGGCCAATATGGCCCGGGTGCGGTCGGCGGCGAGATCGTCAAGGGCTATCTAGACGAACTCGGCAAGCCGTCGACCACCGAAACCTTCGTCGCGATCAAGACGCGGATCGACAATTGGCGCTGGCAGGGCGTGCCCTTCTACCTGCGCACCGGCAAGCGCATGGCGGTGCGCCGCAGCGAGATCGCGATCCAGTTCAAGCCGGTGCCGCATTCGATGTTCGCCGGGCGCGGCGGTCTGCTCCAGCCCAACAAGCTGATCATCCGCCTGCAGCCTGAGGAATATATCCAGATGCTGGTCATGGCGAAGGAGCCGGGACTCGACCGCGATGGCATCCATTTGCGCGAAGTCCCGCTCAACCTCAGCCTCGACGCCGAATTCGCCGGCTCCCGCCGCCGCATCGCCTATGAGCGTCTGTTGCTCGATCTGATCGAGGGCGATCAGACCTTGTTCGTCCGTCGCGACGAGGTCGAGGCGCAATGGACCTGGACCGACGCGATCCGCGCCGGCTGGGTGGCCAACGATATGAAGCCCAAGAGCTACGCCTCGGGCAGCTGGGGGCCCTCGACCTCGATCGCGCTGACCGAGCGCGACGGGGTGACGTGGCAAGACGATTGAACTTTACCGTCATCCCCGCGAAAGCGGGGATCCAGCTCCCGACAGCTGGACCGGGCAAAACCGGTGATAGGTTCCCGCTTTCGCGGGAATGACGATCTTATTGGCGAGAGCATCATGGCGACGAACGAAGAAATCGAATGGTGGGAATATGACGATACCGACGAGATGGCGGATGCCGTTTCGGGCGATATCGCCTTCATCATCGAAAGCGCGATCGAGGCGCGTGGCGGCGCAGTGATCGCGCTGGCCGGCGGCAAGACGCCGACCCCGATCTACGCCAAGCTCGCCAAGGCCAAGCTCGAATGGAAGCGGTTGACGATCATCCCGGGCGACGAGCGGATCGTGCCGCTGGGCGACGAATTGTCCAACGTGACGATGCTGGCCAAGACCTTCCTGCCGCTTGGCGCGCGAGTCATGCCGATCGTCCCGCAGGCTACCGCCGATTACAAGGCGGCCGGGCGCTCGGCCGATGCGCTGATGCAGGACCTGCATTGGCCGCTCGACCTCTGCCTGCTCGGCGTGGGCGGCGACGGCCATACCGCTTCGATCTTTCCCGGCCCGGATTTCGACGAAGCGCTGAACGGCCCCAAGGAACGCCGCATGCTGGGCGTGATGCCCGACCCGCTGCCGCCCGAGGCGCCGGTCGCGCGCGTCACCCTGAGCCGCGCGGCGATCGTCTCGTCGGCCTCGGTGATGATCGCCGTCACCGGCGCCGCCAAGAAGAAGGTGATCGAGGACGCGATCGCGCAAGGGCCGAGCTCGGCCTATCCGATCGGGCGCGTCCTGGCGGATACCGAGCTGCCGGTGGATATCCACTGGGCGCCCTGACTTCCTCATTTCTACAAGTGAGGGAACGGAGCGGGCGATCGGCGCCCGATCCAAGCCGCTGAGCTTTCGTAATAGGCGCGAGGCGATGCAGCGCGAGATCTGGTTCAAGAAAGTCTTTGGGAGCTATTTCCCGGTCCATTGGAAAGGTGTGGTCGCCCAAGTAGCGCTCACTTTCGTGACACTTAGTGCGGTTTTCCTAACGACATGGCTGCTTGAGGTGTTCCACGTTCAAGACGCAGATGACTGGTCGTTCTTATGGATCATGCCGGGCGTCGTAGCCGCGTTGATTCTGGCAGAACGCCACAGCGAGTAGGCTACCCGTCCATATTTCGCCCCAAATCGGGGAAAACGAAGCGCCTTTCCCTTCGCATACGAATTTCCAGGCGCCCGCGGCCCACTCGGCCTTGCCCGCGCGTCGCGCAGGTCTAGGAGGATCGCAAGAAAGCGTCGGCAAGGCCGGCCGCTGGAAAACGGACATCAGGCCATGAACCCGGCACTCTCCGCCGTTACCGACCGCATCGTCGCCCGCTCGCGCCCGACGCGCCGCGCCTATCTCGATCTCATCGATCGCGAGCGCGACCGTGGATCGCGATCGCGGTCGACGCTGGGCTGCGCCAACCTCGCGCACGGCTATGCCGGTACCGAGGAGGATCGCGACGCGATGCGGACCAATGCCGCGATGAACATCGGCATGGTCACCTCGTACAACGACATGCTGTCGGCGCATGCGGTCTATTACCGCTACCCCGAGCAGATGAAGATCTGGGCGCGCGAGGTCGGCGCGACGGCGCAGGTCGCCGGCGGCGTGCCGGCGATGTGCGACGGCGTCACCCAGGGCTATCCGGGGATGGAACTTTCGCTGTTCAGCCGCGACACGATCGCGTTGTCGACCGCGGTCGCGCTGACCCATGGCATGTTCGAGGGCGCGGCCCTGCTCGGCATTTGCGACAAGATCGTCCCCGGACTGCTGATGGGCGCGCTGCGTTTCGGGCATCTGCCGACGATCATGATCCCGGGCGGACCGATGCGCACCGGCATCCCCAACAAGGCCAAAGCGGCGGTGCGCGAGGCCTTTGCCGAGGGCAAGGTCGGCCGCGACGAACTGCTCGAAGCCGAAATCGGAGCCTATCATTCCAAGGGCACCTGCACCTTCTACGGCACGGCCAACACCAACCAGATGATGATGGAGGTGATGGGCCTGCACATCCCCGGCGCCGCCTTCGCCAACCCCGGCACCAAGCTGCGCCAGGAGCTGACGCGTGCCGCGGTGCATCGGCTAGCCGCAATCGGCTGGGACGGCGACGATTACCGGCCGCTCGGCCGTTGCGTCGATGAAAAGGCGATCGTCAACGCCGCGGTCGGCCTGCTGGCGACGGGAGGGTCGACCAATCACCTGATCCATCTGCCGGCCATCGCGCGCGCGGCGGGGATCGCGATCGACTGGGAGGATTTCGACGCGCTGAGCCGCGCCGTGCCGCTGGTCGCGCGCGTCTATCCCAATGGCTCGGCCGACGTGAACGGGTTCGAGGATGCCGGCGGCATGCCGTTCGTGATCCGCGAATTGCTCGGCGCCGGGCTGCTCCATGGCGACATCCTGACCGTCGCGGGCGATTTTGCCGATTACGGCAAGCGGCCGGTGGTCGAGGGTGACGGCTTGATCTGGGAAGATCCCGGCGCGAGCGGCGACGAGACGATCCTGCGCCCCGCCGCCAATCCCTTCTCGGCCGAGGGCGGCTTCCGCATCCTGACCGGCAATCTCGGCCGCGCGTGCATCAAGGTCTCGGCGGTCGAGCGCGAGCGCTGGGTGGTCGAGGCCCCTGCCCGCGTGTTCCACGACCAGGCCGAGGTCCAGGCGGCGTTCAAGGGGGGCGAGCTCGACCGCGACGTTGTCGTGGTGGTCCGTTTCCAGGGCCCGCGCGCCAACGGCATGCCCGAACTCCACAAGCTGACTCCTCCCCTGAGCGTGCTGCAGAACAAGGGCCATCGCGTCGCGCTCGTCACCGACGGCCGCATGTCGGGCGCGTCGGGCAAGGTCCCGGCTGCGATCCATTGCTCGCCCGAGGCGCTGGGCGGCGGTCCGCTCGGCAAGGTGCGCGATGGCGATGTCATCAGGCTGGACGCGGAGAACGGCACGATCGACGCCTTGGTCGATGCCGCCGATTGGGACGCACGCGAGCTTGCCGAATGCCCGCCGGCGGCCGAAGGAATGGGCCGCGAATTGTTCGGGCTGTTCCGCGGCGCCGCGGACGAAGCGGAATTGGGCGCGTCGGCGATTTTCGCGGGCGCGGGGTTGTGACCAGCCGTCACCCCAGCGAAAGCTGGGGTCTCAAGCGGTGACGCGATACGGCCGGAGATCCCAGCTTTCGCTGGGATGACGGATTTGGAGAGGCTGAGAAACGCAGATGGAACTCGTCGCAGTCGATATCGGGGGCACGCATGCCCGCTTCGCCATCGCCGAAGTGGCGGATGGCAAGGTCGTCTCGCTCGGGCCCGAAATCACCCAGAAGACCGCCGAGCACGCCTCGCTTCAGACCGCGTGGCAGGATTTCGGCCGCCAGCTCGGCCGCGACTTGCCCAAGGCGGCGGCGATCGCGGTCGCCTCGCCGGTGGGGGGCGAGGTCATCAAGCTGACCAACAATCCCTGGATCATCCGACCCTCGCTGATCCCCGAGCGGCTCGGCGCCGACACCTATGTCATCGTCAACGATTTCGGCGCGATCGCCCATGCCGTGGCGCAACTGCCCGATGAGGATTTCCAGCATATCTGCGGCCCCAAGCGACCATTGGCGCGCGACGGCGTGACCTCGATCTGCGGTCCTGGCACTGGCCTCGGCGTGGCGGGTGTGCTGCACGCGGGCGAGACCTATCACGTCCTTTCGACCGAAGGCGGCCATGTCGATTTCGCCCCGCTCGACGCGTTCGAGGACGCGATCCTCAAGCGGCTGCGCAAGACCTTCACCCGCGTCTCCGCCGAGCGCATCTGCGCCGGTCCGGCGATCGTCGCGATCTACGAAACGCTGGCCGAGATCGAGGGCAAGGCGATCCGCCATCTCGACGACAAGACGATCTGGACCCTGGCGTTCGAAGGCAGCGACAGCCTGGCGATCGCCGCGCTCGACCGCTTCGTGCTCGCGCTCGGCGCCTTCGCCGGCGATCTCGCGCTGACCCAGGGCGCCAAGGACGTCGTCATCGCCGGCGGCCTCGGCCTCAAGCTCAAGGGCCATTTCGCGCGCTCCGGCTTCGGCGAGCGCTTCACCGCCAAGGGGCGGTTCCAGCAGATGATGGCCAACATACCGGTCAAGTTGATCACCCATCCCCAGCCCGGCCTCTACGGCGCCGCGGCCGCCTTTGCCCAGGAGCATTCGAAATGAGCGCCATCGAAACAATCATGCTGGCGGCGCCGGTCATCCCGGTGATCGTGATCGAGGACCTCGCGACCGCCAAGCCTTTGGCCGAGGCGCTGGTGCGCGGTGGCCTGCCCGCGCTCGAAGTCACGATGCGCACGCCGGCCGCGCTCGACGCGATCCGCGAGATGAAGAAAGTCCCGGGCGCGATCGTCGGCGCGGGCACGGTGATCAATCCGCAGCAATTCGCCGACGTGATGGACGCCGGCGCCGAATTCATCGTCTCGCCGGGCCTGACCGAGCGGCTGGCGCGGCCGATCATCGACAGCGGTGTGCCCTATCTGCCGGGCATCGCCAATTCGGCCGACCTGATGCGCGGCCTCGATCTCGGCCTGACGCATTTCAAGTTCTTCCCGGCCGAGGCCAATGGCGGATTGAAGGCGCTCAAGAGTCTGGCCGCGCCATTCTATCAGTGCAAATTCTGCCCGACCGGCGGGGTGAGCGAAGCGAACGCGCCCG
>NZ_JBQCCN010000168.1:0-4613 GCF_051962185.1 Sphingomonas sp.
GGCACCGGGCGCAGGCCATAGGCGCCCATGCCGACCGCGACGCCGACGATGCCGCATTCGGTGATCGGCGTGTCGAACACGCGCGTCTTGCCGTATTTCTTCTGCAAGCCGGCGGTCGCGCGGAACACGCCGCCGAAATAGCCGACGTCCTCGCCCATCACGATCACGTCGGGATCGCGCGCCATCATCACATCGAGCGCCGAGTTGATCGCCTGGATCATGTTCATGCGGGTGGTGGTGCCGGTCTCGGCCGCACCCGTTTCGGTTTCGATGACGTCGCTCACCAGCTCAACTCCGTCACCCCAGCGAACGCTGGGGTCTCCTGAAAATAGAGCGCGCGCTCGCGGCTCGGGATCCCGGCCTGCGCCGGGACGGCGATGCTGCGCATCACCGCTTCCGCGCCCATGGCCGCCCCGATGCTTCTTCCTCGTCGAGCATCATCTGGCGCTGTTCGCGCAGATGCCACGGCATCTCCTCGAACACGCCGTCGAACAGCGAATCGAGCGGCTGGTGCAGGCCGTGGCCGAGGATGCCGTTCTTCTCGGCCTCCTTCTGCGCGTCGCGCACCATTTCCGCGAGTTCCTTGTCCTGCGCGGCGTGGCGCTCCTCGTCCCATTCGCCGAGCGCGACCAGATGGTCCTTGAGCCGGGTGATCGGATCGCCCAGCGGCCAGGCATTGGGCTCGCCCGCCGAGCGATATTGGGTCGGATCGTCGGAGGTCGAATGCCCTTCGGCGCGATAGGTGAAATGCTCGATCAGCGTCGGGCCCTGGTTGGTCCGCGCGCGCTCTGCCGCCCATAGGGTCGCGGCATAGACCGCCAGCGCGTCGTTGCCGTCGACCCTGAGGCCGGCGACGCCATAGCCCACGGCGCGCGCGGCGAAGGTCGTCGCCTCGGCGCCGGCGAAACCCGAAAACGAACTGATCGCCCATTGGTTGTTGACGACGTTGAAGATGACCGGTGCGCGATAGACGGTGGCGAAGGTCAGCGCCGAGTGGAAATCGCCTTCCGCCGTCGAGCCCTCGCCGCACCAGGTCGCCGCGATCCGCGTGTCGCCGCGCGAGGCGGAAGCCATCGCCCAGCCCACCGCCTGGGGATATTGCGTCGTCAGATTGCCCGAGATCGAGAAGAAGCCGAAGCGCTTTTCCGAATACATGATCGGCAGCTGCTTTCCCTGCAGCTTGTCGCCGGTGTTCGAATAGATCTGGTTCATCATGTCGACCAGCGGACAGCCACGCGAGATCAGCACGCCCTGCTGGCGGTAGCTGGGGAAGCACATGTCGTCGTCGGCGAGCGCGGCGGCGGCGCCGATCGACACCGCCTCCTCGCCCAGGCTCTTCATGTAGAAGCTGGTCTTGCCCTGGCGCTGGGCGCGGAACATGCGCTCGTCGAAGGCGCGGACCAGCGCCATGTTGCGAAGCATGCGGCGCATCGCATCGGGCGAGAGCTTGGGATTCCAGGGCCCGACCGCGCAATTGTCCTCGTCGAGCACGCGGACCATCGTATAGGCGAGGTCGATGAAGTCCTGCGGCTTGTCGGCGGTGTCGGGACGCCGCGCCGCGCCCGCCGCGGGGACGTCGACCGCGCTGAAATCGACCGTGTCGCCGGGGCGGAATTTGGGCTCCGGCACGTGCAATGACAGGGGCTTCAGATTGGCGCGCGGATGCTCGCTGGCCATGCTCTCTCCGGGTTCGACTCAGGTCACCGCAACGATCGCGCGCGGCCTTGGTGTCGTTGTTATAAAATTTCAACGAGCTTGGCGAGTCTTGCGGCGGGCCCGGCCGATTGTCCGCCCGGCAAACAGGCTATGCCGAGCGGATGGCTATACCCGTCACCCCAGCGAAAGCTGGGGCCTCGGGCGAAGGCGCGAGGAGGCACGAAACCCCAGGTTTAGCTGGGGTGACGAGACAGATTGGGGTGACGGTACCGTTTATTCCACCGTCTGTTCGATCACCCCGAAGATCGGATGATGACGGTCGTCCTCCGCCCAGATGCGGACCGTGTCGCCCTTCTTGAGGAACGGCGTCGTCGCCGCGCCGGTGCGGATCGTCTCGACCGTGCGAACCTCGGCGAGGCATGAATAGCCGACGCCGCCTTCGGCGATCGGCTTGCCCGGACCGCCGTCGGCGTCACGGTTGGACACGGTGCCCGAGCCGATGATGGTGCCGGCGCCGAGCCGCCGCGTCTTCGCGGCATGCGCGACGAGCGTGCCGAAATCGAAGGTCATGTCCTCACCCGCTTCGGCGCGGCCGAACGGCTGGCCGTTGAGGTCGACCATCAATTTGCGGCGAAGCTTGCCGTCTTTCCACCAATCGCCCAGCGCATCGGGCGTCACGAACACCGGCGAGAAGGCGCTGGCCGGCTTGGACTGGAAGAAGCCGAATCCCTTGGCGAGCTCGCCAGGGATGAGATTGCGCAAGCTGACGTCGTTGGTCAGGCCGACCAGCAGGATCGCGTCGAGCGCCTGCTCGCGCGTCGCGCCCAAGGGTACGTCGCCGGTCACCACCACCACTTCGGCCTCGAGGTCGCATCCCCAGTTCTCGTCGGCGAGCGGGATGGCGTCGCGCGGGCCGAGAAAGCCGTCCGACCCGCCCTGGTACATCAACGGGTCGTGCCAGAAGCTCTCGGGCATCTCGGCATTGCGGGCCTGCCGCACCAGCGCCACGTGGTTCACATAGGCCGAGCCGTCGGCCCATTGGTACGCGCGCGGCAAGGGCGAGGCGGCGTCATGCTCGTGGAAGCGCTGGCGCGGAATGACCTCATGGTCGAGATCGGTCTGGAGATTGCGGAGATCGGGCGAGAGCCGGTCCCAATCGTCGAGCGCCGCCTGCAGCGTCGGCGCGATGTGCCCGGCATCGGCGTACCAGGCGAGGTCGGTCGACACCACGACGAGCTTGCCGTCACGGCCGTTCTTGAGGCTGGCGAGTTTCATGCACACTCCTGAAATCGTGACCTCTGCCTTAGCCCCATTTCGGGGCCACGCGAAAGCCGGGTTGACGCCCGCGTAAACTCCCCGCACCTTGCCCGAAAGGTTGCAATCAAGGACCTAGGGAGAGGACCATGACCCCCGACAGCGTGCCCGGCCGCTTCGCGTATAACGACGATCACGAGGCGTTCCGCCAGACCGTCCGTTCGTTCCTGCAAAAGGAAGGCGTGCCCAATGTCGGCACCTGGGAAGAAAACCGGCTGGTCCCCAAGGAATTCTGGCGCAAGGCGGGCGAGATCGGGATGCTGTGCCCGACCGTGCCCGAGGCCTATGGCGGGTTGGGGCTCGATTTCGGCTACAACGCGATCGTCGACGAGGAGATGTCCTATATCGGCGTGCCCGCCGGCTTCTCGCTGCAATCGGACATCGTCTGCGGCTATCTCGAATCCTACGGGTCGGAAGAGCAGAAGAAGCAATGGCTGCCGCGGCTCGTCTCGGGCGAGACGATCACCGCGATCGCGATGACCGAGCCGGGCACCGGCTCCGACCTCCAGGCGATCCGCACCTCCGCCAGGAAGGACGGCAATCACTATGTCGTCAACGGCAGTAAGACCTATATCACCAACGGCCAGAATGCCGATCTGGTGCTGGTCGTCGCCAAGACCGATCCCGACGCGAAGCCGGCGTACAAGGGCATGTCGATCATCCTGGTCGAGGCCGATCGCGAGGGGTTCAAGCGCGGCCGCAAGCTCGACAAGATCGGCCAGGATGCCGCCGATACTTCGGAATTGTTCTTCGAGGACGTGCGCGTGCCGATGACCAATTGCCTGGGCGAGGAAGGCAAGGGCTTCATCTATCTGATGAGCCAATTGCCGCAGGAACGGCTGTCGATCGCGATCGGTACCCAGGCCTCGGCGCAGAAGGCGTTCGACGAGACCGTCGAGTTCACCAAGACGCGCAAGGCCTTCGCCGGGACGGTGTTCGACTTCCAGAACACGCGCTTCGTGCTCGCCGATCTGAAGACCAAGCTCCAGGTCGGCTGGGCGCATCTCGACTGGGCGATCCAGCGGCATCTGAAGGGCGAGCTGACCCCGACCGAGGGCGCGGCGGCCAAGCTCTGGCACACCGAACTGCAATGGGAGGTCATGGACAAGTGCCTCCAGCTCCATGGCGGCGCGGGCTATATGAACGAATATCCGATCGCCCGGATGTGGCGCGCCGCGCGGGTCAGCCGGATCTATGGCGGGACCAACGAGATCATGAAGGAGCTGATCGGGCGGTCGCTGTGACAGGCTCGCACTAGGCCCAAGTTCAACCGCACCCCGGCCTTGTGCCGGTGTCCACGGAGCCTCCAGCCCCGCGTCCGCGGCACCGTCATGCCTGCACAGGGCCGGCATGACGGTCGGGCTAGAGGGCAGCATCAGCCCCATTCCATACCGTCATCCCGGGCTCGTCCCGGGATCCGCCGCGCAACAAGGCATGACTTCCGTCGTTGCACGGCAGACCCCGGCACAAGGCCGGGGTGACGGTTTGGGGTTAGGAGAGCGCGACTTCCCGCTCGATGCCGATCGCCTCGAGGAAAGCGGGATCGTGGCTGACCACCAGCAGCGCGCCGTCATAGCTCCGCAACGCCGCCTCCAGCACCTCGATCGAGTCGAGGTCGAGATGGTTGGTCGGCTCATCGAGCA
>NZ_JBQCCN010000169.1:0-11943 GCF_051962185.1 Sphingomonas sp.
TTGTGCGTCGGGCGCGGCAGCGGCGGGCGCGGGCGCCTTCGGGTCTTCGGCGGCGAAGGCCGGCGTGGCGGTAACCGCGATCAGCGCGCTGGCCAGCAGCGTGCTCCGCAAGGTCGAGATCCCCATTTCAAATAGTCTCCAAAGGGTAGGGCGGCGGCTCCTTGCCGTCCGTCCGGTCGCGACGACCGTTCCGCGAGTCGGTGATTTCCCCCCGCCACGTCGTCGCGGAGGCCCCTATGGATGGATTGCGTCGGGCGAGTTGCACTTGCGTGACTCACCCATGTCGATCAGGTGAAAGTTATGTGACGGTGCCGGAAGAGCACTATTCCCAGCCCCAGGGACGCTCGCGAAACCACTTGGTGATCACGTACTTGGTTCCCGCGCGAACTTTCATCCCCTGATGAATCGTGCTTGGGTTGGGGCTGCCGTCGGGCCGGAGATTGTTCCAGCACAGCAGCTTGCCGATTTCAGGCTGGACGATCTTGTCGATCGTCTTGAACCGCGTCGCGCCGCCGGCGTCGGGTTCGTTCAGATAGAGCATCGCGGTCCAGGTGCGATTGCCCGCGACCGACGTGAATTTGTCGAAGTCGACCCCGCTCGGCTCGAAATAATCGGTATGCGCCTTGAATTCCTGGCCCACGGCGTAGCGCTGGCCCTGGATCGGCTCGCCATGCGCCGGGTCGAGGCCGACGAACCGGGCGATGCGATTTTCCAGCTCGGCGACGACGGGAATGGTCGCGTCGAGGTCGCAGGTTTCGCTGGTGCGGAAGGCCGCATCGCCATTGTAATCCGACACGGTCGACGGGCGCCGCGTCTGGTCGATCAGCGCGATCAGCGCCTCGCACATCGCCGGGTCGAGAAAGCCGCGCTTCTGGAACAATGTCAGCTTGGGGCTGGGCGTGCGCTGCACGCCGGGCTGCGCCATGATGTGCGCGATGACCGGCTCGGACGGATGGCCCGAGCCGAGGTTGACGACGCTATCCGCATTCATGGACGACATGGCGGCGAGCCTAACCAAATGATACGATGCCGTCAGCCTTGACCTGCACCCGCCGGTGCCGCTAGGGGCGCGCGTTCACGGCGATCGTAGCTCAGTTGGTTAGAGCATCGGTTTGTGGTACCGAGGGTCGCGGGTTCAAGTCCCGTCGATCGCCCCATTTTCCAGACATTCTGCCTCGGTGCGCTTTCAGGCTGGCCTTTGTCGCTCTAAAACAATATTACGCGCCATCGTAATTTTCTTCGCTTAGTCCGGAGCGACCATGACATCCGTTTGGGACCTGCCCGATTTCGACGACCATGAAGGCGTCCACCTGTTTCGTGATCCCGCCGCTGGCCTGACCGCGGTCATCTCGGTCCACTCTACTCACCTAGGCCCGGCGGCCGGCGGCGTGCGCTTCTGGCATTATGCCGACGCCAATCGCGCGATCACCGACGCGCTGCGGCTGTCGCGCGGCATGAGCTACAAGAACGCGATGGCCGGGCTTCCGCTCGGCGGCGGCAAGGGCGTCGTGCTGGCGTCGAAGCCGGGCGAGACGATCGACCAGGCGCAGCTCGAGGCGTTCGGCGCCGCCGTCGAATCGCTTGGCGGCCGCTATGTGACGGCCGAGGACGTCGGCATGTCCGAAGCGAGCATGAAGGTCATCGCGACGCGCACCAAGCACGTGTCGGGCCTGCCGGTCGCGGCCGGCGGCGCGGGCGGCGATCCCGGCCCGTTCACCGCGAGCGGCGTCTATCAGGGCGTAAAGGCGGCGGCGAAGCGCGGTCTCGGCGTCGACTCGATGGCGGGCGTGCATGTCGCGGTCCAGGGCGTGGGAAGCGTCGGCGGCGGTCTCGCCAAGCTGCTGGCAAAGGACGGCGCCAAGCTGACCTTGGCCGACGTCAATGGCGACAAGGCCAAGGCGCTGGCTGCGGAACTCGGCGCGAACACCGTGCCGACAGAGGAAATTCTGGCGATCGAGGCCGACGTGGTCAGCCCCAACGCGCTGGGCGCGATTCTTACCGCCGAGTCGATCGCCGCGCTCAACACCAGGGTCATCGCCGGCGGCGCCAACAACCAGCTCGCGACGAAGGAAGACGGCTCGCGGCTGCATGCTCGCGGCGTGCTCTACGCGCCCGATTATGTGATCAACGCCGGCGGCATCATCAATGTCGGCCTCGAATATCTCGGGCAAGGCGACCGCGCCGAAGTCGAAGCCCGCATCGCCCGAATCCCCGAGCGCCTGATCGAGGTGTGGGACGAGAGCGAGCGCACCGGCGCGCCGGCGTCGGACGTCGCGGACGCCATCGCGCGGCGGCTGATCGGGCGGGACTGACACCCGGCAGGCCGGCGTGGCGCCGCGGGCCGATCGAACCGTGGCTGCGCCGCTTCGTGTCGCGACGATATAAGTAGATGGACGGGGTGACTGTCGATCGAACTTTGCGTAGGGCGATGAGCCGTGGCCAGCCTTCATGCCCTTGCGAATCCCGCGCGATTCCTGCGCTTGGCGCGGCCGCTGACGCCTGCCTTGCTGGTGCCGGGGGTCTTGCTGGCCTTGTTCGGCTGCTGGGCGGGGCTGACGATGACGCCGCCCGATTATCTGCAAGGCGACAGCGTCCGTATCCTCTACATCCATGTGCCGACCGCCTGGCTCGGCATGGGCGGCTGGAGCGGGATCGCGGCGGCGAGCATCGTCTACCTGGTCTGGCGGCATCCGCTGGCGCGCGTCGCCGCGCGCGCGATCGCCTTGCCCGGCGCGATCTTCGCTTTCCTGTGCCTGGCCACCGGCTCGATCTGGGGCCGGCCGACCTGGGGCACGTGGTGGGAATGGGATGGGCGGCTGACCAGCATGTTGCTGCTGTTCTTCGTCTATCTCGCCTATATGGCGCTGGCCCGCGCCGATGCCGATCGTGGCGGGGACGGGCGACTACCCGCGATTTACGGCATTGCCGGCACCGTGCTGCTGCCGATCATCCGTTATTCGGTGGTGTGGTGGAACACATTGCACCAGGGCGAGAGCATCGGCCTGACCAGTTCGACGATCGCTCCCTCGATGTTGTGGCCACTGTGGTTCACCCTGTCGGGATTCACGTTCCTGTTCGCGGGCGTGGTGCTGATGCGGATGCGGGCGATGCTGGCGCGGGAGCGGCGCGAGGCGCGTATGCGGCGCCTGGCGCAATGAGGACGTCGGCATGAACCACTGGCTGTTCGTCGGCGCCGCTTATGGACTCACTCTGGTCGTGACGCTCGGCCTGGTCGGCTGGAGCTATGTCGCGATGCGCGCCGCGGAGCGCGACCCGAAGTGAAACCCAAGCATCAGCGGATGTGGCTGGCGGGACTCGCCTTGCTTGCGATCGCGGGCGCGAGCGGGCTCGCGCTGTCCGGACTGAAGGATCAGGCGGCGTTCTTCTACGCGCCCTCCGACGTCAAGAAAGAGGGGCTGCCGCTGGGCAAAGCGGTGCGCCTCGGCGGCTTGGTCGAGGGCGGATCGATCAAGCGCGCGCCGGACGGCGTGACGATCGATTTCGTCGTGACCGACGGCCAGGCGTCGACCCCGGTGACGTTCAAGGGCATCGCACCCGACCTGTTCCGCGAGAAGTCGGGCGTGGTTGCCGAAGGACAGTTCCAGCCCGACGGCAGCTTCGTCGCGACCAATCTGCTCGCCAAGCATGACGAGAAATACCAGCCGCCCGAACTCGCGGGCAAGCTGCACGAGACGAAGTCGCTGAAGCAATGATCGCGGAAGGGGGACTCGCCGCGCTTTGGCTCGCCGCGATGATGGCGGTGCTGCAATTGCTGCTCGCCGCCGGCGCGGTCGTCAGCGGGCGCGAGGAGATGGTGCGCTCGGTGCGGCCGGTGGCGATCGCGCAAGGCTTGCTGACCGCGCTGGCGATGCTGTGCCTGATCCTGGTATTCGCCCAGTCCGACATGTCGGTCCTGCTGGTCGCCGAGAACAGCCATTCGCTCAAGCCGATGATCTACAAGATCGCCGGCGCCTGGGGGAATCACGAAGGATCGATGCTGCTCTGGGTGACGATCCTGGGGCTGGCGGGGGGCGCGGTGGCGATATTCGAGCGGCGGCTCGACACGCGAACGCTCAATGCGACGATCGGCGCGCAGGCGCTGATCTCGATGGGCTTCTATGCCTTCCTGCTGTTCGCTTCCAACCCGTTCGCCCGACTGTTCCCGTCGCCGCCCGACGGCAACGGGCTCAATCCGTTGCTCCAGGACCCCGGCTTGGCGTTCCACCCGCCGACGCTCTACATCGGCTATGTCGGCATCTCGGTCGCTTTCTCGTTCGCGGTCGGCGCGCTGGTCACGCGCGAAGTCGGGCCGGCGTTCGCGCGGGCGATGCGGCCCTGGGTGCTCGGCGCCTGGATCTTCCTGACCCTGGGCATCACCGCGGGCAGCTATTGGGCCTATTACGAGCTCGGCTGGGGCGGCTGGTGGTTCTGGGACCCGGTCGAGAATGCGAGCCTGATGCCGTGGCTGGCGGCGACCGCCTTGCTCCATTCGGTGACCGTGTTGGCGACGCGCGACGGGCTGCGCGCCTGGACGATCATGCTGGCGGTGGTCGCCTTCTCGATGAGCATGATCGGCACGTTCCTGGTGCGCTCGGGCATCCTGACCAGCGTCCATGCCTTCGCCGTCGACCCGAAGCGCGGCGCGTTCATCCTGGCGTTGCTCGCCGTCTATATCGGCGGCGCGCTGGCGCTGTTCGCGGCGCGGATCGGAACGGTGCGGCAAGGCAACACCTTCGCCCCGGTCAGCCGCGAGGGCGCGCTGGTGGTCAACAATCTGCTGCTCTCGGTCATCCTGGGCATCGTGCTGATCGGGACCCTCTACCCGCTCGCGGCGGCGGCCTGGGGCGTGCAATTGTCGGTCGGCAAGCCGTTCTTCGACAAGACTACCGGGCCGATCGCGCTGGCGCTGGTGGCATTCATGGCCGCCGGTCCGTTGCTGCGCTGGCGGCGCGACGAAACCAATACGCTGCTCAAGCGCCTGACCTGGCCGGTCGCGGCGTCGTGCGCGGCGCTGATCGTGCTGGTGCCGTTCGCCTGGGGAATCGGCATCCTCCCGATGCTGGCGCTGGTGCTCGCCGCTGGGCTCGCTGTCGCGAGCGTCGCGCCGTTGTGGCGGCGCAACCTGCGCCGCACGCCGCTCTTCACCTGGGGCATGGTCGTGGCGCATCTCGGCATCGCCGTCAGCCTCGCCGGGATGGCGTGCGACAGCGCTTTCACCAAGGAAACGCTCGCGGTGCTGCGCCAAGGCGAGACGCGAGCGGTCGGGCCCTATTTGGTGACGATGGTCGGCATCCGCCCGGTGATCGGGCCCAATTGGTCGGCAATCGCTGCCGACCTCAATATTCAGCGCGGGGAGGGCGGCACCCCCTTCGTGCTGTCGCCGGACTCGCGCTTTTTCGCGAGCCCGCCGACCACCACCAGCGAAACCGCGATCGCTACGCGGCTCGACGGACAGCTCTACACCGTGCTGGGCCAGCCCGACGGCAAGGGCGGCTGGCAAGTGCGGCTGTGGTGGAAGCCGTTCGTGACCCTGATCTGGCTGGGCGGCGCGCTGGTCGCGTTCGGCGGCGGCCTGTCGTTCCTCGGCCGCATCCGTCGCCGCAAGCGCGCGGTCTATGAAGAGGACTATGCGGCATGAGGCGCGCGCTGCTCTGGTTGCCGCTGGCATTGTTCGCCGCGCTGTTCGGGCTGGTGGCGCTGGGCCTGCTCAAACCTGCCGATCGCACCGTGCGCTCGGCGATGGTCGATAAGCCGCTGCCCGATTTCGTGCTGCCGGCGATGCTGCCGACCAAGCCCGGCGTCGCCCGGACCGGCTTCGGCGGCGGCAAGCCGCGGCTGGTCAACGTCTTCGCGAGCTGGTGCGTGCCGTGCATCGCCGAGGCGCCCGAACTGATGAAGCTGAAAGCGGCGGGCGTTGCGATCGACGGCGTAGCGATCAACGATACGCCCGACGCCGTCCGCGCCTTTCTCGACCGCAATGGCGATCCCTATGAGCGGATCGGCAACGACAAGACCAGCCAGGTGCAGATCGCGCTTGGCTCGTCGGGCGTGCCGGAGACCTTCCTGATCGACGGGCGTGGGCGGATCGTGCGGCAGTATGTCAGCAACCTGCAGCCGGATCAGGTCGCGGACATCCTCAAGACGTGGCGGGGGATGAAGTGAGTCTCCCTAACTTCGCAACTCGGCGATCCGCGCTAGTCCGTCATCCCGGCCTTGTGCCGGGATCCGCCGGGCGGCAGGCCTCACCGCTCGAGCTCGCAGGGCATGGCCCGCGGCACGGCAGACCCCGGCACAAGGCCAGGGTGACGATGATATTGGCGATTGCGCTCGCCGCTGTCACGCCCGCCATAGCCCAAGACGCTCCCCTCGCCGACGTACAGCTGAGCGACCCGGCCAAGGAGGCGCAGGCCAAGGCGCTGATGGAAACCATCCGCTGCGTCGAATGCCAGGGCCAGGCGATTGCCGACAGCAATGCCGACATCGCCGCCAACATGCGCTCGCTGATCCGGCAGCGGATCAAGGCGGGGGAGAGCCCGGCGCAAGTCCGTGCCTGGCTGATCCAGCGCTACGGCGATTACATCACCTACGACCCGCCGCTCGGCGGTGCGACCTGGCCGTTATGGGCGGCGCCGGTGGTATTGCTGCTCGTCGGCATCGCGATCGCGCGGTCGAGCTTCAGGAGGAAGCGCTGATGGGCTGGGCGATGCTCGCGCTGATCGCGCTGACCACGGCAGCGCTGCTCGTCGTGCTAAGGCTGCCGCGGATGCTGTGGTCGCTGACCGGGGCCGCGTTGATGCTGGGGGCGGCGGGTTATGCCTGGCAAGGGCAGCCCGATCTTCCGGCCCAGCCCGTCGCCGCCGACGCGGTCAAGCTGCCGCCGAGCGATGCCTACAAGAATCTGCGCGACACCTTCTTCGGGCGGTTCGGCGGCGAGTCGATGTATTTCGGGATTTCCGACGTCGCGCTCTCCAGCGGCGACACCGATTTCGCCGCGCGCGCGCTTACCGGGGGCGTCGATTACGCACCCAACAATGCCGCGATGTGGAACGAGCTCGGCAATGTCATCGCGCTCCACGACCGCGGCGTGGTGTCGCCGGCCTCGTTGCTCGCCTATCGCCGCGCGATGCAACTGGCGCCGCAGAACCCGGGGCCGCCGCTGTTCCTCGGCCTCGCCTATATTCGCGCGGGCGAATACGCCAAGGCGCGGCCGTTATGGCTGCACGCTTTGGCGCTCACACCGAAGAACGCGAGCTATCGCGACCAGATCACGCGGCGGCTGGCGCTGCTCGACATGCTGCTGGCCTAACTGGCGCGGGAACAGGCCGCGGCCAAATAAGCGCGATGGCGCTTAATGCCCGCCGGTCACGACGACGCCATCGGGATTGTCCGAGGGTGGCGGAGTCGACGTATCGTCGGGCGTGGCCGGCGGTGGGCTGGTCGGCGCGACGCTCGGCAAGATGTTGGCGGATGTCGTCGGGCTGGCCGAAGGAGCAACCGTCGGGGCCGGACCACCGGCCCGCACATACGTCACGCCGTTGACGATGACCGCATCGGGCACGACCGCCACAGCGGCGCTGGCGTTGCCGGAGCTGCTATTCGCGCTCGCGAACGGATTGGTGGGATTGCAGGCGGCGAGCGCGAGCGGCGCGACAACGACGAACATGACGGGTTTCATGACGAAACCTCCCCTGGTTGACGGCGATGGGCGCGCGACCTTCTGTGCCCGGGGATCGCGGCCGGAATCGCGAACGACTCCAGCCGTGTCCGGATCAACCGTGCCACGCCTCGAACGGCAGGTCGAGCGCCTCGGCGACGGCCTCGTGGGTAATCTTGCCCTTGTAGACGTTGAGCCCGTTGGCGAGATGCGGGTCGGCCTTCATCGCCGCCTCGGCACCCAAATTGGCGAGCTTCAGCGCGAACGGCAGCGTCGCGTTGTTGAGCGCGAAGGCCGAAGTGCGGGCGACTGCACCCGGCATGTTGGCGACGCAATAATGGATCACGCCGTCGACCTCGAACACCGGGTCCTCGTGGGTGGTCGCGTGGCTGGTCTCGAAACAGCCGCCCTGGTCGATCGCGATGTCGACCAGCACCGAGCCGCGCTTCATCGTCTTGACCATCTCGCGCGTGACGAGCTTGGGAGCCGCGGCGCCCGGGACGAGCACCGCGCCGATCACGAGATGCGCGTTGCGGACCGCCTGGGCGATCGCCGATTTCGAGGCGTATTGCGTCTTGATCTGGCTCGAGAAGAACATGTCGAGTTCGGCCAGGCGGTCGTTGTTGATGTCGTAGATGGTGACGTCGGCGCGCATGCCGACCGCCATCTGCGCGGCGTTGACGCCCGAGACGCCACCGCCGAGGATCGCGACCTTGGCCGGGGCCACGCCGGGAACGCCGCCGAGCAGGACGCCACGACCGCCCTGTTCCTTTTCGAGGTAGTGCGCGCCGACCTGGACCGACATGCGGCCGGCGACTTCGGACATCGGCTTGAGCAGCGGCAGGCCGCCGCGCGTCGCGGTCACCGTCTCATAGGCGATGCAGGTCGCGCCCGACTTCATCAGCCCTTCAGCCTGCGGCTTGTCGGCGGCGAGGTGGAGATAAGTGAAGAGGACGTGGCGCGGCTCGAGCATCGCCACTTCCTGCGGTTGCGGCTCCTTGACCTTCACGATCATGTCCGACTCGGCGAAGACGGTCTTCGCATCGGGGACGATCCGCGCGCCGGCGTCGATATAGGCCTGGTCCTCGAAATCGATGCCCATGCCGGCCTTGGTCTCGACGATGACCTCGTGACCGGCGGCGTGCAGCTCGGCGACCGACGAGGGGGTCAGGCCGACGCGATATTCGTGATTCTTGATTTCCTTGGGAACACCGACTCGCATGATTTCTCTCCTGAGGATTTGGCTCGCAAATACCGCCGAAAAGCCGGGAGAGGTTCGCAAGTTTTTTGACACAGTGAACGTCTGGCAGGATATATTTGCATGATTATATTCACGAGAGAGAAAAATGCTCGACCATCTCGACCGCAAGATCCTGAACCAGTTGGTGGCCAATTCCGATCTCACCAGCGCGGAACTGGGAGAGGCCGTCGGCCTGTCGGGGAGCGCCGCGCATCGGCGCGTCGGCTCCTTGCGCGACCGCGGCCTGATCGCCGGGTTCCGGGCGGTGCTGTCGCGCGAGGCGCGGGGGCATCCGGCGGTAGTGATGGTCAACGTGACGCTCCGCGACCAGCGGCAAGAGACGATGGCCGCATTCGAGGCGGAGATTCGAGAATGTCCCGAGGTGCGCGATTGCTTCCTGATGAGCGGCGAGGCCGATTACATGCTCCATGTCGAAGTGACGCGCGACGACAGTTTCGAGCGGATTCATCGCGAGACGCTGTCGCGCCTGCCCGGCGTGACGCGCCTCGCGTCGCATTTCGTCATTCGCGAGGTCATCCGTCGCCCGTAACGACCGGCGTGACCCATAACGAGCCCCAGAGCAGGCCGTTGCATCCAATGCGCCGTTGCGGGCGTTCAAGCGCGATGCTAGGGCGCCGCCACCGTAAACAGGGGCTCCATACGGTCATCATGACCCTTCGTGCGAACGCGCGGCGATTGCCGTGAGCGCGGCCAATCCTTCTTCCATCGCAGCAACCGACGGACACGCCGAGGGCGTGCACGCCGGCCATGCGCATGGCCATGCCAATGACGGGCTGATCAAGCTGGCGATCGGCGCGATCGGCATCGTGTTCGGCGACATCGGCACCAGCCCGCTCTACGCCTTTCGCGAGACCTTCGCGGGGCATCACAAGCTCAGCCTCGACCATGCCCATATCATGGGCGTGACCAGCCTGATGTTCTGGTCGATGATGATCGTGGTGACGATCAAATACGTCACGATCATCATGCGCGCCGACAACAAGGGGGAGGGCGGCAGTCTGGCGCTGCTGGCGTTGATCTCGAGTCGTGCGCAGACCAAGAAATGGACCGCCGGCATCATCCTGCTCGGCGTGTTCGCGACCTCGCTCTTCTACGGCGACTCGATGATCACCCCGGCAGTGTCGGTGCTGTCGGCGGTCGAGGGCCTCGCGGTGGCACAGCCTGGCATGGCGCATTTCGTCCTGCCGATCGTGATTGCGATCCTGATCTTCCTGTTCGCGATCCAGCAGAGCGGGACCAACAAGGTCGGGCTGTTCTTCGGCCCGGTCATGATGCTCTATTTCCTGTCGATCGCATTGCTCGGGGCGTTCAGCGTCGCGCAGACGCCGGGCGTGCTCTGGGCGTTCTCGCCGCATTATGCGGTCGAATTCTTCCTGCTCGATCCGGTTCGGGCCTTCCTGGCGCTCGGCTCGGTGGTGCTCGCGGTGACAGGTGCCGAGGCGCTCTATGCCGATATGGGGCACTTCGGACGCAAACCGATCGGCATGTCGTGGCTGTTCTTCGTCCTGCCGGCGCTGATCCTCAATTACATGGGCCAGGCGGCGTTGCTGACGCGGGTCGGCGGCAAGGCGTTGGAAAGTCCTTTCTATCTGCTGGCGCCCAGCAGCCTGCAATTGCCGCTCGTCATCCTGGCGACCGCCGCCGCGGTGATCGCATCCCAAGCGGTGATCTCGGGCGCCTTCTCGGTCACCCAACAGGCGATCCAGCTGGGTTTCGTGCCCCGCCTCAGGATCGAGCATACCAGCGCGTCGACCGCGGGGCAGATCTACATCCCGCTGATCAACTGGATGCTGATGGTGATGGTCATCCTCTTGGTGCTGTTCTTCCGCACCTCGTCCAACCTCACCAGCGCGTACGGCATCGCGGTCACGGGCGCGATGACGATCGACACCTGCCTGCTCGGCGTAGTGCTGTTCCGGCTGTGGCATTGGCCGAAATGGGCGGCGATTCCGTTGCTCTCGCTCTTCTTCCTGGTCGACGGCGCCTATCTGACCGCGAACCTGACCAAGATCCCCGACGGCGGCTGGTTCCCGCTGCTGGTCGGGCTGATCATCTTCACCGTGCTGACCACCTGGGCCAAGGGGCGGCATCTGATGATGGCGCGGCTGCGCGAGGCGGCGATGCCGATCAAGGTGTTCATCTCCTCGGCGGCGACCTCGGCCACACGCGTGCCCGGCACCGCGGTGTTCATGACGTCCTCGGCCGACGGCGTCCCGCACGCGCTGCTCCACAACCTCAAGCACAACAAAGTGCTGCACGAGCGCATCATCCTGCTGACGGTCAAGATCGCCGACGTGCCTTTCGTGCCGCTTTCGGAGCGCGTGGCGCTCGATCACCTCGGCCATGGCTTCCACCGCCTGGTGCTGCGCTACGGCTTCATGGAAGAGCCCGATGTGCCGGCGGCGCTGGCGTTGGTCACCGGCTGCGGCGACAAGTTCAAGATGATGGACACCAGCTTCTTCCTGGCGCGGCAAACGTTGCTGCCGTCGAGCAAGCCGGGCATGGCGATCTGGCGCGAAAAACTGTTCGCCTGGATGCTCAGGAACGCCGAAAGCGCGATGGAATTCTTCCGCCTGCCGACCAATCGCGTGGTCGAGGTGGGGAGCCAGGTCGAGATCTGAGACCGGGGCACCCGCTCTCTTGCCGTCACCCCCGCGAAAGCGGGGGCCCATCTCCCGGACGGGCGCGATGGGTGAGGGTAGGAGATGGGTTCCCGCTTTCGCGGGAATGACGAAGGAAAAATGCGACAGCCGGCACCGATTATCGTGACAGCGATATTGGGGCGCGACGATCAGGCGTGGCTCGACCGCGAGCGTGCTGCCTATTTTCCTCCCGAGCGCAACATGCTCCCCGCGCACCTGACGATGTTCCATCATCTGCCGCCGTCGCTGGACGCCGAGGTGCGCCAGCGGCTCGGCGAGATCTCCAGGGAAGGGGCGCCCGTCGCGCGCATCGCCGGCCTGGTGTCGTTGGGGAGGGGCGTCGCCTATCGCATCGACTCGCCCGAGCTCGAGGATCGTCGCGCCTG